>JAIRNY010000021.1 GCA_031257835.1 Candidatus Endomicrobiellum cryptotermitis
GTCAAAAATTAAAACAAAAGGGCTGTCAGAAACACTTAAGTTGCTCCAATGGTATAAAGAAAGTAGTACTGTTAGAGACCCGACATAAAATATTAAAATGCGGAACACAACTTGGTTTACCGCTTTAGGGATAGTCTTTTGAGGGCTTTCTGTTTCTGCAGATGTTAAGCCTATAAGTTCTACACCGTCAAAAGCAAAAATGATCATAGGGAAAGCCATCATAAACCCAATAAACCCTTTAGTAAAAAACCCACTGAAAAACGTATCAAAAGCATGTTGTCCCACAGTTGCTGGCAACCATAAATTTTTAATGCTGGCTCCCGGGACTAGCGAAGGATTAAAAAATAGTATGTAACTGCCAGTTAAAATCATAGCGCAGATGGTAAGCACTTTAATAGAAGAGAACCAAAACTCTATTTCTCCATAAGCTTTTACTGTTGCTAAGTTTATAGCGTTGATGAGTATAAAAAAGACTAACGATGTTTTCCAAGTGGCAATGTTCGGGAACCAATATTGAGCATAAGCAGCAACAGCGATAAGTTCTGCTATGCCTACTAAAACATACTCTATCCAGTAGTTCCATCCTGCTAAAAAACCTAAAAAATTGCTAACATAAGTAGTTGCAAAGTAACTGGAAGAACCGGCCATAGGTTCGTTAGTAGTCATCTCGCCAAGTTGGCGCATAATGAAAAATACTAATAAACCTGCAAGTAAGTACCCTAAAATGACTGACGGGCCTGTAGAAAAGATTGTGCTACTTGCTCCTAAAAACAATCCTGTTCCAACTGCGCTGCCAAGAGCAATAAACTGTATATGTCTATTTTTAAGTTTACGTTTTAGTTTGTTATTCTGTAAATTCTGAGTTTCGTTCATCTATGATAATTCCATTTTCTTGATTTAAAATTTTTAAGTTTACATAAACTATACCCTATGTAAACCGCTAATACCCAAGCTGGAAGCGCTACAACTTGTTTAAACATGCCAAGTTTTGGTAAAGCCATAACTATCAAAATAAAACTATAAAAAACAAGACTAAAATAATTTGAGTAAGGATAAAACAGTGACGGGAACACCGTTTTATGGTGTTCTATAGTTTTTTGTCTTTTAAATTTTATGTGGGATATTGTTATCATTCCCCAACTTAGAAGAGCGCACACTACTACAAAACTCATGATCATTTTAAAAGCGTTAAACCAGTTAGGAACAAAATAGTTTAAAGGTACAACTAAAAATGTCAGTATTGTAGATACAATAAGCGCTGGTATAGGTATCCCTCGTTTGTTTGTTTTAGCTAAAATAGTAGGAGCATTGCTTTGTAAAGCAAGCCCGTAAAGCATACGACTATTGCTGTACAAGCAGCTATTATAAACAGAAAGAGCAGCAGTTAAAATTATAAAATTAAGTACACTGGCAATATGGTTAAAGCCAATTTTGTCAAAAATCAAAACAAAAGGACTACTGTCTGGGGTTAACTTACTCCAATGATAAAGAGACAACAGTACAGCAATAGACCCTATATAGAAAATTAGAATGCGAATTACAGACTGGTTTACCGCTTTAGGAATATTAGTTTTTGGATTTTCTGTTTCAGAAGCGGCAATTCCAATAAGTTCTAGTCCGCCAAACGAAAAAGTGATCACAGGAATAGCAATTATTAATCCCCACATACCGTTGGGAAATATCCCGTTAAATAAAGAATTCCCACTACTAGTTGAACATGACCATAAGTTTGCTATAGTTGCGCCACGTACAAGATTTGGATTAAAAAATAGTATGTATCCGCCAGTCAAAATCATAGCGCAAATAGCTATAATTTTTATTATAGAAAAGCAAAACTCTAGTTCTCCATAAATTTTTACAGTTAGCAAATTTATGGTATTGATAAGCACAAAAAAGAATAGGGCGGTTTTCCACGTAGCCAAGGTAGGGAACCAATATTGGGCATAAGCAGCAACAGCAGTAAGTTCTGTTATTCCTATCAACACATAAAGAATCCAATAGTTCCACCCAGCTAAGAAGCCAGGGAACTTCCCCCAATACTTGTAGGCGAAATAACTAAAAGAGCCAGCCATAGGTTCCTCGGTATCCATCTCGCCAAGTTGACGCATAATTATAAAAATAGCAATGCCAGATATTAAGTACCCTAAAAGAACAGAAGGGCCAGCAGCAAAAATAGCGCTTCCTGTCCCTAAAAACAATCCTGTACCTATAGAACCACCTAAAGCAATAAACTGTATATGGCGATTTGTTAATTTGCGTTTTAGGGTACTTTCTTGGGGCTGTTGCACAGAAACCTCTCCATTATATATAATTAAGTATCCAATTTTTAAGAAAAGTCTAAATATTATAGCAATTATTATAGCACAGAAAAAGTGTATAGGTTAGTCATAAAAAACTCTAATAGAAATAAAAGGATGAGAGGAAGGTTTGTTCCTCTATTTTTTAATCTTGCATATAAGAATAATGTAAGTTCAATGATGACAATCCACCTACATGGATTTTAACCATCCACTTGCTCTATATTTTTTCTGTAAACTGTTAGGTATTCCTTGATTCTTTAACCATGAAGATAGAATCACAGTATTAGGTTGTATGTAATCAAGTTGTTTTAAAAAAGTGTGTGTACTTATACTCAAGTATAAATTATAACTAACATTTTTAAATAAAGCGTTAACCATATTAAATTAAGACATTTGTATTGCGTAAGTGAAATTGTGTATAATTCTATAAAGATGCTGACAATTGTCATTTTCTTTTATAAAAGAGGTGCAATGGATAGCTTTACCGCTGTTGTTGGTCAGTTAAACTCTTTTGCTTGGGCGGCATTACCTGTTTTTATTATTATCCTGCTTATCTCTATGTTTACACTCAAAACAAACTTTATTCAAAAGAAACTTTTTAGAAGTAGGATAGACCTTTACTCTACAGAGTCCGGTATGGTAGAGTTGTGCGTAATAAATGCTCAAGCAAAAACAAGGACCCCGTTTAGACAAGAGCTAATTTCTAGCACAGTTACTTTTTTAGATGGTGTCGTATACTGCCCTTTAACAGGGCTAGTTGTTGTTATAACTTTGTTACAATCTCCGAGCTTGAAAAATAATCCAGACATTAGTGGCAACTATATAATTGAAATGGTATTTTCACAAGTCCCTTACATAGGTGTTCTGTTATCTACTTAGACGACGCTTTTGTTAGCGTAATGTTTGTAAAGAAAGAGCTGTGGAGGTTTCTTTATTTTGCAGACTATTTAAAGTATTTTTAAGTGTAGGGGCAATTTTTGTTTTAAAAGATATTATTATAAAAGAAACGAAAGAGTATAGCATTGCAAACAAAGTAGACATTATAAAAAATACTGTAATTGAATACCAAGAAACAGAACAAAAAAATTAAAATATCCATTTAACTAATAGGAGATATTGTTGTGGAAAAATTTCATGTTTTTCTTGCGTTTTTAGATAGTTTGTTTTGGGGGTACCTCCTAATAATTGTCATGCTTTGTTTGCACATTTATATTACGTTTAGAACACGTTACAAAATAAAAGTTACACAGAAGGCCACATTTCTCCATTTGCAGCGCTTTGCACAGATCTGTCTGGAACGGTAGCTATGGCTAACAGGCATTCTTGGAGTTGCTACAAAATATGCTGAAAGTTTGCTAATAGTTAAATATAAAGTTAAAAATCAAGATGGGACTATTGTTGGCAGTATGATGTATGTTTATGTTATAGAGCACGTACTAAAAAAGAAATGGCTTGCTATTATTTATGCAATCCTTCTTTGCATTACTTGTTTTATTATGTATGGCGCATTTCAGTCAAGCGAGCTTCTTTTATTTTGTTTTAAAGTAAAAAGTTGGTCTTTAGAATTAATAGTGTTGTTGATATTAGTGTCTATTATATTAACTTGCTGTATATATAAAGGAATTCAATCTATATCTAAAGCTTGTGTTATTATAGTACCATTTATGATAATTTTGTACGTGTTATCTTGTTTAACAATTCTTATGATAAATATAAAATATTTGTTACCTGCAATAAGTTCAATTTTTACGCAAGCATTTTCTTTAAAAGCAGGTGTTGGAGGATCTGTAGGAATTAGCATTATAACTGCAATGAGGTACGGGATATCTAAAGCAACGTTTTCTTCGGAGTCTGGCTCAGGCGCCAACTCTGTAGCAGACGCTTGTGCAAAAGCTAAAGATCCGTTTCAGCAAGCTTTAATTTCCAGCACGGGGACATTTTGGGATTCTTGTGTTATATGCGTTTTGACAGGCCTCGTATTTGTAACAACGTCTTATGCTACCCCTAGTTTACTTATCAACGAATTAAATGTGGTTGGAATTTTGGATTTAGCATTTGCAAAACTGCCATATGGTAACCTTGTTATGTTTTGTACTTTGTTTATATTTAGCACTATGCTTGAAGTTAGCTTCAAATATTTGTTTCCTAAGGCTAACTTTTTTATGATTAGATGTCTTTACGTTTTTACGATAAGACTTGGAGCTTTTTGCCTATTAAAGCGTGGGATGTTTTTGAATTATTTGAAGGGTTTAAAATAATACCTTATTTATCTAACAATAATATAAATGTAGAAAATATTAATCCAGGACAACTTGTTGAGCCAAGTAAGCATAATGAAATGAAAATAAATCTAGAGTTTTCTTAAATTTGTCGCACAAGATATGATACTTTAAAAAAATTTGGTTTAACAAAAAAGGACTTAAATATTGTTTAAACAACAATTTGTTTCTTAAAAAGGAGAAAATATGAAATTTTCTATAAGTGAAGATTTTAAGTTTTCATTTCAAAATTTTAAAGAAAACTGGGCAAAAATTTTAGGTGTGACTTTGTTTACTATTAGTTTAATAATCATAGTACAATATTTTATAGCAAAATCTTTGCTTATGCAATTTGACGTTTTGTCTATTATAACTGCCTCAAAAACCATGTTAAAATTTGTGTTTTTTAAAAATATTTCGTTGATAGTTCCAAAAATTTTCCTTTTCTGTTTAACCAGCACTATTTTGCCTAGAATTTCAGGCTCACAAGTAAAATTTAAAAACTATTTTCTGGAAGCGGAAAAGGTTATAAACTTTATATGTGGTATGTTTTTAATAATGCTTGTGCCGTCACTTATTGTTTTAGTTTCTTTTGGCATATTTGCTAAGTACGACGATGGTAGCGTTATTTTTAACGTTTTTCAAACGTTGTACGCAGGTATGTCTTTTGGTGTTATAATATACTTATTTAGATACTTATTATTTTATGTTGACATTTTAGAAGGACAGCCCGTACTAAAATCTCTAAAAAACAGTGCTCAAATGCTAAAAGGTAACTTATTTAAGTTTGTTGCGCTGATAATTTTGTTAGTTTTTATAAGCTTGTTAGGAATGCTAACTATTGTAGGTGCATTTTTTGTGTTACCTTTAGACGCGCTCGTCCTTGCACATGTGCATATGCAGCTTGCAAAAGGCTATAAAGATGTCCCACAAAAAACGTTTAAATGCGCAGTGTTAAAGTTAATTTATAGTTTTTAGGAGGACGATTTGTATGAACAAGAACAAGCTTATTGCTGTTATAGGCGTTTGTGAAAATCCAGACAAGTTTGGGTATAAAATATTTACAGATTTATTAAATGCAGGTTTTAAAACTGTGGCTGTTGGAGTTAGAGGTGGTACTGTTGTAGGAAAATGTGTTTATAAATCTTTAAAAGATTTACCTAACAAGCCAGATATAGTTGTAACAGTAGTCCCTCCTAAAGGGACAGACAAAACTGTTGACGACGCTATATCTTTAGGAGTTAAAGAAATATGGATGCAGCCGGGATCAGTGTCGCAAACAGCTGTAGAAAAAGCGAAATTGGCAGGAGTTAAAGTTACTGACCATGGCTGCTTTATGGTTGCGCACGGTGTATGGTAGAAGTTAGTAAAAAGCTTTGTGTTGATGATTTTATAAGAACAAATAATTTTACTGGTAAGCTGATTGTACAAAAAATCGGTAATCTGTAGCAAAAAGTAAGTACAAAAATTCCAAATGGAGTTAAAAGTGCAGTGTATACCACGACTATAAAAGCGATTTTAAGGGAGATTATACCTTAAGTGTTACAACGGATATATGGAGTTCTAATAAAAAACTAGAGTTTGCTGGCAAATATCAAATTTTTGATGTGAAGATGAACATAGAAAGCACTATTATTTATTAAAGCGCAGATTAACAGGGCATATACTTTTGATTTTGAACAATATAATCCCGATGGGACAGTTCAAATATATATTGCGCTTGACGACAAAAGGTGGTAGATATAAATGTTTAATTTTAAAGCAGTGTTGTTTGATATGGATGGCATTATAGTAGACTCTATGCCGTACCATTTTATTTCATGGTTTGAAACGTTAAAAAAATGTAATGTTCGCGTAAGACCGTCAATTATTTTTGAAATGGAAGGTGCTAAGTGGGGCCATATAATAGAAGTTGCTTTTAAAGATTATCAAGTGGAATTAACGCCTGAAATACGTTCTCGTATATGTGGGCAAAGGGAAGAACTTTTTAAAAAGTACTTTAAAAGGGACATATTTTTAGGAATTCCAGAATTTATAAAACACTTAAAAGCTCAAAACATTTTAGTCGGGCTTGTAACAGGTTCTCTTAAAAGAGAAGCGCAAAAAATGCTTCCTAAAGAACTGTACAATCTTTTTGATACCATTATTGGAGGTGACACTGTAACAAACGCTAAACCTCACCCTGAACCGTATTTAACAGCGTCAAACAATTTGAAGGTAAGTCCAGAAAAATGTTTAGTGATAGAAAATGCTCCTTATGGTATAAAGTCTGCAAAAGATGCCAATATGGTTTGTTATGCTATAGCTACAAGTTTGCCAGAGGGCTCTTTAAAAATGGCAGATAAAGTATTTGATAAACATAAAGACTTATACAATTTTTTAAATTTAAATAAAGTATAGTTAATGCTAAAAAAGGAGTATAGAATATGAAAAGAATTAGCACTACAATAATTTACATTTTTTGTGCTTTAGGAGGGCTCCTTTTTGGTGCTATGATAGATAGGTACTTGTCTTATCACTCCACATCTCGGACAAATCTGGTCGAAAAAAAAGTTGTTAATTTGTCCGTCTATTAATGTTTTAAAGAGGTTAAGAATTAACAAATACAACCAACCAGACTTAGATTTAATATCTAAAGAAATACAAGAGATGAAAGAAGCAGTTTCTCAAGAAAAAGGTGGTTTTCAAGACTTAACCAAGAAATGGGTACGTCCAGCTTTAGTTGCAGCTGTAGGAATTGCTGTTTTTCAACAATTTCTAGGCATAAACACGATTATTTATTATGCTCCTACAATTTTTGTTAACATTAATTTAGGTACTTCGTCTGCAATTTTAAGTACAGTTGGTATAGGAACTTTAAACGTACTAGTTTCTGTGCTTGCACATTATATGTTAGGGACAAAATAGACAGAAAAAAGCTTCTTATTTTTGGTAGTTCTGGAATGTTTGTGTATCTTATAATTCTTTCGATTTTTACTAAATGTCTATACATTTTCTTTTTCGCTCTTACTTGGGGACCAATATCTTGGATTATTATAGGGGAAGTTTTCCCTTTAAAAGTTAGAGGGTTAGGTGCAGGCATTACCAGCTTGGCAAACTGGTGTTCAAATTTGTTGGTAGCTTTAGTGTTTCCTGTGCTGTTTGAAAAGTTGAACACTTATTTATTTTTAGCTTTTGCAAGTGTAGCGATACTTTCAATATTTTTTGTAAAGCACAAAGTTTTTGAAACAAGAGGTAAATCTTTATATTGTGCTATACGTTGTTCATTTCAAAGCAAAACTATCTTACAAGGAAACCGGTTGGAAGCTGCTGACGAAAGTCCGCAGAGGGAACAAATTCCCAAGTCGTCTTTTTAGGGCAAGTATGCTAAAATAGGTGAATGCAAATAAGGAAACAAGCCCACTG
>JAIRNY010000006.1 GCA_031257835.1 Candidatus Endomicrobiellum cryptotermitis
GCTATATGCGGATACACACAAGAAGAGTTAGAGAGAGACTTTAAAGAGCACATAGAGTATACAGCAAAAGAGCTAAAGATGACAGAAGAGAAACTGTTGTCAGAGATAAAGAGATGGTATAACGGGTACTCGTGGGATGGGGAAGTACTTGTATACAACCCATTTTCAACGTTACTGTTTTTTGACAACAAAAGGTTTGCAGGGCATTGGTTTGAAACAGAGATGCCAACATTTTTGATAGAAGAGATAAAGAAGAAAGAAGATGTAGAAAAGTTTGTAGAAGAACAAAGAGTAATGGACAGTACACTCAGAGATAGTAGTAGAGAAATAGAGACAGTGTCATTACTATTTCAGACTGGATATTTGACAATAAAGAAAGAAGAATATGTAGAAAGAACGATATGGTATACATTGGATTTCCCAAATTATGAGGTGAAGGAAGCATTTCTAAGTAGTTTGATGAAGGAGTATACGTTAAAGAAAGCAGAAGAGATAAAGGGGATAAATAAGAAGATAGAAGAATCGTTGGTAGAGAAAGACGGGGAAAGATTAGGAAGAAGTTTAGAAGAACTATTAGCAAACATACCGTACGATTTGCACACAAAGAGGGAGTCATATTATCATTCATTATTTTTACTAGCTAATGAGGATGAGTGGATATGAAGTAGAAGGAGAGGTGCATACAGACAAAGGAAGGATAGATGTAGTGATAAAGGGAAAAGGAAGAGTAGTAGTGGTAGAGATCAAGTATGCAAAAGGAAAAGAGGCAGAGGTAGAAAGTAAGATAGAAGAAGCAATGAGGCAGATAAGAGAAACTAAGTACTATGAGAAGTCCAAGAGTAAGGAGGTTAGTTTGTTAGCGATAGTGTTTGGCGACAATAAAGAGATAAGATGTAAGTTTGAAAGAGTTAATTAGAGCATGAGAGTATGTTAGGGGAAAGAGAGGTATAAAGATAGGAAATAGGAAAATTGAAAGAGAAGAAGTGAAATTACAAGTCAAAAATTAAAGTAGCAGAGTTTATTGAAAAACAAATCTGATAAGGCAAAACCACCCTTAAAGTTAATACTAGAGATGCAAAAGTTAAAGAGTTGGCGATGAAAGAAGCGATAACATTTATGTCCAAGATACAGGATTTACGTTCAGTAGACGGATCAATAAGGTTTGCAATAAATGATTCAATAAGAGATAGAATGGTGTTAAGTGTATTAAGAGAAGTAGTAGCAGCATTTGAAGTTGATTTAGTGTTCTAGCTCTCTTGGAAATAAATTTCCTTAAGAAGTGTTAAAGAAGTGTTAGTTAAAAGCAGAGGCATAAAATGAAGGTATCATACAATTTGCTTAAAAGTTTTGTGAGTTTTGATTTAGGCCCTAAAGAACTTGCTTCAATTTTCACTTCAATAGGTATTGAAACATCTGTTGTTTCAAATACATGTAACTGGACAAATGTGGTTACTGCTAAGATTTTAGATATACAAAAGCATCCTGAAGCCGATAAACTTTTTTTGTGTAAAGTAAGCGACGGTGCAAAAGAATATAGTATAGTATGTGGAGCAAAAAATATATCTGTAGGACAAGTTGTTCCTCTTGCAAAAAAAGGAGCGTTATTGTCTGATAATTTTCAGATAAAAAAATCTAAAATTAGAGGCATAGAATCTGAAGGAATGTTATGCTCCAAAAAGGATCTTGGTCTTGCTGAAGAGTCAGAAGGTATTTATATTCTTGATGACAAAATCAAGCTAGGTGTTGCTTTAGAGAATGTTTTAGATGATGTAGATTCTGTACTCGAGATAGAAATAACTACAAATCGTGGAGATGTTTTAAGTTATTTAGGCTTAGCAAGAGAAATTGGCGCCAAACTTAAAAAAAATGTTACATACCCTAAAACAAAAACATACAATGTTTCAGGTTTAAATTGTATTCAAATAAAGTCTAGCTTATGTGCACGTTACATAGGTGGTATAATTTCTGGCATTAAAGTTGGAGAGTCCCCTAAATGGATTAAAGATTCTTTAGAGAAAAGTGGTGTACGGTCTATCAATAGTATTGTTGACATAACAAATTACGTTATGCTTGAGTTAGGTCAACCTCTGCACGCTTTTGATTTAAAAAAGTTGTCTTCAAAAAATGTTGTTGTAAGAACTGCAAACGAGTTTGAAAAGATTATTGCTTTAGATGGTAAAGAATATGAACTTTCTTCTGACATGCTTGTTATAGCAGATGATAATCAACCTATTGCAATTGCTGGAGTAATGGGTGGGCAATATTCTGGGATTGACGACAGTACAGAGACAGTATTTTTGGAAAGTGCTATTTTTGACGGTGTGTCTGTAAGAAAAACTTCAAAAAAATTAAACTTGGCAAGCGATTCTTCTTATAGGTTTGAAAGAGGTGTAAGTTGGGACATTGCAGAAGTTGCTTTTTGGAGAGCTCTAAACCTCATATCTGACATTGCTGGCGGCAAAATAAAAGCAAAAGAAGATTTGCAAAATATTAAATACGAGAAAACAAGTATAGTTTTAAGAGTTGAACGAGTTTTTAAGGTTTTAGGTTACAAAATAAGTAAAGATGAGATAATAGAAATTTTAAGATATTTAGGCATGGATTTGCAGTCAAAAGGTGAAGTTATACTTTGTACAGTTCCGTCATGGCGTAACGATATAAAAGAAGAAGTAGATCTTATTGAAGAAATTGTAAGAATTAAAGGTTATGAAACTATACCTTTGCAAAAAAAACATAAAGCTTATTTGTCATCTTCAAAAGATTTGTTTCTTTGTGAAACTGCAGAGGATTTTAGAGTTAAGTTAAATAGTCTTGGTTTTAGTGAAGCTTTAAATTGTAGTTTCTGTGAGATTAACGAACTTAAAAAGTTTGGTTTAAAGTATTCTTATAAGATTGCAAATCCTGTGTCTAAGGAAAACGAAGTTTTAAGACCATCTTTAATTTGTGGCCTTTACAAAAATTTGGTGTTAAACATCAGTCAAGGATTAGAGTCAGTTACTTTGTTTGAGAATGGTAAAATTTTTAATGAGTTAGGCGAAAGAAAAACTTTTGCGTTAATTGCATGTGCAAGGGTGTGGCAAGAATGGTGGAAATGGGAAGAGCAAAAAATTAGCCCTAAATATGATTTTTATTTTGGAGGAGGCATAATAAAAAACATTTTGCCGCAAGATTTTATGATTACTCAAAACCTAACTCCCAAAAAGTATTATCATGTTGGTAAAACAGCAAGTATAATGCATAAAGGTAAAATTGTTGGGCAGTTTGGTATTTTAAGTCCCTATATAACTGGAGGTATAAAAGATGAAGTTTTCTATTGTGAAATAGATTTAAGTTCTGTAGAAAAGGATAAAAATTTCGAAGTAACACAATATAAAACCTTTTCAAAACTTCCTTTAGTAAAAAGAGATATTTCTGTAATTGCAGATAAAACTTTACCTTTTGTTAAAATTGAAAAAGTTATAAAAAATATTATGAAGCTGGGTGGTATTTTAAAAGGCTATTCTTTGTTTTCTGTTTATAGAGACGAAACTAAAATAGGAGAAGGTAAAATAGGTTATTCGTTTAGATTATCATATAAAGATGAAAATAAAACTTTAACTGATACAGAAGTTAATAACGACTTGAACAGTCTTTTACAAAAATTGGAGTTGCAGTTGCAGGTTAAACTTAGGCAGTGACAAACTGTGTCTGCAAGTGGCTTAGATATTATGTTACAGGAATATAGGACGTGTATATAAGGTATAAACTTTTAAAATTTACAGTTTGCTTAAAACTTTAGTAAACCAATGCTCGTTACTGCAAGCAAAGTAAGTGGAACAATTTTTATGATAATTAAAAAAGACAAGAGTACTATACAAAATTATTTTCAAGACAATTCGGGTGTTTGTGGCGCACATGCTGATTTTGTTGCTATAGCAGAGCATGAAAACGATATTCCTCCATTTTTAGTTGAAATGTCTAAAAATAAAATACCAACAACTATCGCTGGGGCGCTTACAGGAAACACGGCTTCGGGGTTAGCTTTTGGTGGGGCTGTATTATCTTTAGAAAAGCTAAATAATATAGGACAGATAAAAAAAGTTAGTGATAACATAGCCTTTATTACTGTACAAGCTGGCGCACGTGTTAGTGATATAAAATTAGAAGCTTATAAAAGTGGCTGGATGTACCCTCCTGACCCTACAGAAAAAAGTGCTTTTATAGGTGGCAATATTGCTACAAACTCTTCTGGTGCTAGAAGTTTTAAGTTTGGCTCAACAAGAGATTATGTGCAAGCTTTAAAAGTTGTTTTTGCAGATGGATCAAAAAGTTTTATTGAAAGGGGTAAACTGTTTTCTGATAAAGAAGGAAACATAATGTTTGATACAGACCAAGGTATAAAACACATACAACTTCCTCATTATAAGTTGCCTTATATTAAAAATGCTGCTGGATATTATAATTACCCTAATTCAGATTTAATAGATGTTTTTATAGGTTCAGAAGGAACTCTTTGTGTTATTGTTGAAGCTGTTTTAAAGCTTCTTCCACATTTTAAAAATATTTTTGGAGGTATAATCTTTTTTGAGCGTCGCAACGATGCATACATGTTTGTGGAAAAAATAAAATCTATTTCTAAAAAAGCAAAAGAAGCAAAATTAAAAAATAGTGTTAATGCAATGTCTTTGGAATATTTTGATAAAAACGCTTTAAATCTTATTAGAGACGTTTACCCTATTATTCCTATACAAGCAGAATCTGGTGTAATGTTTGAGCAAGATGTTTACGATAATGATGTAGATTTGCTAATTGATAAATGGTATGAAATTATACAGGAGTGTAGTGTGGATGTTGATAAAGTATGGTTTGCATCAAACTTAACAGAACTAGAAAAATTTAGAGCTTTTAGGCACTCAATTCCTGAACATGTTAATGCAATAATAAAAAAGAACAAAGTGCCTAAAGTAGGTACAGATTTTGCTGTTCCTGAAGGGAAGCTTTCCGATATAGTAAACTTTTGTGAAAAAGAATTTAAATCTTTGGGCGTTTTTAACTTAGCTTTTGGACATATCGGCCAAAATCATCTTCATGTAAATATTTTGCCTGCAAACAAGCAAGACTACGAAAAATGTAGAAAGTCTTACATTGATATTGCTTGTAAAGTGGTAGAACTTAAAGGAACAGTCTCTGCCGAACATGGTATTGGCAAACTTAGGCACATTTTTTTAGAGAAAATGCTTCAAAAAGGAGGAATTAAAGAAATGGCAAGATTTAAGAAAAGTCTTGATAATAATGCTATTTTAGGTCAAGATAATATATTCCCAAAGGAATATCTAATATAAAAAAACATGTTAGCAAATTATGAAAAAGTATGCTTTGTTTTTTGTGCTATTAGTTATTGCTATATTCACATTTTCTTGTTCTTGTGACAGTTCTTTAAAAAGGGAAGTTTATGCGGGTTTAGGTTCTCCGGATAGCCAAGTTCCGTTTTTAACAAAAGTTCGAAAAGGAGTTCTTCCTAATGGTCTTACTTATTATGTTTTAAAAAATTCTAAGCCTGAAAATTATGCGATGTTAGCCCTGGTGGTAAATGCAGGCTCTGTTCTTGAAAAAGATGACCAGAGAGGGTTAGCTCATTTTGTAGAGCACATGGTTTTTGATGGCACAAAACATTTTCCTAAAAACGAAATTATAAACTACTTGCGTTCTCTTGGGATGCGTTTTGGGGCAGAAGTTAACGCATATACAAATTTTGACAATACAGTTTATTATATAGAAGTCCCTATTAAAACAGACGAGCGAAACGTTAAAGTTGTTCCAAACAAAGCTTTAAATATCCTCAATGATTGGATGCAGTACGTTTTGTTTAATCAAAAAGATGTAGACAACGAAAAAAAAGTGATTCTTGAAGAAAAAAGACTTACAATGACTAATGCAGGTACAAGAATATGGCTGGATAGAGTATTGCCAATACTTTATAGAGGTTCTATTTATGCAGATAGATGGCCTATAGGGTTGCCTGAAGTTGTAAAAAATGTAACTGTCTGGCAGTTAAAAGATTTTTATAAAACGTGGTATCGTCCTGATAATATGTCTATTGTAATAGTTGGCGATTTTGATGACGTGGTTTTAGAAAATTCTTTAAAATCTATTTTTAATATGCCCAAAGTTGACATGCCTTTAAACCATCCTAAATACGATTTACCTGGCCCTAAAAAGGGTAATCTGTATATAGAAATTTTAACAGATAATGAACAGACTTATTATGGAGCGTACTTTTATTATAAAAGAACTCCTAAAAAGTTAGAAAACAATTTATATAATGTTAGAGAAGTATTTATTGATATGCTAGTTAACGAAATGACAAATATGCGTTTTAGCGATAAATCAAGAGAGTTAGACTGTCCATATATAAATGCTTTTGCTAGGTTTTATGGTGTGGGAGAATCTTCTAGGTTTTATTCATTCGAGTCAGTTGCAAAAGAAAACGGTTTGCAAGACACAATTAAAGCTGTTTTAGAAGAGAAGGAACGTATTTTGCAATATGGTTGGACACAAGAGGAAATAAATAGAGCAAAAACGTCACATATTGCTTATTTTGAGTCAAAAGTGTCTGAAAAACGTATTGAATCTTCTTTGTATTTAAATAATTTTATTGGTAATTTTCTTGGGACAAGGCCTATAGTTGTAGATGATGAGTGGATATTTAACGCAGCAGTAAAAATGTTTCCTTTAATTACAGCTAAAGAATTAAACGCTGCATTTAAAGAGTACTTTAAAGATGACGACCTTACAGTGTTTGCCATTTGTCCAGAAACTGAAAATTTAATTTCAAAAGGAGAAATTGAGAAAATTATAAAAGATGTTAAAAATTCAAAAATTGTTCCGCCACTGAGTAATAATATTCAAGGTGATCTTGTAGACAACATTCCAAAACCGGGCGCTATTTTAAGACAGGTAAGTAAGAAAGAAACAGACACACTTGAGTTGGATCTAGAAAATGGTGCAAGAGTAATTTTAAAGCAAACAGCAAATAAAGATGATCAAATAGTTTTGTATGCGTTAGCTAAAGGTGGAATTTTTAATTGTGGTTACCCCTACAAAGATTTAGAGCAGTATATAGTATCTGCTAGACTTTCTGCTCTGATGTGTATTAATTCTGGCCTTGGCAAATATTCTTATCAAGAAATTCGAAAAAAACTTTCTGATAAAAATGTAAATTTTTATTTTGGAATAAGTAATTTTGATCGTTATTTTTTTTGTAACACTTCCGTAAAAGATACAAAAACCCTTTTTGAAGTTGTATATCTTTCATTTAGTCAACCTAAAATAGAGTCTGATGCTGTAAAATATGTGCTAGATCAATTTAAGACAGATTTGTTAAATGTCGACAAATCTCCAGAAAGAGTTCTCTCTAAAGAAATTGTCAAAGTTATATATGGAAATAATCCGTATTTTACACAAATTGAAATTTCTGATTTAGATAAAGTAAACGAATCTGTAGCTTTAGACTTTATAAAAAAATCTTTAAATCCTAAAGACTACACTTTTGTTTTTGCTGGAAACATTGATATTGAATTATTTAAAGAGTACATCAAAACTTACTTGGCTTCCATTAAACAAGTTCCATCTTATGATATTGTAGAAAAAGAATTTGTACGTCCTAAACCTGAAAAAAAAGAAATAAATATGGGAAATGCTGACAAAAGTTCTGTAAGTTTAGGGTGGTATGTAAAATATGTAAAAGAGGACTACTCTCAAACATTAAGTGCACAAGCTAGGGTTTTTAATAAATATATGGATATAATTTTAATAGAACATATGCGCATGAAATTAGGACAGATATATTATATCGCTCCAGTTTGTTATACTGACTTGTACTTGAGAGAACTATCTATGGGAGGAAACTTTTCATGTGCACCTAAAAAGGCTAAGAGTCTTATTAATATTGTAATTAGCGATATTAGAGATATCGCACGAGGAAATGTTGATAAAGATGTTCTTGTTAAGGCCAAAAAGGCTTGTAAAACTCAATGGGAAAAAAGTGTTCAAAACAATTTTGCTGTAGCCGAAGCTTATGCTTATATGTCAGTTTTTAACAAAACTAATTTTAGTGCATGGCCTTCTTTTTATGACGCAGTGACGTCTAGCGATTTAAAAAATATTGCAAAAAAACTTTTAAGTGTAGACTATTTTCAAGTTATTTTAAGTCCAGTAGAGGCAAAGTCTAAAAAGTAAATGTAAAAGTTCAAAGACATATGGGGCTTTTAGAGTCAGTTGACACAAAAACAGTTGGTTCGGCCTAGTTTATAACCTTATCGGAGTTACCTTAAAGAGCGGCTTATGAGCAATAAATATTTAATATTGCAAAGGGGGTCTGTCTAAAAACCATAATGCCTATAATTGCTGTGAATTTTTTTGACAATGCAAGGCAAAAAACGCAAGGTTTATCGTGTCATAAAGATAAGTTTTTTAATGCAGCAGTATAGAAAAAGGCATAGTAAGGATATGCTTTAAGGTTTTTAGACAGACCCTATTCACTGTTTGAAGCAAAATACATATAAGTCTTTCTTGTCTTATCATTTTGCAAGTTTGATTAAATGTTTATTTGCGATTGCTCTCCGAGTCAGACACTCTAGTAACGTAGATAAGGTTATAGACTAAGCCGGCATCAGGCAGTTTATGTGTTTAGAGTAAAATAAAATGCTATAATCTTGAATATAAATTTGCAGGAGGCGAAGTTTATAAAATGAAATTTAGTGAAGAAAGTATAGATTTGCCATTAGTGCATAAAGGTAAAGTTAGAAATGTTTATGATTTAGGAGAGAGCTATTTAATAGTTGCTACAGACAGAATTTCTGCTTTTGATCATGTCATTCCAACAAGTATTCCTGGCAAAGGTAAAATTTTACATAAATTGTCTATGTTCTGGTTTAATTTTATTCTAGATATAGTCCCAAATCACATTATTACAGGGGACTTTAACAATTTCCCGGCAGCACTGCAACGATACGGATATTTAAAAGATAGATCTATGATTGTAAAAAAAGTAAAAAGAATAGATGTGGAATGTATAGTGCGAGGTTATCTTGCAGGTTCAGGCTGGAAAGAGTATAAAGAGTCACAAACTGTTTGTGGTATAAAGTTGCCATACGGGTTGAAAGAATCTTCTAAAATTTCAGAACCTATATTTACGCCTTCTAGCAAAGAAGAGGGTGGTAAACATGACGAAAATATTTCTTTTGAAGAGACAGTAAAAAGATTGGGCAGTCAAACTGCTAAAGAGTTAAAAGATATTTCTTTAGCACTTTATAAAAAGGTAAGTGGATATGCACTTACAAAAGGGATAATTCTTGCAGATACAAAACTTGAATTTGGTTTTTATGATGACAAATTAATTTTGATAGATGAAGTTTTTACACCTGACTCTTCAAGGTTTTGGGAAGCAAACGTTTATAAAGAAGGGAAACCTCAAGATAGTTTAGATAAACAATATGTTAGGGACTATCTTGAAAGTATAAATTGGGATAAGTCTTCTCTTGCGCCAACACTTCCAGAAGATGTTGTGGATAAAACTCTTGTTAAATATATCAGCGCTTATGAAAAGTTGACAGGGAGACCTTTTTAATGTTTGGTATAGAAATTTTTACAAAAACTAATTATAGAGATTCTCGAGGAGAGCATATACTGTCTGATATAAATTCATCAGGTGTTAGTAAAAAAGTAAAAAAAGTAAAATATTGTGGTTTGTATATTGTAGACGGCAACTTACCCTTAAACGAAATTAGAATGATAGCTTCTTGTTTGTTAAGCGACAATATAACAGAAGGTTATAAAATAACAAAATATGATAGTGAAAATTCCAAGTGTTACTTAGATAACATTTTTGTTTCTAAAGCCATGATAGAAGTTGTATATAAAAAAGGTATTACAGACACAGTTTCAAGTAGTGTTGTTAAAGCAGTTAAAGATTTAGGAATAAACAAAGATATAAAAATTAAAACAGGCCATAGGTATTACTTAAGTGGAGAACTTTCAAAGACGGTTTTAGATAATATAGCTTGTAAGTTACTTTCGAATACTTTAATTCAAGAATATAAAATAAAGAGTGTAAAATGAAATCTGTGGCAAATTGTAATGTTGTGGAAATTTTGAATTTATCAGATAAACAGTTGGTAAGTTTAAGTAAAAAAAATGTTTTATCTTTATCTCTTGCAGAAATGAAAGCAGTACAAGAATATTTTAAAAAACTTAAACGTAATCCGACCGACGTTGAAATGGAAACGATAGCCCAAACTTGGAGTGAGCATTGTAAACATAAAACGCTCACAGGTATAATAGAGTACACTCAAATTAAAAACGGTAAAAAGACAAAAAAAACGTACAACAATTTATTAAAAGAAACCATTTTTAAAGCTACTGTGGAATTAAACAAAAAATGGTGTTTGTCTGTTTTTAAGGATAATGCAGGGATTATAGACTTTGATTTGAAAAATGGTGTAGCGTTTAAAGTAGAAACACACAACCATCCTTCAGCTTTAGAGCCTTACGGTGGATCTGCAACAGGTATTGGTGGTGTTATAAGAGACATTTTAGGTGTTGGTCTTGGCGCAAGACCTTTAGCCAATACAGACGTTTTTTGTTTTGGGGATCCGACTACAAAACCTTCAAAAGTACCAAAAGGTGTGCATCATCCTAAAAGAATAATTAAAGGTGTTGTGTCTGGCGTTAGAGATTATGGTAATAGAATGGGGATTCCAACTGTAAATGGGTCTGTGTATTTTGACCATGATTATATGGCAAACCCTCTTGTTTTTTGTGGAACAATGGGCGTAATACCTAAAAATAAGATAGAAAAAAAAGTAAGTCCTGGCGACTTAATTTTAGTTGTTGGTGGCAGAACTGGCAGAGATGGCATACATGGGGCTACGTTTTCTTCTGTACAATTAGACCAGGCTTCTGATGTTAGTGCTGTGCAGATAGGTAACCCTATAGTAGAAAAGAAAGTTTTGGATACAATGTTAAGCGCTAGAGATTTAAATTTGTATAGAGCTGTTACAGACTGTGGGGCAGGTGGGCTGTCTAGCGCTATAGGTGAACTTGGCCAAAACACAGGAGCTATTGTTTATTTAGATAAAGTGCCTTTAAAGTATGATGGTCTTTATCCGTGGGAAGTTTGGATTTCTGAAGCTCAAGAGAGGATGGTTTTTGCTGTACCGCCAAAAAACAAGAAAAAGATAATAGAAATATTAAAAAAAGAAAATGTTGAAGCTGTTTTTATTGGTCAATTTACAAAAGACAAAAAACTTATACTTAAATATGCCAACAATACAGTTGCAAATATAGATATGCCTTTTTTACATGATGGTATTCCAAAACCTACAAGGAAAGCAGAATATGAAATAAAAGAAGAAAAGTTACAAAAAACTGCTAAGTTGACATCTTCTGAACTTTTAATGGTTTTAAAAAAGTCGCTTGCTGACTTAAATGTTTGTTCTAAAGAATGGGTTATAAGACAATACGACCACGAGGTTTTAGGACAAACTGTTGTAAAACCTTTACAAGGCAGTAATGTTGAAATTTCTGGGCCTGGCGATGCTGCAGTCATTTTCCCTTACGCTGTAATTAAAGGGACAAAAAAAGGAATAGTTTTATCTAATGGTGTAAACCCGAACTTCGGCAAAATAAATACTTACAAAATGGCGTCTTCAGCTATAGAGGAAGCTTTAAGAAATGCTGTTTGTGTTGGTGGCAATATAGAGAAACTGGCAATTTTAGACAATTTTTGTTGGGGAAACCCAAACAATACAAAAATTTTGGGCAGTTTAGTTTGCAGTGCAAATGCGTGTTATGAAATGTCTAAAGCGTTTAGTGTCCCTTTTATATCTGGCAAAGATAGTTTACATAACGAGTATTCTATAGGTGACAAAAAATTTTCCATATCCCCCGTTTTACTTATTTCTGCAGTTGGTGTTATAGAGAATGTAGTAAATACTATTACAATGCCTTTTAAAAATAGTGGGAATAAAGTTTACGTTTTAGGAGCCACAAGGAACGAGTTAGGAGGGTCTGTTATTTCTAAAATAAAAAATATAAAAGATGGAATAGTCCCTAATGTTTATCCAAAAGAATCTATTCCAATAATGAAAGGCATATATAAAGCTATAGGTAAGGGTTTAATAGAGTCTTGTCATGACGCTTCTGAGGGTGGTCTTGCAGTTGCTGTAAGTGAGATGTCTTTTGCTTCCGGCAAGGGAACAAATATTGATATTGACGCTGTTAAAACCGTAGATACTATGTCGCCAGCTGAAACTTTGTTTTCAGAATCTAATGGCAGGTTTGTGGTTGAAGTAAGCCCAAAAAACGAAACTAAATTTAAAGAAATTTTTAAAGGACTGAATGTTTCAGAAGTTGGTTATATAAGTGACAATGATTTTATATTGTTTGAAAGTCAAAAATGGAAAATAAAATTTAAAGAAAAGTTGACAAATCTTATAAATAGCTGGAAAAGTACAATCAACTGGTAAGTAAATGTAAAAGTTTAAAGACATATTAGACTTTTAGAGTCGCTTGTGACACAAAAACATTTAGTTTTGTCTAGTTTAAACCTTATTGGAGTTACTTTAAAGAGCGTTCTATGAAGCAATAAACATTTAACATTGCAAAAGGGGTCTGTCAAAAACCTCTAATGCCTATAATTGCTGTGAATTTTTTGGCAATGCAAGGCAAAAAATGCAGGGTTATTGTGTGATAAACACAAGTTTTTTAACGCAGCAGTGTCTAAAAAGGCATAGTAAGGACATGCGCTAAGGTTTTTAGACAGACCCAGTTCAATGTTTATTTGCGATTAGTCTCCGAGTGAGACAGTCTAGTAACGTAGATAAGGTTTTAAACTAGACCGACATCAAGCATATATAAATGTTAATATGTTTAAGTTTATGGTATTATTTAGAGTTGTTAATAGTAAATTGTTTAGGACATAAATATGAAAAAGGTAAAAGTACTTATTTTAAGAACAGCAGGTACAAATTGCGATTTTGAAACTCAACGTGCGTTTGAACTTTGTGGAGCGTTTGTAGAACGGCTGCACGTAAATTTTTTAGCAAACAATAAAGATAAAATTTTAAATTATGATATTCTGGCTTTCCCTGGTGGTTTTTCTTATGGAGATGATATAGCTTCAGGGAAAATACTTGCTAATGAAATTAAAAACAAGTTTGGGAATCAAGTTAAAAAATTTGCTTTAAGTGGCAGACCAATTATTGGTATATGTAACGGATTTCAGGTGTTAGTTAAAATGGGACTTTTGCCTGAACCTGAGCTTTGTGATCAAAAGTCTACACTTTCTTACAACGACTCAAACAAATTTGAATGTCGTTGGGTTTATTTAAAAACAGAGCAAAAATCAAACTGTATTTGGACAAAGAACCTTCCTTTGGTTATAAGTTTGCCTGTAGCGCACGGTGAAGGCAAATTTATTCCAAAAGATAAAGAACTTCTTGCAAAATTGAATAAAGATAATCAAGTTGTGTTTAGGTATTCTACAAAAGATGGTAAAGAACCAGAGTACCCTTTATGTCCAAACGGGTCAACTGAAAATATAGCTGGTATTTGTAATAAAAAGGGAAACATTTTTGGCCTTATGCCACATCCTGAAAGATACATTTTTCCGTTACAACATCCTTGTAGAGAAAATTCTGGTAGTGAATATGGTTGGGGTAAAAAAATATTTCAAAATGCTGTTAACGCTGTAAAATAATAAGGATTAGTGTACAGTTTTAATATATAAAACATTAACTCTTACATGCATAAACTTCTAAAAGAACTTGCTTTATAAAAGAAATTTAGAATATATTTGGTTGACATAAAAATGTAGTGTATGATAAAATCGTTCTATGAATATATTAAACTATATTAAGCAAAAAACAAAGAAAAGGTTTACTATACTTTTTGTTTCTTATGATAACAAGTCGCCTTTTAAGATTAATATTTCATTTGCGTTTGTGTGTATATGCATTTTTTTGTGGACAGTTACAACAACATTTGCAGGATATGTAGTAGTTAAACATTTTGACTATATAAAAGCAAAAACTGAAATTAAAGTAATGCAAGTAAAACTTCTCATGTTTACAAATCAGCTAAACAAAACCAAAAGAATATTAGAAAAATTGCAATCAAATGATGAAAAAATCCGTTCGCTTCTTTCTCTAAACACAAGGAAATCTGTAATGGAAGAAGGTCTTGCCCCAATGCTTGGTAAAGGTGGTCCTGCTTTTACACAAATAAACATGTTTTCGTCAATTTTGTCTGGAAGTTTAGATAAGATTGATTATGCAGACTTGATGTTGCAGAGTAATGTCTTGTATGAACAGCATAGGTTTATGTCTCAAAGTCAAGATGAAGTAATTTCTCATATTTATAAACAAAAATCTCTTTTTTTAGCAACGCCATGTGGTTGGCCTTGTGAAGGCAGAATATCTTCTCCTTATGGTTTCAGGGCACATCCTATTTTTGGTACGAGAGATTTTCATTCAGGTATAGATATAGGTAACGTTGCTTTGACACCTATAATGTGTACTGCTGATGGTAAAATCGTTTTTTTAGGAAAACGATCTGGTTATGGCAATGTTATAGTTATAGACCATGGGCATGGTTATAGAACCGTTTATGCTCACCTAGCTAAAAAGCTTGTGAAAATTGGCGAATATGTTGTAAGAGGTCAGCTTATTGCAAAAATGGGTAGTACGGGTTCTTCAACTGGCCCTCACTTGCATTATGAAGTTCATTTTAAGGGTAAAAGTGTAAACCCAAAACCATATTTAACAGATTATTTTTCTAATAATTATTGAAAAAAAAGGTAAATAACATGTCTAAAAAACAATCCAAGAATTTACTGGAATCTGTTGAGACTCTTATAGGTGAAAATGCTATTGTTGAAGGTACAGTAACTACGGACAAAGTTATTAGGATTGACGGCAAAATTACAGGTAATATTAATGCTTTCGGCGTTGTTGTGGGCCAAAAAGCAGAGATTGTTGGCGATATCGAAACTAAGAATATAATAATTAGCGGGCTTGTAAAAGGCAACATAAACGCATCTGAGACAATAGATCTTTTGCCTCAAGCAAATATATTTGGCGATATTAAGACAAATATATTGTCTATTGCGCAAGGTGCATGTTTTTATGGCAAGTCTGCAATGACAATAAAAGAGAACAGTAATGGAGATCAAAAAGAATGATGAATTTCTTTAGAAAGCATGTGCGTGCAATTTTTGTTATAACAATTGTTGCTTTTGTTGGGGTAATTGTTTTTGGTGCTATAGTGAACTTTTTTGGTTCAAATGACTATGCCGTGAAAGTAAATGGAAAGAAAGTCCCTTTACGTGTATATATGTTTGTTTATGAAAATGCTGTAGAGTCTTATCAAAGGGCATCAGGCAACTATCTTTCAGATAATGAAAAACAACAAGTAAAAAGGAATATATTACAAGCTTTAATTCAGGATGAAATATTTTATCAACAGTCAAAACTTTATTGTATTTCTGTCACAGACGAAGAGCTAACCTTAGCCTTGCAAAATTCTTTGCAGTTTAAAGAAAATGGAGTTTTTAGTTCTGTAAAATATATATCTTTTTTAAAAGCTTTAAGTATGAGGTCTAAAGAGTACGAATCTTTGAGAAAAAAACAGATTGCAGGTGTTAAATTGAACATGTTGCTTGCGTCTTCTGTTAAACTCTGGAATTATGAGATAGACTCTATTGCTAAAGAGAATATTAAAACCACAAAAGAAGAACTGTTCAATGCAAAAATTAATGTAATGTTGAATGAGTGGTACCAACAAGTAATAAAGAATTCTAAACTAGTAAGCAATGATATTGTTTTTAAATAAAAAACTTTTTATAAATACTATTGTTTGTTATAGAAAACCTTCTTACGCAATCATTAATATTCTCACAAACTGATAATATTTGTGAATAACTTTTCTCTTTTTGTTTAAAGCCGTCAATTTAGCAATGTTTAAAGTAAAATATATATTAAGTCTTTGTCGTGTCTTATCGTTTTGCTAGTTTGATTTGACGTATATTTTTTTGTAGAATTATATACATGTAGCGCCTAAACAAAAATGTTGGAACATATAATGGCAAACAAAGATTTATTATCAATTTACGATTTATCAAATAAAGAAGAAATAAAAAATTTACTTAAAAAAGCGTTTGAGTTAAAAAGTAAAAAGAAATACTTAGATATTTTTAGAGGTAAATGTTTAGGAATTATGCTTGAAAAGCCATCAACAAGGACTATGGTGTCTTTTGCTGTGGCTATGGCGCAACTTGGCGGCACACCAATATTTTTAACTGCAGAAAAGATGCAGTGCTCCAGGGGCGAATCTATATACGACACTTCAAAAGTTTTGTCTAAGTATTTAAACGGTCTTATGATAAGAGCATTTAAGCATGAAGATGTTCTAGAATTTTCTAAGCATTGCTCTATACCTGTAATAAATGGCTTAACAGATTACGAACATCCTTGCCAAGTTTTAGCTGACATAATGACCGTCATGGAACTTTTTAAGACAAAAACCGTAGAAGCTTTAAAAAAGATTAAAATTGTTTATATTGGGGATAGTAACAATATTGCAAATTCTTTAATTGCAATTTCTGCAATTTTAGGGTTGGACTTAACTGTAATTTCTCCTCTAGAATATCAAGTTAAAAATGAAATTTTAAAGCAAACTTTACAATATACACCTAAAACAAGAGCCGAAATTAAAGTAACAAGCGATGTAAATTATGCCAAAAATGCAGATGTAATATATACTGATGTTTGGACTTCTATGGGTTTTGACTCCGAAAAAGTCAAAAGAAAAAAAATGTTTGCACCATATCAAGTAAATTCTGAATTGCTTAAAATAGCTTCTTCAAATTGTATAGTTCTGCACTGTTTGCCAGCCTTAAGAGGTGAAGAGATAACTTCAGATATTATGAAAAAGTGCGAAAATTCTATATTTACTCAAGCGGAAAATAGGCTTTATGCCCAAAAAGCGGTACTACTGCACTTTATCAAGTAAAAGAATCATTCTTGGTTCTTGTTCTCCTAGAAGGATTTCATTGTTAAAACAGTGAGGTCTTTCTTTTTTAGTTATACCTAACAATATAAACGAAATTTCTTACTTTAAAAGACCGTCTTTTATAGTAAAAGAACTTGCTTTAAGAAAAGCAAATTCTATTGCAAAACAATATAAAAATAGTGTTGTTTTAGCTGCAGATACCGTCGTTGTTTTAAATGGGCAAGTTATTGGAAAACCTAAAAATAAAAAAGAATCTAAAAAAATAATAAAAGAATTAAATGGAAGTATTCATAAAGTTTATACTGGTGTTGCTATAGTTGAAGGAAACAGAAAAGATGTGTTTTATGATGTGTCCAAGGTTAAAATGCAAAAGTTGACACAAAAAAATTTAAAAAAACTTTTTGGAAAACATATGGACAAAGCAGGTTCTTATGCAGTACAAGAGACTCAAGATGATTTTGTAGAAAAAATTTATGGTGACTATTACACAGTAGTAGGATTGCCTTATATAAAGCTTACACAAGAACTAAAAAAATTTAACATATATTTAAAACCTGCTAACATACCTAAAAGACTATAATCCAATCAAATGACATTGCTTATAAAGTTTTTTAAGCAAATTTTGTAAAACTTGAACTGTCAAGTTTTTTTAAACCGAAAGAAAATTAAATTATGAAAAAACAAAAGGTTATCATCTAAATGGTTAGGCTAAGTTTTAAAGTTGTTGTGGATAACTTGATTTTAAGTGTAAAATTTATGTAAATTTGTAGAGTATTTGTTTAATTGACAACAGTACGTGTAAATTATAAAATAAAATATATGGGAGATTTTGAAATTTTATCTTTAAAAGTTAAAAAAGCTGTAGAGAAGTTAAAAAAACTTGACAGTGAAAACCGTAGATTAAGGGTAGAACTTGAGTATCTAAAAAAAGAAAACGAGGCAAATAAAAGGAAAATAAGTCAATATATTGTATTGAAAAGAAATTCGCAAGAAGTAATTTCTAGAGTTGAACGTATTATAAAAAAATTGACACAGTAAAGGTTTTGTAGCTATGGCAACAACCCGCGAAAGAATTATGGGTAGAGATATAGAGCTGAGTCTAGATGATATAGATGAATTAAGTTTTAATAGAATAGTTAATTTTGTAAATGAACAGTGGATGCAAGTGAGAAACGAAAATATTAAAGTTCCCGACACTCAGAAAATTGCAGCGCTAACTGCTGTAAAAATTGCAGCAGAGTTGCTTAAATTAAAAGATTTACAAGAAAGTATTTCAAATAATTATGAAAAGAAAATCAAAGATATTATCAAACAGTTAGACGAACACGATTATACTAATTGAAATATTTTGCATTTAATCTGCAGTGTTGGTGATGTTTTACTTTTGTTTATTCCTACAAGTCTCTTTAGGAGAACAACAGTCGAGCGTATGCTCGTGGGCTTATGCCGCTGTAGCTCACTTAAAAAAAGAAGGCTTTAAACAGATTAAAACTAACGGCTCTGCGGGTTTTTTATTTATGGAACAAACAGATTTTTTAAAAGACGATGCCAAAAGTAAGCATAAACCTTTAGCTTTAAGGATGGCTCCAAAAGATTTAGAAAGCTTTATGGGGCAAAATGGTATTGTTGGCGAAGGTAAATTGCTTAGACGTTTAATAGAATCTGATAGTTTAAGATCTGTGATCTTTTTTGGTCCCCCTGGCAGTGGTAAAAGTGCTTTAACTAGAATTATAGCTTCAAAAACTAAAGCGTATTTTCAAGAAGCAAATGCGGTGACAATAGGCATTGCAGATATTAGAAAAATAATAGATTCTGCAAAGGTGCGATTAGAAACTACTGGCAAAAAAACTATATTGATGTTAGATGAAATCCACCACTTTAATCGTTCTCAGCAGGATGCTTTGCTGCCGGATGTGGAAAGGGGGAGTCTAATATTAATAGGCATAACAACGGAAAACCCGTTTTTTTATATAAATGCAGCTATTATTTCAAGAAGTACAGTTTTTGAGTTTTTTACTTTAAATGATGAAGCTCTTTTAAAAATAATGGAATCTGCTTTAACAGATAAAGAGAATGGACTTGGTAATTATAATATTAAAATATCAGATGAAGCCAAAAAACACTTAATTACAAACTCTAACGGCGATGCAAGAAAGTTGTTAAATGCTTTAGAGATAGGAGTGCTTTCTACAAAGGTAGATGCTAATGGGGTTAGAATTTTTGATATTTTTGTAGCTCAAGAATCTTTACAAAAAAGAGCTATAGTTTATGACAAAAGTTCTGATGCTCATTATGATCATGTTTCTGCATTTATAAAGTCTATGCGAGGCAGTGATCCAGATGCTAGTGTTTATTGGTTAGCAAAAATGCTTTTGGCTGGTGAAGACCCACGTTTTATAGCAAGAAGAATAATCATTTGTGCTTCAGAAGATGTAGGTATGGCAGACCCAAGAGCGCTAATGTTTGCTGTTTCTGCTTTAGAGGCTGTTAAATTTGTTGGCATGCCAGAGGCAAGGATTATTTTGTCTCAGGCAGCAATTTATATAGCGACAGCACCTAAATCTAACTCTGCTTATCTTGCTATAGAAACAGCTTTAAGTGAAGTTAAAAATGGCAAAAGTAGGCAAGTGCCAGACCATTTAAAAGATGCAACTCTTGACGGAGAAAAATTAAGGCACGGTAAAGGATATAAATATCCTCACGATTTTAAAAATCATTATGTGGAACAGAACTATTTCCCAAATCCTGTAGAGCTTTATGTTCCGTCAAAAGAAGGGTATGAGAGCAAACTTCGTGAACGTTTGTTTAAACTTAAGAAAAAAACAAATGAGAGTTAAGTTTTTAGCTTTAAGAGATAACCAAGATTTTAAAGATTTACAAGGTTATAGTATGGAAATAGCTTGCAAGGCTAGAAAGCTTTCCTTATATAAAAAAGCAAAAACTGTCATGGCTTATTTGTCTTGCGGGAGCGAAGTGTCAACAGATTGTTTAGTAAATTTTGCTTTTGAAGATAAAAAAGAAGTATCTGTCCCTGCTATAACAGACGTTAAAAATTCAAAGATGCAAGCTGTAAGACTTTTAAAACTTGAAAATGCAAACCAACTTGTTTGTGCTATAAGACAACCTAAAGCAGACAAGAGTGATTTTGTAGGTAAAGATTCTATAGATTTAATTTTTGTGCCAGGCATTGTTTTTAGTAGGCAAGGTTACAGAATCGGTTATGGAAAAGGGTTTTATGATAGCTGGTTGCAAGATGTCGACTCTGCAAAAACTGTAGGTCTTGCATACGATTTCCAAATTGTCAAAGAAATTCCCAGTCTAGAATATGATTTGCCTGTTGGGTGTATAGTTACAGAAAAAAGAGTTATAAAAGTTTTAGATAATTGAGGAGTTTTATATGGGGGTGGTTATTATTGCGTTAGTTGCCTTACTGTTAGGCTATGTTTTACGTTTAATATATGCCAAAGTTAATGCAAGATCTGCAGAACAGGTTTCAGAAAGAATTATAAAAGAAGCTAAAATGATAGCTGAAACAAAAACTAAAGAGGCTCTTTTAGAAGCTAAAGTTATTGTTGATAAGGAAAGGAAAGACTTTGATCAAGAGATAAAGGAAAGGAAACACTCTATCCAACATATGGAAAATAGGATTGGCCAGCGTGAGGAAAGCTTATATAAAAAAATTGACACAGTTGAGAGAAGAGAAAGGGAACTGCTCGGTAAAGAAAAAGATATTTTTTCAAAAGAACAATCTTTAACTTCAAAGTTTGCAGAATTAGAAAAAATAAAAGAAGAAGAAAAAGCAGTTATAGAAAAAATTTCCGGATTTACAAGAGAAGAAGCCAAAAAGTTGCTTATGAGTAAGATGGAACAAGAAGCCAAGCAAGATGCTGCCATTTTGGCACAAAGACTGGAACAAGAAGTTAGAGAAAATGCAGATAAAAAGTCTAAAGAAATTTTATCTGTGGCAATACAGCGTGTAGCTGCAGATCATGCTGCAGATATTACCACGTCTACAGTGCAAATTTCAAACGATGAGATAAAAGGAAGAGTTATTGGTAGAGAAGGGAGAAATATTAGAGCTTTTGAGCAAGCTACAGGTGTAGATTTAATAGTAGACGACACTCCAGAGGCTATAACAGTTTCTGCTTTTGATGGAGTTAGAAGGCAAATAGCAAAAATAGCTTTAGAAAGGCTTATCGCAGATGGTAGAATTCACCCTGCAAGAATAGAAGAAGTTGTTGATAAAGTTAGAAGAGAAATGGACCAACACTTAAAAGAAGTTGGAGAACAAGTTGCAATTGACGTTGGTGTTCCGGGCTTAAATATAGAAATTGTTAAACTTCTTGGCAAACTAAAATATAGAACGTCTTATGGTCAAAACCAGCTTCAACATACTTTAGAGGTTACATGGCTTGCAGGTGCTATAGCTGGAGAGTTATGTCTTGATGTAATGTTTTGCAAAAAGGCTGCTCTTCTTCACGATTTAGGCAAAGCTGTAGATCATGAGGTTGAAGGTACTCATCACCAAATTTCAGCAGATATAGCTAAAAAATATGGCGAATCGTCAAAAATGGTAAACGCAATTTTATCTCATCATGAAGGTATAGAAGCCCCTGCAAGCCCTGAAGCTTTTGTAATAGCTGCAGCTGACGCAATTTCTGCTGCAAGACCAGGTGCAAGAAGGGAATCTGTAGAACATTATTTAAAGCGTCTTGAAAGACTTGAAAAAGTTGCAAAGGGATTTCAGGGAGTTTCTTTGGCTTATGCCATACAAGCTGGAAGAGAAGTTAGAATACTTGTAGAACCAGAAAATGTAAACGATGCTCAAGCTCAAGTGTTAGCTCACGATATAGCTAAAAAAGTTGAGCTAGAATTAGAATATCCGGGACAAATTAAAATAACAGTAATAAGAGAAACACGTGCACAAGATATAGCCAAGTAAATTTTGAAATGTTTAAAGGTTTCCTATTTCAACAAAAGACGCCTTTAATATATTTGTACTTATAATTAAGAATTTAAAAAGACCACCAAGACATCTACAATCACAATCTGCATCAAACTTTATATCAGTTTTTCCATTTGATTTGTCATGCGAAAGTTCAAAATGTACAGCTCTGCCTGTGATTCCCACGATTTCGCACGGAACTGCCTCCATTGTAGGTTGTTCTATAGTAGTCGTCTCATGATCCAAAGATTTTTTAGATGTCGACTATTCTTTAGGATCACTAGCATAAGCAAAGTCGCACTAGTTTCCCTGTTTAAATTTGATATAATATTTACGGTAAATTTATAGATAAACATGTATGAAACTAGAACTAAATAAAAGTTTTAATAACAGTCAAAATCGTTTAATATACACAGTTTCTCAAATAAGCAACGAAATTAAGCTTATTTTAGAAGATTCGTATCCTGCAGTTTGGGTAAAGGGAGAAGTATCTAATTTTAAGCTTTATAGTTCTGGGCACACGTACTTTAATATAAAAGACTCAAACAGTCAGATAAGAGCTGTAATGTTTAAAAATGCAAGCGCAGGTTTAGGTTTCGAGCCGAAAAATGGTGATGAAGTTTTAATTTTTGGCAGGATAAGTACTTATTTGAAAAGTGGTGATTATCAAATAATTGTAAATCGTATGGAACAGTATGGGCAAGGCTTGTTGTATAATGAATACGAAAAGCTAAAAAACAAGCTAGCAAAAGAAGGTTTTTTTGATCAAGAACATAAGAAGAAAATCCCAGACATTGTTAATAAAATAGGCATTGTAACTTCTAAAGACGGTGCAGCTTTGTACGATATTTTAAAAGTAATAAATAGTTTAAATGTTAACGTTGATGTGTTAATATATCCTGCAAGGGTGCAAGGAGAGCAAGCAGAAAAAGAAATTGTCACAGCTATAGAATATTTAAATATTCATCATAAGGATTTAGATGTCTTGTTTGTAGGTAGAGGTGGTGGACAGCTAGAAGATTTGTTAGCGTTTAATAGCGAGGATGTTGTAAGGTCTATTTTTAGATCTAAAATACCAACAGTTTCTTGTGTAGGACATGAAATAGACTTTACTATAGCAGATTTTGTTGCAGACTTAAGAGCTCCAACTCCATCTGCAGCTGCAGAAATTGTTTTAAGGGAAAAAATAGAACTTCAAAAACGATTAGCATTTTTAAAAACAGATCTGCACAGTTGTATAGATAATACTTTGTCAAACTGTAGGCAATATTTAACTAAACTCAAAAATTTAAAAGCTTTGACTAGACCTCAAGATTTGTACAAAGAAAAAATAGACTATGTTAATGAACTGTCTAGTAAACTTTTAAGAAATATCGGAAGGGTTGTCCATTACAAAACAGAAAAATTAGAAAACGTTAGTCATAACTTGCAAATTTTGTCTCCGTACAATATTTTTAAAAGAGGTTTTGCTATTTGTTTTGACGGAAAAAATAAAATTATTAAGAGCTCAAAAAATGTCTATATCGGGCAACAAATAAAAGTGCAGCTAGATATTGGCAACTTGTATGCAGAGGTGAAAAAGTATGACTAAAAAACAGCCTCGTTTAGACTTTGAAAAATCTTTAAACAGACTTGAGGAGATAATTTCTGAAATAGAAAACACTTCTTTGGATTTAGATAAGGCTTTAGAATTATTTAAAGAAGGTGATACTCTTGTAAAAATGTGTTCTTTAAAACTTGATGAAGCAAAGAAAAAAGTTGAAATTATAACTTCTTTGGGAGTGGAGGAGTTTAAGGAGTAAAATTTTGAAAAATATAGATCTAAAAACATATTTATTTAAAAAGGTAGAATACGTAAATATGTCTTTAAAAAAGTTTTTACCTAAAGAAAAGTCTATTATTTCTCAAAGTATGCGTTATAGTGTTTTAGCTGGTGGTAAAAGACTTCGCCCAATTTTTGTTATTTTAACAGCAGAACTTTTTGGAGTTAAAGCTAAAGATGTAATGCCAGCTGCTTGTGCAGTTGAGTATTTACATACATATTCTTTAGTGCACGACGACTTGCCAGCTATGGATAATGATGACTTGCGTAGAGGGATAGCTACAAACCATAAAAAGTTTGGAGAAGCGTCTGCAATTTTATGTGGTGATGCTCTCCTTACAGAAGCTTTTAACTTAATAACGAAATCTAAAAGTAAAGCAGAATATATTGTACAGGCTGTACAAATCCTTTCGACTTATAGTGGTTATAAAGGTATGATTGCCGGTCAAGTCGAAGACACTTTGGAAACAGGTAAGTGGAACGAGCAAAACAAGGGTTTCTTAGATAAAAAATTAAAATTTATACAAACACAAAAAACAGCAGGTTTGATAATAGCGAGCTTAAAAATAGGAGCGGTTTTAGCTGGGGGAGATAAGAAGACTATAAAAGCGCTTGAGTCTTACGGTTTAAATATAGGTATTGCTTTTCAAATAGTAGATGATCTTTTAGATGTGTACGCTGCCAAACAGCTTTTAGGTAAAAAAGGGAGCGATGTGGATAATGATAAGCTTACCGCATTGTCTTTGTATGGTAAAGATTTAGCACAAAAGAAGGCCGATTGGCATATCAAAAAGGCAAAAAAAGCAGTGTCAATATTTGGCAAAAAAGCAGAAATATTTAACTTGCTTGCTGACTATATTACAAACAGGTCTTACTAGTTAACAAACTTATTGTTTTTGTTGTTATGGAAGTGAATTGGAGATAGAGTGAAAATATTAGAAACTATAAACAGTCCGCAAGATTTAAAAAAAGTAAAGAAGGAAAACCTTCCTACTTTAGTCTTGGAAATTAGAGAAGAAATAATAAACACTATTTCAAAAAATGGTGGTCATTTAGCTTCAAGTTTAGGCGTTGTAGATTTAACAGTAGCAATACACTATGTTTTTGATTCTCCTAAAGACAAAATAATTTGGGATGTTGGCCATCAAGCTTATGCTCATAAAATTATTACAGGAAGAAGAGAGAAATTTAAAACTATAAGGACACATAATGGGTTAAGTGGGTTTCCAAAAATGGAAGAATCTTGCCATGATGCTTTTGGCGTTGGTCATGCTTCAACTTCAATTTCGGCAGCTTTAGGTTTTGCTGTGTCAAGAGATTTGAAAAATGAGGCAAACAAAATTGTTGCAATTATTGGTGACGGTTCTATGACAGGGGGACTTGCTTTTGAAGGCTTACAAAATGCAGGGGATTTAAAAAAGGACATGCTTGTAATATTAAACGATAACGAAATGTTTATTTCTCAAAAAGTTGGTGCTGTGGCAGGCTATTTTGTAAAACTTTTAACAGCTGGAATGGCTAGGAAGTTTGAGGAAAAAGTTGTAAAGACAGTAAGCAGATTTCATGGTGTTGGAGCATCTTTTAGAAAGTTAATAAAAAGGGTAAAAGTAATGCTTTTCCCAGGTATGCTTTTTGAAGAAATGGGCTTTACGTACGTAGGTCCAGTGCAAGGGCATAATATAGATAATTTGATAGTTGTTTTGGAAAATATAAAGGATATGAAAGGCCCTGTGCTTTTGCACGTGGTAACAAAAAAAGGTAAAGGTTATTTTCCTGCAGAAAATAATCCTATAAAATTTCATGGTGTTGGGAACTTTAATGTTCAAACAGGGACAACTGAAAAAGAACAAACGGTTACGTATACAAAAGTTTTTTCAGACACTTTAGTTAAATTGGCACAAAATAACGGAAAAGTTGTAGCGATAACTGCTGCTATGCCTGAAGGTACTGGTTTAGATAATTTTGCACAGAAGTTTCCTGAAAGATATTTTGATGTTGGTATTGCAGAAGGTCATGCTGTGACATTTGCAGCTGCAATGGCTGCAGACGGGTTAAAGCCTGTATGTGCAATATATTCAACTTTTATGCAAAGAGCAATAGATAATATAATACACGATGTTGCTTTACAAAAGTTGCCAGTAGTTTTTGCTTTAGATCGTGCTGGTCTTGTTGGCGAAGATGGAGGCACGCATCATGGAGCTTTTGACTTATCGTATCTAAACTATATACCAAACCTTATAATAATGTCGCCTTCAGATGAAAATGAATTGCAGCATATGTTAAAGACATCTTTAAATTCACGTAAACCATGCGTGATAAGATATCCAAGGGGTGAAGGTCTTGGCGTAAAGCTAGATAAATCTCCGCATGTGCTTCAAATAGGTGAAGGTGTTACTTTAAGAGAGGGAGAAGATATTTGTTTTCTTGCTATAGGCAACCATGTAGCAACTTGTATGCAAGCAGCAGAACTTCTAGCAATTAAAAATATAAAAGCTACTGTTGTCAATATGAGATTTTTAAAACCTTTAGATGTGCAACTTATAAAAAAAATTCTCTTAAAAGTGAAAAAATTTATTACTGTTGAAGAAAATTCGTTAATAGGTGGGTTTGGGGAAGTTGTTAAATCTATTCTTTGCGGTAGTGGAGCAATTGTGGAATGTTTAGGCCTTCCTGACAAATTTATAGAACACGGCAATTTAAAAATTTTAAGAAACAAGTATGGGCTTACTGAAGAAAATATAGCTCAAAAAGCTTTACAGATGTTTTAAAATGAAAAAGAGTAAAAACAAAGAACGTTTAGACGTTGTTATGCTTAAAAAAGGCATGTCTGAAACTCGCACTAAAGCTCAGAGCTTTATAATGGCAGGGAATGTTTTTGTTAATGGGAAAGTTGAATATAAGCCAGGCGCTTTAGTTGATGAAAATGTTTTAATAGAAGTGAAGAATATAAACCCATACGTTTCTAGGGGTGGTTTAAAACTAGAGTCTGCTTTGGATACTTTAAGTATTTCTGTAAAAGGATATATTTGTTTAGATATAGGTGCTTCAACAGGCGGTTTTATAGATTGTATGCTTCAAAAAGGAGCAAGTAAGGTTTATGCGGTAGATGTTGGGTCTGGGCAGCTGCACTACAAATTGAGAAGTGACAATCGTGTTATAAATATAGAAAATGTTAATTTTAGATATTTTGATGTTTCAGTTTTGAAAGATCAAATAGATTTTGTAACAATAGATGTTTCTTTTATATCTTTAGATAAAATTTTGCCTATAGCTTATAAAAGTGTTAAGAAAAACGGGTTTGTTTTGGCTATGATAAAACCTCAATTTGAGTTAACTAGTATAGAAGTAAAGAAAGGTGTTGTAAGAGACGAAAATTTAAGACAAAAAGCGATAAGTAAAATTAAACAAGTTGCATTGGATTTAAATTTTAAAATTATTTCTGAAGCAGATTCTGGCCTTAAAGGACCAAAAGGAAACTTAGAGCATTTTGTGTTGTTGCAAAAAAGGAGTGCTAAATTACTATGAAAGAACTTAATATACTTTGATTATTCTGGCGTTGATGTTGAAGGTTTTGTGGAAAACTGCTAAATATGATGTTGTTTATATTAAGTTTGAATTTGAAAAAAATTTAAAAGATAATAAAAAAATATAAGATTTGAAAGGGGAAAAAATGTCAGACTATAATCATTGCCAAATAGAGAAAAAATGGCAAAAAATATGGGCAAAAAATAAAATTTTTGAAAGTAAAGAAAATTCAAGTCAAGAAAAATATTATTGTTTAGAAATGCTTCCTTATCCGTCTGGTAAGTTGCATATGGGCCATGTTAGAAATTATAGTATTGGTGATGTTTGTGCACGATTTAATAGAATGAAAGGAAAAAATGTTTTATATCCTATGGGCTGGGACGCTTTTGGGTTACCTGCAGAAAATGCTGCTATAAAGAATAAAATTCATCCTGCAAAATGGACTAAACAAAATATTTCATGTATGAAAGAGCAATTAAAAGCTTTAGGGTTTTCTTATGATTGGAGCAGGGAAATTGCAACGTGTGATGCAGAGTACTATAGATGGACTCAATGGCTTTTTATAAAAATGTGGGAAAAGGGTTTAGTTTTTAGAAAAAGTGCTAATGTTAATTGGTGCCCGTCTTGCAAAACTGTGCTCGCAAACGAGCAAGTTTCAAACGGTTTGTGTTGGAGATGTAATAGCCAGACAGAACATAAAGATTTAGAACAGTGGTTTATAAAAATTACATCTTATGCTCAGGAGCTTTTAGAGAGACATAAACATCTTGAAGGTTGGCCAGAGCAAGTTTTGTTAATGCAGAAGAACTGGATAGGTAAATCTTGTGGGGCAGAGATAGGCTTTTTGGTAACTGACACAGATAAAAAGCTAAAAATATTTACAACAAGGCCAGACACTATTTTCGGTGTAACTTTTATGGTTATTGCTCCGGAACATGAACTTATTAATGAGATGAAATCTCAAATTGTAAATTATGATAAAGTATCAGAATATGTGCTTGTTAGTAGCAGAAAGTCAAATATAGAGAGGTCTTCAAGTAAAGAAAAGACAGGTGTAAGGCTAGAAGGTGTTAATGCAATAAATCCAGCTACAGAAAAAGAAATTCCTATTTTTACAGCAGACTATGTTTTAACTGGATACGGTACTGGAGCGATTATGGCTGTTCCTGCTCATGATCAGAGAGATTGGGACTTTGCTAGAAAATACAATATTCCCATTATAGAAGTCATTAAGGGCAACAATTCTGATGTTAATAATTGCGCTTATGAAGGTGAAGGTAATCTTGTAAACTCAGGCCAATTTAATGGTATAAGTTCTACAAAAGCTTTTAATGTAATTGTAGAGTGGATTCAAAAACAAGGGTTTGGCAAACAAGCAGTTAACTTCAAGTTAAAAGATTGGCTTATATCCAGGCAAAGATATTGGGGAACACCCATACCTATGATTTATTGTAAAGATTGTGGGATTGTTACTGTACCTGAAAAAGATTTGCCTGTATTGTTGCCAGAAGATGTTGAATTTACAGGTGAAGGAGAGTCCCCGTTAAAAACCAGCAAAACTTTTATGCATGTAAAATGCCCAAAATGTGGTAAAGATGCACAAAGAGAAACAGATACTATGGACACTTTTGTTGACTCTTCGTGGTACTATGCAAGGTACTGCGATGTCCACAACAACGACGCTGTTTTTGATAGTTGGAAGTTAAATTATTGGATGCCTGTAAATCAGTATATAGGCGGTATAGACCATGCGTGCATGCATTTAATATATGCAAGGTTTTGGTATAAGTTTATGAGAGATTTGGGTATTGTAAAATATGACGAACCGTTTACAAATCTTTTAACTCAAGGAATGGTTACATTAGGTGGAAGTGCAATGTCTAAATCAAAAGGTAATATTGTAAGTCCTGACGAAATAATTCCAAAATATGGAGCAGATACTTTAAGAGTTTTTATTCTTTTTGCTGCGCCTGTTGAAAAACAACTTGATTGGTCTTCACATTGCATTGAAGGGTGTTGGAGATTTGTAAACAGAGTGTGGCGTCTTTTTGATATTGTAACTACTAAATCTGTTGAAGTTGCTTGTCAAAAAGATAAAGACAGTTTATTAAAATTAATGAATCAAACTATTAAGAAAGTTACTTGCGATATTGAAGAAAAACTTCAACTTAACACCGCAATTTCTTTTATTATGGAACTTGTAAATGCCTTATATGTTTATAAATACCATTCAAATGATGAAGGCTTATCTTTGAAAGTATATGAAACTGTAATTCTTTTAATGGCACCTTTTACTCCGCACCTTTGTGAGGAAGTATGGCAAAAGTTAGGGCACAGCGACTCTGTATCAACACATGCATGGCCTATTTTTGATGAAAAAACGATAAAAGAGTTTTATGTAGAGATTCCTGTACAAGTAAACGGAAAACTAAAAGGAAAAATAACAGTACCAATAGATGCACAAGAAGTTGAAGTTAAAAACATTATAAACACAGACAACAAAATTAGGTTGCATTTAAAAGGCAAGCAATTGTTAAAATTTTTATATATTAAAAATAAGATAGTCACAATAGTAGTTAAAAATTTATAAGTTTTATATCAAGACGTATAAAAGTAATCTTGGAGGTAGTGTGAAAAAAGTTATATTAAGTGTTTGTGTGCTTTTTATGTATTGTGTATTTTTTACATCTTGTGCGTCTCTGTATACTCCTGCAGATCAAATAATTCCAGAACATATTAAAAATATATACGTTCAACCGGTTATTAATGCTACAAATCGGTTTGGTTTAGAAGGTAGTTTTACAAACTATATAACAGACGAATTTATGATGGACGGTCGTTTGTCTGTAGTAAACTCTTCTAAAGAAGCTGATGCAGTTATTATAGTTACAGTAAAAAGATATATTTTAGAACCGTTAACATACGATGTAAATGGTGTGGTAGAACAATATAAGCTTTGGGTGATAGTTAGCGCGTCTTTAGTGGATAAAGATAATAATATAAGTCTTTGGACAGAACCAAATTTAGAAGGTATACAAATTTATAGAGACACAACAAGAAAACAATCTGGTGACTCCTTTGGTGATGGGATGACAGAAGAAGAAGCAAGGCAGATTATATGGACAAGAGTGTCTAGAAATATTGTAAGACGTGTTGTCAAAGGATTCGGTTCGGTTACAAGTATTTCATCAAAAAAGGTCCCTGTTTAATGGCTATTTTAAAAGTAGCAGACTTTAATAAAATAATATCTTCACAAAAAATAGCTTCTGTATATTTGTTTACTGGTGAAGAAACTTATCTTGTAGATGCTTGCCTTAAATCAGTAGAGAAAATTGTCAACGCAGATAGTTTAAATAGAGAGATCTTTTACGCATCAGAAAGTTCTGCGCAAGATATTTTAAATGTACTTCAAACATTACCTTTTTTAGGTGAAAAAAGGTTGATTATTGTTAAAGGGGCAAATAAAATGAAAGCTTCTGATGCTGAGCAACTTTCAGATTATTTGTTAAACATTACAGAAACTTCAATATTAGTTTTGCTTTACACTGATAATTATAAAAAAGAGACGATTACTAAAAGAAAAGAGTTAATCAATAATTGCTTGTCTTCAAAAAACTGTGTGTCAGTAGATTGTAGAAAACTTTACGAAAATGAAGTTAAAGAGTTTATAAAAAAAGAGTTTAATTTTAGAAAAAAAAGTATTTCTCATGACACTATTTTAAAAATACTTGATAATAATGGTACAGATTTATTAAGCATTACAAGCGAAATAGAAAAAATATGTTTATTTGTTGGCGAAAATAAAAAAGAAGTTAACCAAGAAGATTTAGATTTAATTAGCGGTTATACAAAGGAATTAAATATATATTCTCTTTCATCTTGTATAGAGTCAAAGGATTTAAAAAAGGCTTTATTTATATTAGATAAACTTCTAACTAGGGGAGAAGAACCTGTTATGGTTTTGTCTGCTATTTCTTCTTCTATAAGAAAAATGCTTAATGCAAAAAGTATGCTAGAAGAATATTCAATGTCAATGCCACAAGTAGCATTAAATCTTAAAATTCACAGTTTTTATAGTAGTGCTTTTTTTGCAAATTTAAAAAAACATAGTGTTGATAAACTAAAAGAAACATTAAAGAAAATTTTAGAGGCTGATATTGCAATTAAAACAGGTTCACTAGACACATCTTTTGCTTTAGAAAAAACTGTTATATATATATGTGCGCAAAATCAAGAAATTTAAAAAGGAGTTAAAAAATATAAAGATTTTAAATTTAACTAGACTACTGTGTTTATGTGTTTTGGTCGGTTTGTTTTATGATGTGCAATGTTTTACAGCACAAAATATTGACGTTACTGTTAATATTAATGCTGATGTTGCTGGTAATGGTGATGCAAATAATAATGGAATTGCTCCTTTTAATCAAAGTCCAATTGGCAATACTATAACTATAAATAGTTTTGTAACAGGGAATGTATATGGCAGCTATGGTCAGGGAACAAATATAGAAGTTAGTAGTAACTGTGTAAATGTAACTCAATTGGGAAATGTTAACTTGTCTATTTATGGAGCATTGGTTAGCGCCGCTAGTGACCAAACTATAATAGCTAGCAATAAAGTTATAATTAAAATTAGTAACGGCAATTGCGGAGGATGGGAAAATCACAGGCGCGCATATAGAAAATGTTAGTACTGGAAAGTGTAAAATTGAGAACAACCAAGTAATTGTTGACATAATGGGAGGAGTTGGAAATGACATTTTTGGCGCAGATATTGAAAGTCAGGGTAACGCGCCGATGCTTATAACAACAGTAGTTTAATTATAAGCAATGGAAATTTTGGTGATATAATAAGGGTTTATGGCGTAAGTATAGATGGCAATGGAGATGTGGTAAATAATAGCATAACAATAAATAACGGCACATTTAAAAGTTCTATTACTGGTGGTATTACCTGTAGACGTTTGTATAGAAGTAGGACGGGAAACGCTGTTGGCAACACTGTTACAATCAATGGCGGAACAGTTACTCATGGTTTAGATGGCGGTTATAATATTTTGGGTGGAAGTTCAAGAGGAGGAAATTCCATAAACAATTAAGATTATAATTAATGGCGGCACTATTAATGCTGACAGAATATTTGCGGCAGAATCAGATGCAGGGAACGTTACAAATAATACAGTTACAATTCAAAAAGATGCAAATGTTGACTCAGCCCTTCTTTGCGGGGGATTTGTTTGGAACAATCCTGATGCGGATATATTTACAGGAAACACTTTAAATTTAAAAAAACCGGTATAATGGTCAACGGTTTAGATCATTTTGGAAACTATAATTTTTGGCTCAAAAAAAATGAAGATGCTACACCTATGATTACTGTTAGAACAGGTGGTCAAGTGGTAGTGTCTGGGGGTATGCAGTAGCTACAGGCGGAGCGATAAATTTAGATAACACTAATATTGACGTGACGTATATGTGTCTTCCGATGTAACTTTGCGCCCAGGTGAGGAGTTTGTTCTTATTAAAAGCACTAACGGAATTACTGGTAACCCTAAAAGCAAAGGATAGGACAAACAAAAGCAGACTATAACAGTGCTGACTTAAAAGATGTTGTTACTGACTTAGAAGCAAAATATGATTATTCTACATTATAGCTTGGATCGCATTTAGGGTGTGGATATATACATAAATTTAACAATAAACTAAACGCAGACTTGTACGGGAAGTATATGTTTTTAAAGCAAGGTGCAAAAGAAGTTGTACTTCCGACCGAAGAGAAATTGAAATTTTCTGGAGCTAATTCCCACAGAGTTCAGTTGGGTGCCAGATTTAATTATCTAATGAGTAAACACATAGATCCTTTAGCTTTTGCTGGTGCTGCTTTAGAGCATGAGTTTGATGGTCAGGTTAAAGCAGTTGTAGATAATGTAATGTAGAGAGCATAAATTCTAATCTAAAAGGAAGTAATATAGTAGGGAGATAGGATTGAGGAAAGATTTTGGACAATTAAATGTGGGCTTAGGCGTACAAGGATATAGTGGCAATAAAAATGTTCTCTATGGCGAATTAAAAGCATCTTATACAATCTTATACATTATATTTTACTATCTCCAATGACCACACAGGAAGCAGTTTTGTCTTCTAAAATAGAAGGGACTCAGGCAAGCCTTACTGATGTTTTGGAATATGACGCAGGGTTTGTAAAACCAAATGAGACTGATATTAAAGAAATTCTTAATTATAGAAATACTATCTTTGAAACAACTAATAATTTAAAAAAGAAACCATTAAGTCTTAATATTATTTTGAATATACAACATACTCTTTTGAAAGATGTAAGAGGTGCAAAAGTTCTTATAGGCCAATTTCGTACAGTGCAAAATTGGATAGGTAAGCCTGGATGTAAAATAGAAGATGCTGCATATATTCCTCCAGATCCTAGTATTTTAATGGAGTATATATATAATTTTGAAAAATACTTAATTTTGTCAGAAATGGAAGAACAAGATATTATTGTTTAAGCCGCCATAATGCATGCCCAGTTTGAACTTTTGCATCCATTTATTGACGGAAACGGAAGAGTTGGCAGATTGTTAATTCCATTATTTTTATATGAAAAGAGAGTTATATCAAAGCCAGTGTTTTATATCAGTAGTTATTTTGAGCGAAACAGGCAAGAATATTACAGCAATCTAAATATTATATCAAAAGACTCTAACTGGCTTAAATGGATAGAGTTTTTCCTAAAATAGAAGATATTTTAGCTCTAAATAAAGTCACTAGAGAAAAAATATTATCGCTAATGACTACAAAATATATACATAAGATAGTAGATGCTATATTTAATGTCCCAAATTTTTAAAGTAGAAAATTTATTTCAGTTTCTAAAATACCAGCGCCAGCAGCAAAAGTAATAATAAAAAAAATGATAGAAAAAAATATTTTAAAACAAACTAAAAAAACATAGGAAGTAGTCTTGCTCATTATATATTTAAAGACTTGCTGAAAATTACAGAAAGATAATTTATGGATAAAAAAATATCCACAAATTGTTTTAATAGAGTTAAATTATAACTTGGTTTGGTTAATTTTAACAAAAAGATGGGCAAGGAATTTATTCGTAAAATTTTCAGTTTATGCGAAGCTTTAACATTGTTATTATGAATTTTATATGCTATTAATAAAAATCGTTAACTTATTATTACAGTTTTTTGTGTCGTTTAGCTTTAAATATAATTATCCAAACAAGGAAAGATTTTATATTTGATTAGTGAGAGGTAAATAAATTGCTTTTTAACTCGTATAGTTTTTTGTTGTTTTTTCCAATAGTTGTGTTACCGCATAAACTTCGTTGGGTATGGCTTTTATAGTGACAAGTTATTACTTTTATATGTCATGTATATGTCATGGAATGCTAAATATGTCATTTTGTTAAGTATATCGATAATAATAACATGGGTAAGCGGACTTTTGATAGGTTGGTCAAACAAAAGGGGCGGGAAATATAGTATTTTAGAGAAAAAGATGTGGGTAGGCCTAAGTGTTATATTGAATCTAGCTATTCTGTGCTTTTTTAAATACATGATTTTTTTTACCGGAAGTATTGCCAAAATAGTGAATAGTGTGTCTGCGTGGGGAGGGGGAGGAGGAGGGAGGTATACTCTTCCCACATTTCGATATTATTCTTCCAGTTGGAATTTCGTTTTACACATTCCAAGCTCTCAGTTACACGATAGATATTTATCGTGGTGAAGTGACAGTTGAGAAAAATCTTGCCAAATATGCCTATTTGTTTCTTTTTTCCCACAATTAGTAGCAGGTCCAATTGAACGATCAAAAGGCTTAGTACCTCAAATACATCAAAAACATTATTTTAATTTCAGTCGTATAAAAGATGGTCTCTTACTTATGCTATGGGGCTACTTTGAAAAAGTAGTCATAGCAGACAGAGTAGCTATTTTAGTGAATACGGTATACGGTGATTGGAAGAATTATGTTGGATTTCAAATTGTAATTGCAACTTTCTTTTTTGCAGTACAAATATATTGTGATTTTGCTGGTTATTCACATATAGCCAAAGGAGCTGCTCAAGTACTGGATTTTAAGCTATTAGATAATTTTGCTGAACCATATTTGGCAACTTCAATACATGATTTTTGGAGGCGTTGGCATAATTCTTTAAGTACTTGGTTAAAAGATTATGTTTACATACCACTCGGTGGAAACCGTTGCTCTAATATTAAAAAATATCGAAATATTATGATTACATTTTTGATAAGAGGGTTATGGCACGGAGCAAACTGGCATTTTGTTGTATGGGGAGGGTTACATGGGATATATAATGTTATAGGAGATATATTAAAACCTGTCAGGATAAAACTTTTAAAATTGTTTCGTGTGCGCCCTGAGCCGACTTCATTAAAATTGGTAAAATATTAATGACTTTTGCTTTTGTGAATTTGGCGTGGATATTTTTTAGAGCAGATAGTTGTCAAGTAGCGATTAGTATAATAAAACAAATGTTCAAAGAGTTTAATGTATGGATTTTCTTTGTATAGAACATCACTTTATCAGATGGGACTAGATGAAATTGAATTTAAAATAGCTGCGGTTTCCGTAATACTTCTATATATTTCTAATATAGTTTCTTATGTAAAACCAAAAATAACAATTAGGGCTATGATTGAGAATCAAAATTTGGCGTTTAAATATAAAAGTTATAGTTTTAGAAGGGTTTACATCTGCTGTTGACGTGGAGCTGGATTGGAGTAGAATCGTAAAAAATAATATAGGATTGAAAATGAGTAAAAATAAAATAGAATCTATTATGGTATCTGCTCCAAAGATTAATTGGTTAGAGTTGATTATAGGTGATTATAGGGCTTCCAGTTTATCATATGAGATATAAAGAACTTACAAAGCGTGACTTTGTTGATCCATATATATAATAAGAGGAGAGAAAGCATACAACAATGGTTTTTATACTTATGGTAAAATAGTAGCTCAACTTCGTCCAGATGTTACAGGTATTACTTCCCTTTGTGATATACCAGAGAAACAATTTAAATATCTTAATAAAATTATTGATCTTGCAAAGTCAAAAAATATAGAATTGCTGTTTGTAATAGCCCCCCTACGTGCTTCCCTCACGACAACAGGAAAGATTTAATTGTCTACACAAACTTGCAAAGGAAAATAATATTAAGTTTATAAATTACAATTTATTATATGAATATGAAGAAGTTGGTCTTGATTTCAGTTCAGACTTTGTAGACTCAGACCATTTAAATATTAATGGTAGCAGAAAAATATCAAAACACTTAGCCAGTATTTTGTCCACCGAATATAGGTTAGAAGATAAACGTCAAAATCCAGATTATGCAAAATGGAATTTAATGGTTTAAGTTTTCGTTTTAATGTTTTTTTATCCCTGACAGTTTGAGCGACTTGAAAATATTGCGTCTAGCCGTCTTTTATAGCAACAAAATCAACTTCTTTATCATCAATTTTACCTACATATAATTCGTATCCTCTTCTTAATAATTCAAGATATACTATATTCTCTAATTTCCGTCCTTTGTCAGCATTTGCTTTTGTACCAAGTAATGTGTATCTTAAACCCATATCAACAAGATAATATTTTTCGTTTGTCTTTAAATGTTGTTTTCCTTTCTTTCGTATCAAATCTGCCAACTTTATATAAAATAAAAGCGTTTATTAAACTTTGCAAGTAATTCTCAACCGTAGGGGTTGATATTTTTCGTCCGTCAGCTGTCATCGTGTCGCTTATTTTTTAATAGAAGACAAATTTCCTATATTGTCAGCCATAAAACGGATAACACCTTCTAACGTTGTTATGTCGGATATATTCTTTCGCTTCACTCACAAAAAGTTGAAAAAGTGGTCACCAAAAGGACAAAATTAAGTATTATTTCGCTTATTTCTTTAAAGTTAATCCTTTCATTTTCTTCTCTTTTATTCACTTTGGCCTTTTTTATTATACTTTAAAAATGGTCTTATCTGTTTTGACATTAACAAAATTGTTTAACAAATGCTGAAAATATGGTAATATTTTATTGTAGTCTTTATGCTATATATAGTTGCTTTAAGTATAACTTTATATTTGTGTTTGTGTTGAATCTCAAAAGTTTAAGTTAAGCAGAAAAGCTATACTAAAGTTTAATAAAAATAGTATTAAATTTTAATAAAGTAATATGTGGGGGTTAGATGACAGATATTAATGCATTAAACAGCAAAATTGCACAAGAAAGTGTGCTTGTTTCAAAACTTTTAAATGAAATTTCCAATGTTGTGGTAGGGCAAAGATGTGTTTTAGAAAAAATGTTAATAGGATTACTTTCTGGAGGGCACATTTTGCTTGAGGGATTGCCTGGTCTTGCAAAAACGCTTGCAGTAAGAAGCCTTGCTCAGACGGTGCATGCAGACTATAAAAGAATACAGTTTACTCCAGACTTATTACCATCAGATATAGTTGGTACTTTAATATATAATCCTCAAAATGGGAATTTTTCTGTAAAAAAGGGTCCTGTATTTACAAATATAGTTCTTGCTGACGAAATAAACCGTGCCCCTGCAAAAGTGCAAAGCGCTTTGCTGGAAGCTATGCAAGAGAAACAAGTTACTATTGGGGAAAACACTTATTTTCTTCCAAAACCATTTTTAGTTATGGCTACACAAAATCCTATAGAACAGGAAGGTACCTATCCTTTGCCTGAAGCTCAGGTTGACAGGTTTATGCTTAAACTAAAAGTTTCATATCCTACAAAAGAAGAAGAAAAAATTATATTGGAAAGAATGACTCACACAATACCGCAATTAACTGCAGTTTTAAGTTTAGCAGATGTAGAGAGAATAAGAGGTTTAATAGAACAAATTTATGTCGATGAGAAAGTTAAAAGTTATATAGTAGACATTGTTTTTGCCTCTAGGCAGCCCGAAGAATACGGACTTAAAGAATTAAAAAATTATATATCTTTTGGTGCTTCTCCTAGAGCGACTATAAACTTAACACTTGCAGCAAAAGTGTATGCATTTTTGCAAGGTAGAGGATATGTAATTCCGGAAGATATAAAGGAAATAGGTCATGATGTTTTAAGGCATAGAGTTCTTACTACATATGAAGCAGAAGCCGACTCTGTTACTTCAGATGACATAATTACAAAAATCTTTTCAACTGTAGTAGTTCCTTGATCAAAGATCAAAGTTGGTTTTAAAACTTATCAAATTAACAGGGTACTGCCATTATGTTAGATAATATATTAGAAAAACAAATACGGCAACTTGAAATCAAGTCAAACAAACTTGTAAATGAGATTTTTGCAGGGCAATATCAAAGTATTTTCAAAGGGCAAGGTATAGAATTTGCCGAAGTTAGAGAATACCAATTAGGTGATGATTTTAGAACTATTGATCACAATGTTACAGCTAGACAGGGCAAACCTTATATAAAACTTTTTTCTGAAGAAAGAGAACTTACAGTAATTTTTCTTATAGATGTATCTGCATCACAAAATTTCGGTAGTTTTAGTAAACTAAAATCTGAAATTGCGGCTGAAGTCGCAGCCCTTCTTGCGTTTTCTGCTTTAAAAAATAATGACAGAGCAGGAATGTTATCTTTTACAGACAAAATAGAAAAAATTATTACACCTAAAAAAGGTAAAAATAATATTTTAAGAATCATAAACGAGATACTAAACTCTAAACCTAACGGGACAAAAACGTCCATATCTAAAGCGCTTAAAGTGCTTAATGGAATATGGTGTAAAAAAGCTGTTGTGTTTTTGATTTCAGATTTTCAAGATAAAGATTACAAAAGAGATTTAGCGATAACTTCTAAAAGGCACGATTTAATATGTGTAAAGATAGAAGATCCAAAAGAAATTTCTCTCCCTAAATTGGGGCTCATAGAGATGGAAGATCCAGAAACTAAAGAAATTATAATGATAAATAGCAATGCAGTTTCTGAAAGTTTTAAGCAAAAAAATAAAGATTTTAACGAAGCAACAGATGAAATATTTAAAGAAGCTAATGTTGGCATAATAAGTTTAAACACACATCAGTATTATGTAAAACCCTTGATAAAATTTTTTAAGGATAGACATTTCCGTAATCTATCGCTTAATGTTATATAATGTTATATAAAGATAAAGGCAAAAATGAGAATACATATAAAAATTGTTGGTTTAATTATATTTTCCTTTGTTTTTTGCGCAAATGTGTGTGCAAGAGAAGAAGTAAGTGCTAGTTTAAGTAAAGATGAAATTTTTGTTGGCGATATTATAGATTTTACAGTAAAAGCAAAACTAGAACAAAATGCACAAATAAGCGCAAATCAAAATTTTAGTTTTGAGGGTTTTGATATTTTACATTTAGAGATTGAGCATATTCTAGGCAAAGAAAATGTTTATGAGCTAAAGTTTAAGCTTTTAGCTGACAAGGTAGGAGAGGTTATTATAAATCCAAATACAGTGTTTTTTATAAGTGCTGATGGGACTAATAATTTGTTTTTTACTCCTAAAAAAAGTGTTGTGGTTAAAAGTATTTTAGGCAAGGGCAGTAATTTTGATATAAGAGATATTAAAAAACTAAAAAAAATTAGATTAGGAACAATGTGTGTAGTATTAATTTCTATGTTGATAATTCTGATTGGTTTAATTTTTTATTTACTTATTTGTAGCTATATAAACCGACCAAAAAACATAGTAGAGGATCCACAGTTGGAAGCATTAAGAGAGTTAAGTTTATTGTACGACACTAGAGGAAGTATTGATGTAAAAGACTTTTACTATAAAATGTCAAAAATTTTGAGGACTTATATTTTAAAAAAGTATAAGTTTTATGCTTTAGAAATGACAACTTCAGAATTTTTTAAAAAAATGAAACCATTACTACCTAGTACTATAAACGCGTTAGAATTTAAAAAATATTTATCAGTGTTTAACTTAGCAAGGTATGCTTCGTCTACTCCAAGCCAAACAGAAATAAAAAACAGTTATGATTTTACAAAGAACCTTTTGGAGATTTTATGAGATTTGCAAATCCAATATTTTTTGTGATTTTTTTGCCTTTATTAATATTGGCATACTTTTACGTTAATGTTTTTAAAACAAAATTGTTTAGAACACATATAGATTTTTCGCGAGTAAAATTTTTAAAAGAACTTTCAGTTTTTAATCTAAAAGCACGTCTTTATAAATTGTTGCAAGTTTTTAAGTATATAGCTTTAAGTTTTGCCGTTATAGCTTTAGCTAGACCTCAAGAAGGCAAGGTGTTTGAAGAAAGTAATGATCAGGGGATAGATATTGTTATGGCGTTAGACACTTCTTCTAGCATGAGTTCTTTAGACTTTAAACCTTTTAATAGGATGGAAGCAGCAAAAAAAGTGACTTGCGATTTTATAAAAGAACGTAAATACGATAGGATTGGGCTTGTAATTTTTTCAGGACTTGCTTTTACTCAATGCCCTTTAACTACAGATAAAACTTCATTAATAGAATTTGTAAAGAATATTAATATAGGTGATACTGGTTTGGATGGCACGGCAGTAGGGTCAGCTATAATGACATCAGTTAATAGGTTAAAAGACTCTAAAGTTAAAAGTAAAATTGTAATTGTTGTTACAGACGGTAACAACAATGCGGGAGAAATTGATCCTATAACCGCTTCAAAAATAGCTCAAAGCTATAATATTAAAATTTATACTATTGGAGTTGGCAGTTTGGAAGGTGCCATTTATCAAATAAAAGATCCATTTTTTGGGATAAGGGAAGTTAGATTGTCACAAGATGCAATAAATGAAGATGTTTTAAAAGATATAGCAGGAAGTACTGGTGGAAAGTACTTTAGAGCCCAAGACACAAAATCTTTTGAAGAGATTATGCAACAAATAAACAAACTTGAAAAATCTGAAATTAAAGTTACTCAGCATACAGCCTACAACGAATTGTACAAGAGTTTTTTGGTAATATCTTTGTGTTTATTGTTAATTACAGTTGTTTTAGAAAACACTTATTTACGAAAACTCCCGTAAGATGATTGAATTGAAATTTTAAATTGAGGGAAAAATGTTTGCAGACAAAAGTTATTTGCTATTGCTAATACTGATTCCATTGTTTACACTATTTTTTTATATTGCATTTAAAAAGAGAAAAGACTCACTTAACATGCTTCTAACAGATGTTAATTTGCTTTCACTGTCTGAAGTTAACTTAATTGCGTATAAAGTAAAAAATATTTTGCTCTTATTTGGTTTTTTTTTAATAGTTCTTGCTCTTGCTAGGCCGCAATATGGAACTAAAAAGCATACAGTGGTAAAAGAATCATGTGAGATAGTGCTAGCTTTAGATGTTTCAAAAAGTATGCTTGCTCAAGATTTTAAGCCTAACAGATTAGAAAAAGCAAAATCTATTATTGTAGATATTGTTAGGGCAAATCCAGGCGAAAAAATGGGAGTTATAGTTTTTTCTGGCGATGCTATGTGGCAGTGCCCAATGACTTATGACTTACAAGCTTTAAAAATATTTTTAGAAGATGTGGAAACAGATGTTTTGCCAAATGGTGGTACGCAAATCGGGGATGCTATTATTCTTGCGTGCAAAGCGTTAAATGGCAGAGTTTCTAAAAGTAAAGTGATGCTTTTAGTTTCAGATGGTGAAGATCATGATTCTAAGATAGACGATGCCATAAGTATTGCTAAAAAGAACAATTTAAAAGTTATTTGTGTAGCAATAGGTACCAAAGAAGGTTCTCCTATTCCGGTTCTTGATAAAGCAGGAAAACTTAAAGATTACGTTAAAGACAGTTCCGGGCAAGTGGTTGTAAGTAAAGTAAATTTTGATTTGTTACAAAAAGTATCTGAAGAGACTGGCGGTAAATTTTTTGATGCTTCAAATAAAAGTATTTCTTACGATTTAATAAAAACAGTAAAAACTTTAGATAAAGACAATAACGAAATTGACCAAATAAATAACAAAATAGACAGATTCCAAATATTTGTTTTGTTGGGTTTGATTTGTTTTATTGTTGCTTTTGTTTATCCTATGAGGCGTAAAAGATGAAAAAAATATTTATTTTAAGCGGCGTGCTACTTTTTTTGATTATGCTTTTAGTTTTTCTCTTAATATTTACCACTAAAAGTTTAAGGTACAATAACAAAGCTTTAAAATATTTTAATAAAGGTGATTTTAAAACAGCGTCTGAAATTTTAAACAAACAAATTCGAGATAATCCTAACAATAATGATATTTTAATAAATTCTTCAGGTGTAGATTATAAACTTAACAAATTTGACGAATCTAAATTAAAATATAATAAAGTTTTAAGTTCTTCAGTATCTGCTCCAGCTGACAAGTTTGTTTCTTATTACAATTTAGGCAATACTGAATTTAAACAAGGGAACATTAGCGAAGCCATTAATTTTTATAAAGAAGCGATAAAAATTAATCCAGATGACAAAGATTCAAAATACAATTTAGAAGTTGCTTTAAAAAAGTTAAATGAAAAAGGTTCCTCCCAAAACCAAAATAAACAGCAGGATAAAAACAAAGATCAGCAAAACAAAAAAGAACAAGATTTAAAAAAACAAATGGAACAAAATGAGAAAGGACAAGAAGACAATAAAAAGCAACAGCAAGACTTAAAAGACAAAAAAGATAAGGAAAATAATAAAAATGAGGGGCAAAATTCTAAAAAAGAAAAAGAGCTGGACAAAGAAAAGCAAAATCTTGATAAACAAAAACAAGAAATAAGTGAGAAAATCAAAAATTTACAAAGTAATAAATCACAAAAAAATCAAAAGGATCAAAGTGCAAAAAACAAACAAGAAAAAGGGGATGAGCCTAAAGAGTCAAATAGAGACAAAAAGGATACGCCAGGCTCAATACTTTTAAATTATTATAACGAGTCAGAGTCAGACAAAAATACAAACAGACCTAAAAAGAAACTTAAAGGTTATCAAATGACTCAACCGCAAAAGGATTGGTAACATGTTTAAAAAAATAACTTGTTTTATTTTATTGATATTTGCCACAGTCGTTGCTTATTCAGACACTATTTCTTATAAAGCTTTTGTAGATAGGAACACAGTCCCATTAAACGAATTTTTTGTATATTCGATTACTTTAAGTGGAGATGGGGGCAATCTTCCTGAACATCAAGTGTCAAATTTAACAGATTTTGCAAAATTTGGCACATCCACTTCTCAGAATATGTCTGTAATAAATGGAAAAACTAGTGTGAGCGTTACATATAAATATACTTTAGGTCCAAAAAGAATAGGCAAATTTACTATACCTCCTGCAAGAATAACTTATAATGGTAAAACGTATCTTACTGAAACTGTAGATATTGAAGTTACTCCATCTCAAAGTGCGCAGAGCTTACCTTATGCAAGGACTAATAATGCTAGTAGTACACATCAAAGTAAAAGGCAAACTCAATCTAACCCACCAGGCAAAGCTTTTGTAAAAGCTACTGTAAATAAAAAGACAGTTTATGAAAATGAAAAATTAATTTATAAGTTTAGTTTTTATACAAATGTGGACTTGATATCCAATCCAGAATATTTTCCGCCCAGTTTTGTTGGTTTTTGGAATGATGGTTCTAAGCCGAAAAGTCGTTTTGAAGTTGTTGATGGAATAAATTATCGCGTTGATGAAATAGAAACCGTATTGTATCCAATAGAAGTAGGCTTAAAAACTATTCAGCCAGCAAAAATAAAGATAGCTGTTATGGACTTTTCTTCTCCAGATGATGCGGATGATTTTTTTAGTTTGTTTTCAAATATGGGGCGTGGGCAAATTAAAACATTAGAGACAAAGCCAGTTAATATAGATGTAATTTCTTTGCCAAAAACTGGGAAGCCTGTTGATTTTTCTGGTGCAATAGGGGACTTTAAAATATCTGCCACTTTAGATAAAAAGCAAGCTCAAACAAATGAACCTGTAACTTTGGCAGTTATTGTTAAAGGTAATGGAAATATGAAAAGCATTAGCGGTATAAAATTTGCTTCTTATGAAGGCTTTAAAAAATATGAAACGATAATTTCAAACGATTCAGAAAATATAAAAGAGTTTAAAACAATATTTATTCCCTTAGTTGCAGGCGTTCAGGAAATTCCATCGGCAAGTATTGCATTTTTTAATCCAATAAAGAAAAAGTATGAAACTATAAAAAGTGCTGCACAAAAAGTTGAGATAACAGGAGAAACTGTTAATTATGGCAATTTTGAAGATATCAGGGCTACTGGCAATGTTGTACGTCAAGATATAAATTACAATAAACAAATTAAAAATATAAACTTCCATAAAGGGTATTTGCTAAATAGTCCAAAGTTTTATTTGATATTTGTACCTTTTTTTCTTTTGCTCATTTGCAGTATTTGTTATAAAGTGTACAAAAACAAACGTTACGATGGTAGATTAAGCTTTAAAAAAGTCAACTTGCGCGATGTTGAGAGATTAATTAAGGAAACGGAAATAGAAATTTCGAAAGATAATTATAAAAAATCTTTAGATTTATTAAATAGTGCATTTATTAAGTTTTTAGATACTCAACTATGCAAGGAAAGCCAACTTTTGTCTAAAAATGCAATAATAGAAGAGCTAAAAAAGCTAGAATTGAACGGTGAGATGATTGACAAAATACTAAAAATTTTTGAAGAATTTAATTTTTATAAATATTCTTCACTAAACTTAAATAGAGACTATGTTTATAAGTTGTTAAACGATGTCAAATATGTTGTGACAAATATGCAAAAATATGTTATAAGAAGTTGTAATACAGATTAGTTAATTGTTAAGTTGAAAAAAAGGGAAGATTTTATGGAAAAGATGAAATGCACTGTTTGTGGGTATATTTATGATCCGAATCTAGGCGTTGACGATAGTATTATAACTAAAGGGACATCTTTTGAGCAGTTACCTCAAGACTGGGTGTGTCCTGTATGTGGGGCCCCAAAAGATGCTTTTGAAGTAGAGAAACAGGCTTAAGCTATGAAGCCTATATATTTGGACAATCAGTCTAATACGAAGTTAGATAATAATGTGTTTAATGCAATGATGCCTTTTTTTGTTGATTGTTATGGCAATCCTCAAAGTATTTATTCTTTAGGTACTATTTCTAAAGATGCTCTAGATATCGCAAGGTTTCAAGTTGCAAGTTTTATAAATGCAGACGCTAAAGAAATAACTTTTACTTCTTGTGCTACAGAGTCAAACAATTTAGTAGTTAAAGGTATAGTAGAATCGTTAAAGACTAAAGGTAAACATATTATTGTTTCTTCTATAGAACACTTTTCCATCTTAAACCCTTTAAAAAAACTACAAAATGAGGGTTTTGAAATTACTTATTTGCCTGTGGATACAAAAGGAAACGTAAGTGCTAAAGAACTTGAAAAGTCTTTAAGAAAGGAAACTATTTTAGTGTCTATCCAACATTCTAACCCTGAGATTGGAACTATACAAAATATTAAAGAATTAGTAGCTATAGTTAAGAATAACAAAATCAACGATTTTGTTGTTTTTCATACAGACGCTGTAAGTTCTTGCGGTTTTGTACCTGTAGATGTTAAAAACTTAAATGTAGATGCTTTGACGTTTTCTTCGTCTGTAATGTATGGTCCAAAAGGCGCTGCTGCTCTTTATGTTAAAAAAGGTATAAAAATAATTCCTCAAATTGAAGGTGGTGTTCAAGAAAATTCTAAACGGTCAGGCACAGAAAATATACCTGCCATAGTGGGTTTTGGTAAAGCTTGCCAAATTGCTAAAACAGAGCTTATTTCAAATGCACAAAAAATAAAAGAGTTAAGAGACATCCTTGTCAGAGAACTACCAAAAAGAATAGAATATATCTATTTAAACGGTGCAGCAGAAAATCGTTTGCCTGGCAATGTAAATTTCTCAATTGAGTTTGTTGAGGGTGAATCTTTGTTTTTGCTTTTAGATGCTAAAGGGATAATGGCTGCAAGTGGTTCTGCTTGCGCAAATAAGAGCCTAAAACTTTCTCATGTGTTAAGTGCGATAAACGTAGATGTAGCTGTTGGGCAAGGGTCTATAGTTTTTACATTATCAAAATACAATACAAAAGAAGAAATTGACTTTGTTTTAGAAGAGTTTCCTAAAATAGTTAACAGGCTTAGAGAAATGTCACCCCTGTACTCGTATTTTTTAGAGACAGGCAAAAGAAAACAGGCTGGTCCTGGAACAAGTTTTGCTCACGACCATGACCATTGCCACATATGCGAAGAATGATTGTTATATTGTAGATTGTTAAAAAATGTTAATTTTATAGAGTCTTTGTAAGTTGAAGTAAAATTGGAGGATATGTAGTATGGCATTTTATTCAGAAAAAGTTATGGATCATTTTGCAAATCCAAGAAATGTTGGACAAATAGAGAATGCAGATGGCGTAGGCGAGGTAGGGAATCCTGTGTGTGGCGATATGATGACTTTTTACATAAAAGTTAAAGATGATAAGATAGAGGACGTAAAATTTAAAACTTTTGGGTGTGGAGCAGCTATAGCCGTTTCTTCAATGGTTTCAGAAATGGCTAAAGGTAAAAGTGTAGAAGAGGTTATGAATATTACAAATGATGATGTTGCAAAAGAGCTTGGAGGATTGCCTCCAAACAAAATGCATTGTTCTAATCTTGGAGCAGACGCATTACATAAAGCTGTAGAAAATTATAAATCAAAACAGGGTAAAAAGTATGTGTAAAGATAATTGTTCTTGTCCGTATTGCCAAACTGAGCTAAAAAACAGATGTTTAAATCCAGAATTTTGTGAGCCTTGCTGTAAAACTGAAAATGTCCATATAAAAATATGTGGTGTTTGTAAATCAGAATATTCTAACGAATATGAAAAATGTCCGATGTGTCAAGCAGAACCAGGTGTTAAGATGGTCTAAAGTCTTTATTTGTTAAAATAAAAGGTTGATTTATGATGACAAAATTAATAAAAGAAGGTATATATTCGGTTGGTGTAGTAGATTGGAATGAAAGGCGTTTCCATGGGCACACATATGTGACTAAAAGAGGTGTTACATATAACTCTTATTTAGTTATAGATGAAAAGATAACGTTGATTGATACTGTTAGAGAAGGGTTTCAAAAAGAGTTAATAGAGAATATCAAAAATGTTGTTGATCCTTCAAAGATAGACGTTATAATAATAAATCATATAGAACCAGACCATTCTGGCGCATTTGCAGAAATATTAAAAATTTGTCCTAATGCTAAGGTTTACGGTACAGAAAAAGCAAGACAAGGTCTTTTAAAATATTATGGAGTATGTGGAGACTGGGTTGGAGTAAAATCAGGTCAAAACTTAAATATAGGAAAAAGAACGTTAGATTTTATAGATGTACCCATGATACATTGGCCTGATAGTATGTTTACGTACTCAGCTTATGATAAGATTTTATTTTCAAATGACGGGTTTGGGCAACATTACGCGACTAACAAAATTTTTGACGATGAAGTTAATTTTGATGTTTTAATGGACGAAGCTCAAAAATATTATGCAAATATACTTTGGCCATTTAATATGCTTGTCTCCTCAAAACTTGCAGCAATAGACAAATTGAGTCTAGATGTTGAGCTTATAGCTCCCAGTCATGGACTCATATGGCGTAAATATATATCAGAAATTATGCAAAAATATTTGTATTGGTCTTCACATTCGTGCAAGAATAGGGTTGCAGTTGTATATGAAACGATGTGGAACTCTACAGAGAAGATGGCAAGAAAGATTGTAGAAGGAATAACTTCAGAAGGTGTGGAAACTATATTATTTGATGTGACAAAAAATGATAGGCCAGACATTGCTTCATATATGTTAGAGGCTAAAGGGTGGGTGTTTGGTTCATCTACTCATGACGGGGAAATGTTGCCTGTAATTGCGGGCTTCTTACACTTTCTTAAAGGATCTAAAGCTAAAGGACGTAAATCTTTTGCGTTTGGTTCTTATGGGTGGAGTGGGGAGGCTGTAAAAGATATTGAAGATACAATTTCTAATGTTACATCTTTTGAACCTTCTTTAAGAGTGGTCTATAATCCTACTCAGGAAGAGCTGGATAAATGTTTCCAAGCAGGTAAATCTTTTGCTTTAAAAATAAAAAATGAATAATAAGCGATTTCTTATGCTTATTACATTTGCTATAGAATTGTAATAACAAGGAGGGTATATGAAAGGACTAGTTTGTAAAGTTTGTGGTTACGTAGCTTTAGACGGCAACAAAGAGATATGCCCTATTTGTCATGCAAAAAATGTATTTGAGGAAAGACAGGACGCTTATAAAATGCCTGACTTTAAGGCAACCTCAGGAGAGACTGAAAAAAAGCATATTCCTAATTTTACAGTTGTAGAAAAGTGTGGTTTAATTCCTGGGGCTGGTTGTGTTGATATCCATGTAAAAGTTGGGGAGGTGTTACATTCTGCTTTGCCTGAACATCATATACAGGAAATAACTTTTTATCTTGACAATAAATTTGTCTCAAACGTTATACTCACGTCTAGCATTAACCCAGCTGCAGTTATCCATTTAAAAGGTGGGACAAAAGGGGAAGTTCAAGTTATAGAAACATGCAATCTTCATGGTAAATGGTTTAATGCGATAGAAATAAAATAACATTGTATAAGGACTTGATTATAATATGGAGGTAGTAAAGGTTATGTCAAAATCAGTTAAAGGTACAAAGACCGAAAAACATTTATTAGAATCATTTGCAGGAGAATCACAAGCAAGGATGAGGTATACATACTTTGCTTCAAAAGCAAAAAAAGAAGGTTTTGAACAAATTGCTGCAATTTTTACAGAAACAGCAGACAACGAAAAAGAGCATGCAGAAAGATTTTTTAAATTTTTAGAAGGTGGCCCACTTGAAATTACTGGAACTTTTCCAGCGGGCATTATTAGCAATACAGTTGAAAATTTAAGGCTTGCAGCTTCTGGAGAAAACAAAGAACATACAAAACTTTATCCTGATGCGGCCAAAGTTGCTGACGAAGAAGGATTCCTTGAAATTGCAGAATGTTTTAGAAGAATTTCTGTTGCTGAGAAGCATCATGAGGTAAGGTACTTAGAACTTCTTGACAATCTTGAAAACGATAGAGTGTTTAAAAAAGATATGCCTATAAAATGGAAATGTCGTAACTGTGGTTATGTTTACGAAAGCAAAGAGGCTTTAGAAAAATGTCCAGCATGCTTGCATCCTAAAGCATATATGGAAGAATTGGCTGATAATTTTTAGGTATTATGTACTAATTTTGTGTTTGATATCTAAAGAGTCAGTGTAAATAAATTTACACTGACTCTTTAGATCGTGACTTGCCCGTCAGGATTTGTGTGGGCGTCAGGTGGTATTTTGCAAAGTGACCTATTTGCGAGTTTGCTAATTTGGTTAAATGTTTGTTGCGATTGCTCTTAGTAACTTCGATAAAATTATAAATTAGGTCAATATCAATTTATAACACTTTCTTCTCTCTGCAGACTTAACCATTTACCTCCATAAACTAAAAAAATCAATTAGTCAGGTGCCAAGACTTATTTACAGATTTCAAGGCTGGTTTATTTATTGCAACCTTATTTTAGAAATATTACAAAGAGACTTACCAAAACTCCAAAATTGTATTTTATGGATACTGGTCTTGCTGCATATTTAGCAGGTTGGACTACTCCGGAATCTTTAGAAACAGGTATTTCTTCAGGTGCTTTTTTTGAAACATTTGTAATAAGCGAAATTATTAAATCTTATCATCACAATGGACTTAATCCTAACTTGTATTATTATAGAGATAATAACAAAAATGAAATAGATTTGCTTATACATCAAGACGGTAAATTTTATCCAACAGAAATAAAAAAAACATCCACTCCCAAAGAAGTAGATGTAAAATCGATTAAAACGTTTGCCAAAATAGAAAATGTTGCATTTGGTAGCCTTGTTTGTTTAACAGATAACCCCAAACTATTAAACGAAAATGTTTTTGCCATTTCAGTATGGGATATTTAAAGCTTTTCTGTATTTAGCGCAATTGCAAATTTTAAGTTGTTGTTAATTTTTAGGTAAAATAATGGTGAACTGCTTTATTTTATTTGTGTTAATTTTCAAGCTCTAAACCTTAAAAAATAATTTTGTATAACTTAATTTCTTATTACCGCTATTTATAATAATTTTAATGGAATTAAAAGTTTATATTCTTAAATGTCAAACTTATATCCAGCATAAAGTGTTATTGTTTGAAAATTGCAATCCTTTTTCTCGTTTCCTGAGGCAGAAAGGGAGAAATTATTTCTTGCGTAAATTGCTTCTATAACAAGGGACTCTATGCTAAACCCTATGCCAGCACCATAATAAAGACCTACTTTTTGTGATACTGAACAGGTAATCAGATATTATAGGCACGCTGCACTCTATTCTGCCAGAACAAAATATAAATGTGTTGTCTAGACCAGAAAGAGGTGTACACAATTTTAAAGCAGCAAAAAAGTGTAATAAAGAAAAAGTATAGATGCTATTACTACTAGTAATTTGTAATTGAATTTCTATGCCAATAACATAACTCCTTATTTCTTTTTTTAATATTTATTTTAGTATGTATAAATTGGAATTGCATTTTGTAATGTAAAAAAATGTTTTATAAGTGAAACAGTAATTTTAGTAATTATTATGTGTTAAATAAAAAATCAAGTTTTAAGGACCAGTTGCTATAAATCTTTTGTTGTTTCATACATTATTATAGACGCAGCAATTGCAGCATTTAGGGATTGACAACTTCCATGCATATGTATTTTTATAAGTTCATTAGCTAAGTTTTCAGTTTCGTTTTTTATACCGTTAGCTTCATTCCCTACTATAAAAACACTTTTTTTTGGTATTTTAACAGTATTTAAATGTTTTTTCCCTTTTAATGATGCAGCAAAAATAGTAAAGTTTTCTTTTTTCAGTAATTTTACAAGGTTTTGTATGTCTATATTGTCTAATACAGGCAAATGAAATATTGATCCCATTGTTGCGCTTAAAGTTTTGTTAGAATAGATATCTGTGCTCCCTTTTGACACAAACACTGCTTTTAAAGCAAACGCATCTGCAGAACGTATAATTGTGCCAAGATTGCCGGGATCTTGAATATTTTCTAAGATTATAAACATTCCCGTATTGTTTATAATATCTTCAATTTTATAATGTTTTTTTTCTACAACAGCTATTATTCCTTGAGGAGACTTTGTTGTAGACAGCTTATTAAATAGATGGACTGAAAAAACTGTTGCGTTTTTAACGGTGTTTACATTATTTTTATATTTTTCTGATATAAAGATTTGCTTTATGTTCCAATCTTTAGGAATTTCTTCAACTTGTTTTTTACCTTCAATAAAAAAGCACTTATTTTTATCACGAAATTTTTTATCTTGCAATTTAAACGCTTCTTTAAATATGGAATTTTGTGCGCTGGTAATTATCATGATTTTAACGTATTAAGTAGTTGCACGGAGGTTATATCAAGGTTTTGAAAATGCAAAACATTTTAACCCTAAATCTTTTAATGATGCCCTTATATGATATATATCTGTATAATCTAAAATTATAAATCTGTCATGAAATATTTTTCTTTAACTTCTATTTTGGTATATTGAGTATTGTGCTTTTGTAAATCAACAGCAAAAGTATTACTTATAGTTTTTGTAAAAATTGTGGTATGTACAGTTTTTTTCTTTTAGTTAAAATTTTTAAAACTCTATCGTCAATATAATTGTCAATTATTACAATAGCCTTCTTTGCTTTTCTTATTAAATCACAGACAAAGGAATAAGCGTCAAAAATTTGTCCATCAAAGAAAATACCTTGTTTGTTCTCAATTTGATTTTGTTCCATTGTTTTAAAAACTTTATTTAATTTTTCGTCACTATTAAACTTGATAATGTTAAAATCTAAGCTGTAAATATTTACTAAGAATAATTATACCAGAATAGAAATAATGTGTAAAACGTTCATTCACTAAATACAGCAGATATTGGTCTAGTATAGAACCTTCCCGGAGTTACCTCAAAGAGCAGTTTATGAGCAATAAAATAAACATTTAATATTTCAAATTAGCACTGTTTGAAGCGAAATTCGTTTAAGTCTTTTTTGTCTTTTCATTTTGCAAGTTTGCTAATTTGATTAAATGTTTGTTGCGATTGCTCTAGTAACGTAGATAAGATTCTATAACTAGAGCAATCAAACTATTTATATATCAACTGGCTCTAATGTATAACCAAATATCTTAAAATGAAATTTCGACAATAAAAAAGAAAATGTTATACTTTAAACATCTTAAACAATTTGGTTATTGGTTTACTTTATCTGCAAGAGGGAGATTATGTGCAAATTTGAACTTAAAAGCACATCTTGTTGGCAAAATCTACAGAAACATTATAATGAAGAAATGAAAACTATTCATTTGCGAGATTTGTTTAAAAACGGAAATAGATTTAATGAATTTTCTGTAAGTGATAACAGTATAGGCATAACTTTTGACTATTCAAAAAATATTATCAACTCTAAAACCTTTAAACTTTTAATGGATTTTGCAAAAGAAGCAAAAATAAGTGAGTATGCAAGGAAAATGTTTTCAGGTGAAAAGATAAACTGGACAGAAAAAAGAGCGGTACTACATACAGCACTTAGGAACAGAAGTAACAGGCCTGTCTATGTTGATGGCAAAGATGTTATGCCGCAAATTAATGCTGTACTTTCTAAAATGGAAAAACTTAGTAACGATTTAAGAACTGGTAAATGGATTGGTTTTACTGGCAAAAGAATTACTGATGTTGTAAATATAGGTATTGGCGGGTCGGATTTAGGACCTAAAATGGTTTGTGAAGCATTAAAATATTATGCTGATGTAATAAATGTTCATTTTGTCTCTAATATTGATGGCGCAGATATTTACGAAGTGTTAAAAAAATTAAACCCCCAAACAACACTTTTTATAATAGCTTCTAAAACTTTTACAACTCTTGAAACAATAACAAACGCTTTAACTGCTAGAGAGTGGCTTATAGATCAGTTGGGAGGGAAAGCTGTTGTAAACCATTTTGTTGCTCTTTCAACAAATGTAAAAAAAGTTAAAGAGTTTGGTATTGATGAAAACAATATATTTGAATTTTGGAATTTTGTAGGTGGTAGGTACTCTCTTTGGTCTGCAATAGGCCTTTCTATTTGTTGTTATATTGGCTTTGAAAAGTTTGCAGAGCTTTTAGAAGGTGCTTATTACATCGATCAACACTTTTTAAATACGCCTTATGAGAAGAATATTCCCATAATAATGGCTGTGTTAGGGTTTTGGTACAATAACTTTTTTAATTCTTCAACATGTGCAGTTTTGCCATATAGCCAATACTTACATACATTTGCTGCATATTTACAGCAAAGCGACATGGAAAGTAATGGCAAAACCATAGATTTTGAAAATAATAGGGTTAATTATCAAACAGGTCCTATAATATGGGGCCAACCTGGCACTAACGGACAACATTCATTTTACCAGCTTTTACATCAAGGTACAAAGTTTATCCCTTGCGATTTTATAGGCTATATAAATCCTGTAAAAAAAGTTGGAGATCATCATGAAAAACTGATGGCAAATTATTTTGCTCAGACACAAGCTCTTGCTTTTGGTCTTACAAGAGAACAAGTAATAGCAAAGCTTAACCAAGCAGGGTTTTCTCAAGAGGACATAAAAGTTTTAACTAACCATAAAATATTTGATGGTAACAGGCCCACAAACAGCATGCTAATTAGTAGTCTTACTGCTAAAACGTTAGGGGCTTTAATTGCACTGTATGAACACAAAATATTTGCTCAAGGTATAATATGGCGTATAAATAGTTTTGACCAATGGGGTGTAGAGCTGGGGAAAGTTTTAGCAAATGTGATTTTGCCTGAACTTAAAAATGGATCAAAGAATACCCATGATTCTTCAACAGAAAATTTAATAAAAATTTTTAATTCAAATAAATAGTAGAGGTTTATGAAAAAGTATATACTGGATTTAACAGATTCTCAATTAAAAGCTTACTCAAAAGCGTTTATAAAGCAAGCCTATAGAATTAACCAAATTCTTGATTGGATTTATTTAAAGAAAGCTGCTACTTTTGAAGAATTTACTTCTATTCCAAAAGATCTTAGACAAGAGCTTGACAGAAAATTTTTGCTTAGATCTTTAAAAATAGTGAAAAAAGAACAATCTGTAATTGATGGAACAGTTAGATATACTTTTCAAAGCGTAGATAAAAAGTATTTTTTTGCTGTTTTTCTTCCTGCAAAAGAAAAAAATTCTGTTTGTATATCGTCGCAAATAGGTTGCCCTATAATGTGTGCTTTTTGTTTTTCAGGAAAAGTAAAATATACAAGAAATTTAACTAGAAGCGAGATAATAGAGCAAATTTTACAAATAGAAAATGACACCAAAGAAAAAGTGTCAGGCATTTTGTTTATGGGTATGGGAGAACCTACTCTTAACTATAACAGTGTTTCATCAGCTCTTACTTCTCTTTTATCTAAAAAAGAGTTTGCGTTGGGGAAAAGACATATAACTTTATCAACTGTAGGCAATGTAGCTGCAATTAAAAAACTGGCAGATGATAACTTTGGTATTCGTCTTGCTGTTTCTTTACACGCTACCACTGAAAAACAAAGAAAAAAGATAATCCCAAATAGTTTTAATTTTTCTATAGAAGAAATATTAAGTGCGAGTAAATATTATCTTAAAAAAACAAAATCTAGGTTGACAATTGAATATATTTTAATTAGAGAAATTAACGATTCTCCTGCAGAAGCTCACAGGCTTGCAAGACTTTTAAAACAACACGATTTATTAAACCAAAATGTACAAATAAACTTAATACCGTATAACACTATAAAGGGTGCTAATTTTAACGTTCCTACACAAGAATCTATTCTTAAATTTAAAAATTTATTAAAGTTAAGTGGAATTGTTGCCAATATAAGGCAAGCAAAAGGCTCAGACATTGATGCAGCTTGTGGACAATTAGGTTATTGAGCAAAATTTTACATGCAAAGGGTAGGGGTAACATTTTTTTTCAACAGAATCGGTCAAGTCAGGTATTTGACAAAAATAACTTAATTATTGTGGTAAAACTTAAGTAAAAAAAAGAAGGTGTCTTATGCAGAATTTTTGGTTTAAAAATTGACGAAATACAAAAATTTATAACTATGAATCTAAGTGCGCGATATATGATATATATTGTAATCTTTAAAGTTCTTTAGTACTTAACCTATACTTAGTGGCGCCTTACTGTGTTTTGTTTTGTAGCTTGTTGTTTCAATATGGAATTTTATGCTATTGCTATGTTGACAACATATATATCTTTGTTATATAGTTTAGTTATATAATCAAAAAATATAAGTAACATTAAAACCTAACATAAAATCGTTTTTTTTTGTTTGACAAACAATGTGGGGGTGTGGCAGAGTGGTCTAATGCACCAGACTGTAAATCTGGCGGGATTTCCCTTCGGTGGTTCAAATCCATCCGCCCCCATGTTTAAATAGTTTATAATTTGCGGGAGTAGCACAATGGTAGTGCTCCAGCCTTCCAAGCTGGCCATGCGGGTTCGATTCCCGTCTCTCGCTTTTTGGGTTTTGTGTGATTTACGAGGATGCCGGGGTGGCTCAGTGGTAGAGCACCTCCTTGGTAAGGAGGTGGCCGCGGGTTCAATTCCCGCCCTCGGCTTATTTTTGTAAAAAAAGATCATAATAAAAATAGGAGCGAACCAAAAAAATGGCAAAGAAGAAATTTGACAGGAGCAAGCCACATGTAAACATAGGGACGATAGGGCACGTAGACCACGGAAAGACGACGTTAACAGCAGCGATCACGAAGGTACAGGGAGAAA
>JAIRNY010000024.1 GCA_031257835.1 Candidatus Endomicrobiellum cryptotermitis
AGATTATAAGTTTATAGAAGTGATAGAAAAGACAAACATGTATGGTAGACATCTACTTGTAACAAATGAACATTTGTCAGATATAAAAGACTTTGATAAAAAGATTGACTTTATAAAAATATTTCAGAAAATGTATATAAACGACATTCCTTTGAAGTTGATTTAACAGAGGGCAAAAGATAATACTAAAGAGTTGTAAATATTTAAAGGAATATGAAATATGAAATTGCTAATAAAAACAGCAGTAGTTTTACTTTCTGGAGGGTTAGATTCTACAACACTATTATATTATGCACTCTCAAAGGGATATGAATGTAATTGTATAATATTTGATTATGGACAAAAACATAGAAAAGAAATAAAGTCTGCGATAAAAATTGCAAAATTAGCAAATGTCAATTACTCTCTTATCAAAATAACGTTACCTTGGTCAAACGATGTTTTAACTAATAAAAACAAAAAAGTTCCCATACATAAACGTTTACCTACAACTGTCCCGCCAACTTATGTACTTGGTAGAAACACCTTATTTCTTTCCTACGCACTCTCTTTTGCACAATCAATTAACGCTAATAACATATTTATTGGAGTTAATGCTGTAGATTTTTCTAATTATCCTGATTGTACTCCAGAGTTTATAAAAGCATATAATAACGTTTTAAAAAGCTTAAAAACAAGAATAATAATTCAAGCCCCTCTTTTAGAGTTAAATAAAGCTCAAATAATAAAATTAGGAACAAAATTAAATGTACCGTATAAAAATACGTGGACTTGTTATAATGGGTTTGATAAACCATGTATGCAGTGCGATTCCTGCAAACTAAGGGCAAAAGGATTTAAAGAGGCAAAAATCTGTGACCCTACCATTATTAAATAATATACAAGCTCCATTTTATGAACTATTTTTTTCTTTTCAAGGAGAAGCTTTATATACAGGGCTCCCTCAAATTTTTGTAAGATTTGCAGGATGCAACCTTAAATGTAATTATTGTGACACTCGATACTCTATAGTTGTATCAAAAAAAGCAAAATATTTAACTGTTTTAGAAGTTATAAAAAAGATTGAAGCTATATACAAAAAAAATAAAAAAAGCTTTGCTTTTACTAAACCATCTATTGCCTTTACTGGCGGAGAACCTTTATTATATGTTGATTTTTTAAAAGAAATAATACCTGGACTTAAAATAAGAGGATTTGCCATATATCTTGAAACAAACGGCACTTTATACAAAAATTTAACTCAAATTATTAAATTTTGTGACATACTTGCTATGGACTTTAAATTTCCCTCAGAATGCAAAAAATCTTTTTGGAAAGAACATAAGAAATTTTTACAAATTGCAAATTCTAAAAAAACAAATAGCGTTTTTATAAAATGTGTAATAACAAAAAACACTACACTACAAGAAATAAAACAAGCTATAAAAATAATAAAATCCTTAGATAAAGACACACCCTTAATACTACAACCATCACTAGATAAAAATAAACCTAAAATACAAAACCTATATTTGTTTTACATGTTTTCAAAAAAATATCTTTATAACGTAGCACTAATGGTACAAATACATAAAATATACAATATACGCTAAAAAACTATACAATGCAAAATCTTTGTATTTTTTTTTAGAATTTATAGAATTATTTACAGGTTCCAAAAAATTAACTGAACTCGTCTATTAAACAATCAAAATTATATGCTAAAAGTGACAACTTCAAGTCTGAATGAAACTTTTTGTCCACCTCAGACTTGTTACAAACACAATTACGATTAGCGTCGTCTATATCATCTAGGTATCCAGTTCTTCCTGCATAACTCTTCCTAGCTATATTTTAAGCAAATTACTTTTTTTTAATTCTTACGCCAACTACAAGACCGAAAAACATTCCAATCTGCATTGCAAAAATAACATTAAATGAAATTATTATTCCGACTACTAAACCTATAACTCCGCCTATAAGCAGTCCTTCAATATCGCGGGTATGTTCAGTATTTTCTTCTTTTTTAATTTGATCAGAATCAGTTTCAATATTATTATTTTCTTGCGGAATTTGTCCTTGTTCTTTATCTTCAGCCATTGTGGCCTCTCTTAGTTAAAATTATTTAACTTTTTTATATTCTCAATAACATCTTCCTTAGTAATATTAGGATCTTCAATTTGCATTTCTTCAATTTTATCTTTAACGACTTGTATCCATTTCCCTTGCGGTCTATTAAATATCATCATTAATTCTTTACCAACTATTAAATCCGGTTTTACGTATAACATTTTTTTTAACTTTAATTTTTCAATTTTAGAAAGCAGTTCTTCAAAAATCTTAATATTATCTTTGTCAAAATTAGTCCTAGAGACCTCTATTATTGATTCCAATTCATTACCACATCTTTTAGCGAACTTACGCACAGCAACATCTGTCCAAATACCAGAATACAACATTTTAGGATATAAACTATTCCTAATAATAAGAACTACTTTTTGTATAAAATATTTAGAATATTTAAACCTTTTTAAAACAACTTCTGCAATTTTAGCACTTTCAATATTACAATCATAAAAAAATTTTGTATCGTTCTCATCTCTACAAGTTGTCCATTTGCCGGTTTCATGCAAAAGAGCAGACATTCTTATATTAATATCATTTTTTGTTCCATCCAAAACTTTTAAAGAATGTACAAAAAAATCATCACAATTACTTTTATCAGATTGTTCAACATTTTTTAAATCTGCTATTTCAGGTAAAATTTCCTGCAATAAACCTAAATCATCCATCATCAAAAATGCTTTTGAAGGTTTACTTTCTACTAAAATTTTATTTATTTCATCTCTTATACGCTCATAAGATACAATTCTTATACGTTTTGATGAAAGTTTCATCGCATTATATGTGTCCTGATCTATACTAAAACCTAGTTGCAAATGTTGACGAACAGCTCGTAAAATTCTTAAAGGATCTTGCTCAAAAATAATTTTTGCATTTTGAGTATCTGTTACTCTAATAATTTTTTTTTCAAGATCGCTAAGACCATTGGAAGTAAAATCTAAAATAGTATTATTGTTATCGAGCTTTAAAAACAACGCATTTATAGTAAAATCTCTTCTTAAAGCGTCATGTTGCAAAGACGTAACTTGAGTATCTGGATTTCTTGAGTTTAAATTATAGTATTCTTTCCTAGGCATTACAAATTCAACTTCTTCATTGTCTATAAACAACTTAGCAGTACCAAATCTTTCAAAAATAACAAGGTTACTTAAATTATACTTTTTAGACAAAATCCTAGAAAAATTTATACCAGCAAGGTGCTTATTTTCTTCAGAATCATTTTTTTTTAGACAAACCATTATATCTAGATCTTTGGATTCTCTATTTAAAATAATGTCTCTTATAAACCCGCCAACTATATAAACATCAAAATTGTACTCTTGTGCAGTAATAGTAATTTTGTCAATTATAGATTTGTATTTATCAGGTATGACTATATTTTTCATATACTTATTATAACAATTATATAAAAAACAAGCTTGCCTTACAGGGGCGACCATTTGGGTTCCTCAAACTTTAACTTTTTATACTTTCTAAGAGATCTGTCCAAAGATTTTCAAACAAAAGGGCAAAGTTTGTTTTAGTTCTATATAGAAGTTCTGATTTCTTTTGGTTTAATGTTTGGATAATAAATAACAACATCTTCTAAATCATTTATAGAATTAACATTAATAGGATTAATGCCTGTTAAGTTATATATAAAAGCTTTATATTTAGATTTATTAATTTTAGCACTATACTCTATAGTCGTATCGCCATTTTCAAGGAATCTAACAGTACCTTCTGCATATAAAGATAAATCTTCACATTTAAAATCTTTTACCCTTAAAGTTTTTGCTGCTTTATCATAAGCAAAGTCACAGCTTGTTTCGGCTTGAACCTTTCCTAATTTAAAATTAAAAGACATACTGCCCTTAAAATAATTGCTCTCATAATTAAACACATTAGAATGTAACACAACGTTATATATCTTAACATGTCCTAAATCTAAGTTTAAATTTACAATCCCATTGTCAATAAAGATATATTTTACTTCCATTTTTTTAATAAAAGCATATCTTGCGTACTGTTGATTAAAATTAGTTTTAATATCTTTATAAAGTTCAAAATAATTAAACTTTTTTTTATTTTCAAAATTTAGATTGAGTCTAAACCCATTAATATAAAAGTCATTTGCTATAAAATGTGCTCTTAAAAGTTTAAACATGGTTATTCTCACAAAAAGGTTATCGATAGATAAAAGCACTCCATTATCAAAACCACCCAAATTAGACAAGTTAAAATTTAAAATTTTAAATTTATGGAGAACAAGACACTTTTGAGATTCTAACTTCTTTTTGTGTTAAAACAGTTATAAACTTTTTTGTCTTGTTTAAAAGATTTGCATTATTAAAACACAGTGTAAAGATAACAAAATACAACAAAAAAACAGATGTTGTTATAGCAGCCAAAACAATAAATATTTTCTTTAAAATTAATTTCATTTATTTAAAGCAAACACTCTTTTTGTTTTTATCTCTATAAAATATGTAACAAAAAAACAGACAAAAGAAAATATTATTAAAGCAATAATAGAATTCCTTGCATATCCTATCTTAACATCACCCAAAATAAACATTCTAATATAGTTCATAGAGTATGTTGATGGAAAGATATAAGAAATAAATTTCAAATATTTAGGTAGCACGTTATGGGGCCAGGCAAAGCCTGACAAAAGCACAGTAGGCAAAGAATAAAACATTAAAACAACCATGGCCATTTCTGGTGACTTAAAAAATACAGACACTAATATAGCAAAACATACAATCGCCACAATGAAAGCCACAGATAAAACAAATAAACCTAAAACAGATAAAGCATGTATGCCATCGATAGGTAAAATTATGTAAATGTTTAAAATATTAATTAAAAATCCTATTAAAATGTACGGGATTGCTTTGCCAAAAAACATAGCAAAAAAACTTCCGTTAGACAGTTCATAAAATTTACCTTTATTCTTTTTTTCTAACGATACAGAAGTACATACAGCTACTAAAATTATTTGTTGTAAAACAGCAATCAACAAACACGGAAGCAAAAAGTCTGAGTAGTTCATCTGCGTATTAAATAAGTATACAGTATTTATTTTTATAGTACTAAATGCGCTGCTAGTTGCCTTGTAAGAATAGCCTTTATCTGCTAATATTTTTCTAAACTGTTTTTTAGAAAAATAAATTGATGTCATAGAAATTTTTTTTAGTACATTGCTTGCGACAAGAAAATTACTAGAATTTACAACGTCAAGCAGTGGTGCTATTCTTCCTTTTTTTATATTTTTACCAAAATTACTAGGAATAACATAAAAACCACTTACATCGTTTTTAAAAACACCATTTAAAGCCTCTTGAAAAGAATTATATTGAGTAATTGTTTCTAATTCTGCATTAGCATTGATGTCCCTAACTAACTTTCTTGACACAGACAAGCCATCTCGATTAACTACACCTAAACTAATCTTTGTCGCCCTTTTGTTTACATAAAGATAAGAAAACATCAAACTATAAATTAAAGGTGCAATAAAACATATTAACAGCATATCTTTTGATTTAAACAAAAAACCGAACTCTCTAAACAAAATATTTTTTAACGCTTTAATTTTCATATTTTTTTACTCTAAAATACATAAAAATATAGGCCAACATGAAATATATTGACCCTAAAACCAACAGTTCTTTAGTAAAACAATATGTGTATTCAATTGATATATTTTGTTGATACATCTTTTTAAACCCTTCTAAAAATGAAGTTAAGGGAAGTATGTGTACCATATTTTTTATTAAATAAGGCATTTGATCTAATGACCATGTATAGCCTGACAATAAAAAGGCAGGAGCAGATAACAACAAACAACCTTTTAATGCATTAAGTCTGGTTTTAAGCAAAGAAAATAAAAACATTCCTAAAGAAATAGAAGCAAAAGAAAAACATATACTATAAATAATGATATCTTTATTAGAATGTAATATTTGAATGTTAAACAATCTAAACATAAACAAATATAAGATTTCAAAATGAATAAAGGCAAAAATTAAATAAACTAACATCTTTCCTACTAACGCTTTAAATATACTCTGCTTAGATTGTTTAAGCATCGAAAAAATAGTTTTTAAATCAAACTCGATAGATAATGTCAAAACACCAATTAATATTAAAAACTGGTGAATTACAGAAAGCCAAAGGCCTGGTGTTAAATAAAAATTATAATTTAGCGAAGGGTTAAAAAGTTTTTCATTATCTACACGAACAGGTTGGAGTAGCTCTTCTGTTTGCCGTTTATAAATCCCTTTTTTTGTGAGCATAGAAGATTTTAGGCCAGCATTTATTATTGATAATATTGAAATTGAATCTGACTCTACGACATTTCCAGATATATAATTTGACGCATTTATAAATACAGTAACAGTTGGAGATTTTTGTTTTTTAATATCTTTTTGGAACTTTTTAGGGATATACAGACCTAGAACAGACTCTTGCTTATTAAATAAGTCTTGGAGCTCAGAAACATTGGACACTCTACTTACAACTTGCATGTCAGGACAAGCGTTAAAATAACGAATAATATTTTTTGAAATTTTAGAATTATCATTATCTATTACAGTGATTGGAAGCTTGTTTAAAGTTTGAGATATGTGTATACCACCAAGAAATATAATATCTAGTATTGGAAAAGCAATCAAAGCAAAAAAATAAATCTTATTCTTTGCAATAAATTTTAATTCTCTAAGAATTATATTTATTATACTTTTCATTTTAATACAGCTGTCATGCCTGGACGAAGGTTAGCAATAAGTTCTTTACTTTTTAGTCTTATTTCAAAAGTTTTCAAATCGTAGCTACCTTGCTGAGCAGTTGGCTTCCAAGATGCAAATGTACCAAGCGCTGATATATATACCAGTTCCATTTCAAAACTTTTATCTAAAGCTGGAAAAAATACTTGATATTTTTTTCCTTTTTCTATACTTTTTAAACCGTCTTCACGAATATTAAATACAACCCACATATCTTTTGGATTTAGTAATGTTATTATTGGGTATCCTGTAGAAACAAGTTCTCCTGGGTTTGAAACAATTTGTACTACCTCACCGTCCATCGGAGAAGTTATCGTAAGTTCTAAATAGTACGCATTTATCTCGTCTACTTGTCCTTGTACAGCTTGAACTTTTTGATATGCTGCTTTATATTTATACTCAACTTCATCAAACTGTTGTTTAGGAATTACTTTACTTTGATAAAGATTTTTTATTCTATTATAAGTTTTTTTTGCTAACGTATACTGGTTATTTGCATCTTTTAAAGCTGCATTTACAACTGCTAACTTTGCATCTAGTTCTTTACCTTCTAATTTCCCTAAAACTTGTCCTTTTTTAACATTATCGCCTTCGGACACGTAAATTTCTGATATTCTGCCAGGAATTTTTACGCCAACATCTATCTCTGAAGAGTCAACCTCGCCAATAATAATCTTATCTTTATGTTGTTCTTTACAAGAAAATAAAATAAACGGAAATATAAACAAAAACACTAACCTTACATATAACTTACTAAAGTTCATTTTTGAACTCCTCTGGCGACATTCCACACATATTTATTAAATTTGAATAAGAATTATTATACTCAAAAATAGCCTTTGCTTTATCTATTTTGATTTTTTTACAAGCAAGTTCTGAGTCAACAACCTCAAGTGAAGTTGCAATGCCTGATTTAAAAGCAACTCTGCAAAATTTTAAATTTTCCTCTGCTAAAGCTTGACCATTTATAAGAGTTTGATAGTCTTGTTTAGCAGATTTACAACGATGATAAAAATTTTTTATGCCTATCCTTATAAGATTTTTTACATCAACTATTTGAGACTTTACAGACTCCATTTGTAATTTTGCAGACTTCATTTCATTAATATCTGAACAACCACCAAAAACATTTAATGAAGCATTTAACCCTACAGCCCACTTTGGCTCTACTAAAGTAAGTTTGTTTTGCAAAACTTGATATTGCCCAAAAGCTGCAATATTAGGGAACATGTTCCCTAAATAAACTTTGTATTTTTGCTTTAACATATCTTTTTTTATATATAGCAATTTTAATGAACTGTTATTTTGTAAAGATTTATCTATATAATATTTTTCTTCTTTCAAATCTTTTAGTACTTCTATTTCTGACGATAAAGATAATACTTCATCAGTTTTGCCTATAATATTATTAAAAAACATATAAGATAATTCATTATCTCTTAAAGACTGCTCGTAATCTCTATGGGCTTGAGCTAATACAACTTCCGATTTTAGATAGTTTGCTTTTGATATTACGCCATTTTTTAAAAGTTTTTTAGCATGCAGAACATGAGTTTGAATATTTTTAAGATAATCATTTTGAATTAGAGACACTTGCTCTAAAAGTTTTGTTTTAAAATACAAATTTACCACTTCTGTTATTATAGAACTTGTCGTAGCATCAAGATTAGTTTGAGCTATAGATTCTTCCATTTTTTTAAAATTATAATTTGCTGAGACTTTAAACCCCGAAAACAAAGGTTGTACCACTGTGGCCATAACTCTAACAAAAGTATCATCTAATATCTTTTTTTCAAAAGATGCAAGAGAAGAATCTAAAGAGTGTTGAAACTGAGCTGGATGTGTACCACCAGCTCCGGAATAAGAAGCCACACTAGCTACAATTAACGCAGTGCGAACATCATTTAAATTAAAATTTACAGACTGATCTATTTTAGTACCTATAGCAACAATATCTACCCTAGGAAGAAATTTACCTTTAGCAGCACTAGAAATGTAACATGCTCCTTGCAAAGCCTGTTTAGCTGATTGTATTTTGGGATTGTTCTGCAAAGCAAAGTCAATTGCATCTTCTAATGTCAAATACTTAGTTTCAGCAGATGTATTTGCAACTATCCTAAACAAAAGAAAGTATAAAACTACAATTACAATTAGTCTAATCTTCATTATAGTACTGAAAATAACAAATATATAGGGTCACTATCTTAGCGTAGTTACCTCCAAGAGCGGCTTATGAGCTATAAACTTTTAATATCTCAAATTTGCATTGTTTGAGCAAAATACAGTTAAGCCTTTCTTGTCTTATTATTTTGCGAGTTTGCAAAATTGATTAAAAGTTTGTCGCGATTGCTCTAGTAACGTAGATAAGATACCGAGCTTATATATTCCACTTAATTTACTTTTGAAAAACACGCTTTAATATATAATCTACATTTTTAAACTGACTAGTAACATCACAGGCTAGTTTTACTTCTCTATCTGTTAAATACTTGCTTATTTCCATACTCCTTAAACATGCTTCCTCTAAAGATATTCCATTATCTTTTGCATCAAAAGCAGCTGATTGCACAATTGTATAAGACTCTTCCCTAGATAGACCTTTATCAACTAGACAAACAAGTAAGGCTCCAGAAAAAATAACATCTTTTGTTTTATCTAAATTAGTTTTCATATTTTCAGGATAAACGTTAAGTCCTAAAAGCAAATCCTGCATTCTTACAAGCATGTAATGTAAAGCTATGGACGCGTCTGGAAACATGATTCTTTCTGTAGACGAGTGGCTTATATCTCTTTCATGCCAAAGAGCAACATTCTCCATAGCTGTTACAGCATACCCTCTTAAAAGCCTAGCAAGACCACAAATATTTTCTGAAATTATTGGATTCCTTTTGTGTGGCATTGCAGAAGACCCTTTTTGACCTTTTGTAAACGGTTCTTGTAGCTCTGCTACTTCTGTTCTTTGAAGATGTCTTATTTCAACAGCAATTCTTTCCAAACAAGTTCCTACATGAGCAAGACAAGAAAAATAAACAGAATGTCTGTCTCGTGGAATAATTTGAGTAGAAACGGGTTCCGGTTTTAGTTCCATACTTTTGCAAACATGTTCTTCTATTTTAGGGTCTAAATAAGCCATAGTGCCTACAGCTCCAGTAATTTTACCGTAACTTACAGTTTCCAATGTAAAATTTAATCTGTCTAAAGACCTCATAATTTCACTGTACCAAGAAGCAAGCTTAAGACCAAACGTCATAGGTTCTGCATGAACACCATGCGTTCTACCAATTATAGGCGTCATTTTATATTTTTTGGCAATATTTTTGACTATAGTTGCCAACTTTTTTAGTTCTTCTCTTAAAAGTTTGATAGACTCTCTTAATTGAGCAGCAGTAGCCGTATCTAGAACATCTGATGAAGTCATACCTAAATGCAAAAAACTGCCCTCTGGGCCTATTGTTTCTACAACAGCACTTAAAAAAGCTATAACGTCGTGTTTTACCGTAAGTTCTATCTCGTTAATTCTTTTTACATTAATTTTTGCCTTTTTCCTAATAACCTCTAGTGTCTTTCTTGGGACTATTCCCATTTTAGACATGGCCTCTGCTGCAAAAATTTCCACATCTAGCATTTTCTTGAATTTGTTTTTTTCTGACCAAATTGCAGCCATCTCAGGCTTCGTATAACGAGGAATCATTTTTTTATCCTTTTATCTAAATTTATCTTCTATTACTTTCTTAATAGCTTGGGGATATATTTGATGCTCTAAATCTAAAACTCTTTTTGCCAAATTTTCTGGCAAATCTTTATCAAAAACATCAACTTCTTTTTGCAAAATCACTTTGCCAGTATCATAATCCTTTTCAACAAAATGCACTGTTGCTCCTGACTTGTTCTCTTTAGCCTTGATAACTGCTTCATGAACATAATGACCATACATTCCTTTACCTGCAAATTTAGGGAGAAGAGAAGGGTGAATGTTTAATATTTTGCCTTCATAGTTATTTATTATATTATCATCTACAAGCATCATGTATCCTGCAAGACAAATCAAGTCTATTTTTTCGTTTAACAACTCTTGTAATATATTATTATTAAAATCTTTTAAATCTGCAAAAATCTTTTTTTGAACACATACTGATTTTATATTTTCTTTCTTTGCTCTTTGTAAAGCATAAGCATTAACATTATTAGAAATAACTAAAACAACTTCAGCAATACCCTTTAAAATACCGTTTTTAGTAGAATTTACTATGGCTTGCATATTAGAGCCTCCACCAGAAACTAAAATTGCAAGTCGTATCATATTAATTCTACACCTTTGCTACCTTTCTCAACATAACCTATAATCTTTGCACCTTTAAAGAACTTTTTAATATCTAACGATGATTCTTTACACACAATTAAAATCATACCTATACCCATATTTAAAGTTCTATAAATATCTTCGTCAGAAACATTACCTTGTTCTTGAATAAGCTTAAAAATTTTAGGAACTTTCCACGAATTTTTTTTAATTACAATTTTTACATTTTCAGGTAAAATCCTTGCAATTTTATCATAAAAACTTCCACCTGTAATATGAGCTATACCAACTATATTTTGTTTTTTAGAATTAAATTTTGAAATCGCAGCAAGTATTTCTTTAACGTATATTTTTGTAGGGGCAAGCAACTGTTTAGAGTATTTTTTTAACTGAACATCTGAAAATATTTTTCTTAGTAGAGAATAACCGTTCGAATGTGGCCCACTTGAAGGAAGTCCAATAACAATATCTCCTGGTTTTATTTTCTTTCCATTAATTTCTTTGTTTTTCTCAACTACGCCAACAGCAAACCCAGCTAAATCATATTCCCCATTCTTATAAAAACCAGGCATTTCTGCAGTCTCACCGCCAACAAGCTCAGCGCCCGAGAGATGACAACCCTTCTTTATTCCTTTAATAACCTGTTCAGCTTGATTAACGTCTAACTTTCCACAAGCAAAATAATCTAAAAAAAATAAAGGTTTTGCACCAACGCATATCAAATCATTCACATTCATTGCTACAAGATCTATTCCAACTGTGTCGTGTTTGTTTAATAAAAATGCAATCTTAAGTTTGGTGCCCACGCCATCAGTAGAACTTACAAGATTATATTTTGAACCTTCTATAGGGAACAGTCCACCAAAACCTCCAATTTTAGGAAATTTTCTTTTAATCCTTTTTACAAGTTCATTACCTGCATCAATATTTACACCAGCTTTTTTATAAGTAATAGACATAGACATATTTTACCTTATTTAAATAAATTAGTAAAAAACATAATAAGCAATGCATTAGTAAAATCAATTAAAAAAGCACTCACTACAGGAACAACAAAGAAAGCTTTTACTGCAGTTCCATGTTTGGAGGATAAAGTTTGCATATTTGCTAAAGCATTTGGAGTAGCTCCCAAACCAAAACCGACAAACCCTGCTGACATAATTGTTGACTCATAGTCTTTTCCAAGCAATTTAAAAACAAGAAAATAAGCTATTAGTATTACAATAATCATTTGGATTACTAACATAACAAAAATAGGGAACGCTAATCCTGACAGTTGCCCCAAGTTCAAAGTACTTATTGCTATTGTAACAAAAATAGCAAGAGAAATATCTGATATCATTCCTATAGCTTTTGTGTCTATCTCAAATATTTTTGACAGATCGCCAACATTTCGAAATATTACAGCCACAACCATTGTAATCAAATAAGCAGGTAACAATATACCAACTTTATTAAACCAATAACTAAGTGACGAACCTATCCCCATAGCAACAAGAACCCAAGAAATGTTCCTCATTAAATGAGGGCCGCTTACCATATCCTCTTCTTCATTATATGACGGTACAGCTATGATACCTTCTTCTTCTGCCAAAACACCAACTTCTTCATAGTCTGAAGATCTATCACCTGTGTTACTTACAACTTGATTATGCATCTCTGAATGAGGAGTAATTATCTTATGTTTCTTTATGAGCCATTCTGATAAAGGACCACCTAAAGCTGACCCTGCGATCATTCCAAATGTAGCGCAAGTGATACCCGCAGTCACAGCTCCATTGATACCAAAACTATTCTCAAAAAAGCTTCCAAAAGTTCCTGCTGTACCTAATCCACCTATCATAGATACCGAACCACAGATTATACCTAATAAAGGATACATGTCAAACATTTTAGCTATACCAATGCCTGCTAAATTTTGCAATGCCACAGCTATAACGCAAATTCCCCAAAATGCAAGTATTAAAACTCCACCATTCATTAACAGTTTATAACTTGCGTTCATCCCTATCGTACAGAAAAACATAATCATTAACATGCTCTGCAAAGTTGAGTCAAATTGAAAAGATACAATATTTTGAGTTTGCAAAAATGCAGTTAAAATCGCCGCTGTTAAGCCACCAATAACAGATGCAGGGATTGACATCTTAACCAAAAAAGGCAAAATTTTTCTTGCCAAAACACCAAAATAGTACATAACAACACCCAAAGTAACCGTTTGTAACATATTAAGTTTTACAGTTAACATACCGCTTATTACTTCCGTTTCCATATCACACCTCCAAAGCGCTACTGTAAATCTTAACAATTGCCTATATACAACCTGACAAACACCTCACAAGTAGCTTTATAAATTTTTACTATTTTCTGCTTCCAGGCTTTAATGCAATACCGCCTGCCTTGCACATGAAACATTCTTCTTCTTTATAACTTTTAATTTCAAGACTTAAAAGAGAAAGCTTTGGAACTCCAAAATCCACTTTACCTGCACTCCTATCAACAAGAGAAACAACCGCTACTATTTTAGCACTTGAAGATTTAAGAGAATTTATAACTTCTTTTGTTGAAAGACCTGTAGTTATAACATCCTCTACAATTAAAATTTTCTCATTTTCTTTTACAGAAAAACCTCTCCTAAGTAAAACTGTACCATCTACTCTTTCTGTAAATATTGCTCTCACTCCTAAAACTCTTGCCATTTCTTGCCCTATAATTATGCCTCCAATAGCAGGAGAAACAACCACATCAACTTCTATGCCACTTTCTTTAAGCTTCTTTGCAAGCTCTTGTGATAAAATCTCTGCCTTTTTAGGATATTGTAAAATTAAAGCAGATTGAAAATATGTATCAGAATGAAGTCCACTTGAAAGTTTAAAATGTCCAGTTAAAAGAGCATTATTTTCTTTGAATAAAGTCTTTAATTCTTCTTGTTGCATTTTTTATAACTCCTAATTTTTGTTCTTTAAAAAATATATTTTTTGTTCCTAAAAACACTAATAGGAGACCCATAAAAGAGTTAATTAAAGGTACAACAAATTCGGGGAAAACCCTTCCTGTAAGACTGCCAATTAAAATTACAAAAGTCATAAATGCAGGTGTTGCAAGCAAAAATCCCCCTGCAAAAACACAAGTTTCTTTCAATTGCATATTGCGTTTGCTTAATTCTAAAGAAAAAATCCCAGTAATAAATAATATTGTGATAGGATTAGCCAACGTCAATCCGCACAACCAAAAAAACAAATCTTGACCTTTAAAAGTATTTGCATCTATAACATGACCTGCAGTTATAAACAATACACCAAAAATAATTAAAACTGTCCCTACGACAATATCGAAAATGCGTTGATAACACTGTATTTTTTTTATTAACACAGATATAGATAGCACTGACAAACATATATAAATAATATCTGCTAAAGTTATACCTATAACACCTAAAAGAAGCTTCGATATTGGCAAAGACAAAGAAAGACGAAACATTAACATACAAATAGGGCCTATACCTCCTACTTGTAATAGAAGCCCCATTTTCAAACCGTTTTTAAATAACTCGTTCGCGTTTTTTACAGATAGTCCTAGTCCCATTTTATAACTTTTCTATAGCCTCACAAATGTCTTTTGCAGCTTCAGCTGGATCTGGGGCTTCTATAATTGGTCTTCCAACAACTATAAAATCAGCACCCGCATTGATAGCAGTTTCTGGTGTTGCAACCCTTTTTTGATCATCTTCTACTTTTGCCAGTCTTATTCCAGGTGTAACAACATCAAAATCAGATCCACAACCTTTTTTTATTACAGATATTTCTAAAGGTGATGCTATAACTCCATCTATACCACAAGATTTTGTTAGTTTTGCCCTTCTTAAAACCTCTTCAGGCGTTGCAATTTGGCTAGTTAAAACAGTAACTGCCCATATTTTTGGTCTATTTTCAACAGACGAAACAGCTTTTAACATTTCCTCTCCGCCAATAGAGTGTACTGTTAAGCTAAATACTCCAAGCTCTCTAGCAGACTCCACAGAACGTTTTACAGTTGCAGGTATATCATGAAACTTTAAGTCCAAAAAAACTTTTTTTCCACTGTCATTTATCACTTTAATTATTTCTTTACCCGACTGCAAAAATAGTATAGGACCAACTTTATAAACGTCTATATATTTAAAAGTTTTTTCCACAAGATTTTGCGCTTTTTTAAAGTCATAAATATCTAAAGCTAAAATTGTTTTTTTCACTTTTTTGTTCTACCTTTCATCTTTTTAACAAGCATTTTTTACAGTATTTAACATACCAACCACTTCTTTAATATTTTTTATCTTCTTTTCTTTTAGAATTTCTTCCATTTCATATATAATCCTTATTAACCTTGTTGGTGAAACTAAACTGGCACTGCCCACACTTACAACTCTTGCTCCTGCAAGTATAAACTCTAAAGCATCCTCGCCTGTTTCTATTCCCCCACACCCTACAATTGGGATATCTATATTTTGATAAGCATCATAAACACAACGAACAGACATAGGTTTAACACAACCTCCGGACAGCCCACCCTTGACTGTAGAAAGTTTATATTTAAACGTTTTAACGTCTATAGCCATCGCAGGGTAAGTATTTGCAAGGGTTACCCCGTCTGCACCCGCATTCTGTGCACATAAAGCAAGTTCTGCAATATCTGTAACAAGAGGAGAAAGTTTTGCAATAACAGGAACCTTTGACACTTTTTTTACACTTTTTATTACCTCGTCTGTCAAAGGAAAATCATGACAAACTATTTCCTTTCTTAAATTCGGGCAAGATAAATTAAGTTCTATTGCTGATATTGCATCTTGCGCACTTAATATTTCTGCCGTTTGAACATATTCTTTAACGCAACTTCCCGCTACGCTAACTATTATTGGAATACCCACTTTACTTAAATTTTCAAGAGGTTCTTTAATAAAAGCTTTAGCTCCTATATTTTGCAACCCTATAGTATTTAACAGTCCGGAAGAAACTTCTGCAATTCTTGGTTGAAGATTGCCTAATTTAGGCTCTAAGGTGATTGTTTTTGTTACAATTGCACCAAGCATATTTAAAGGTATCAAGTCTGCTAGTTCATAACCATAACCAAAAGTTCCAGATGCTGTAAGCACTGGATTTTTCAATTTAATCCCCATAAAATCTATAGCTAAATTTGGTTTCATATTTTATTCTCAAATATTTTTCTAACTAAAGATTTTTTTGCATAAAAAGCTCTTGTATTTGAACCATGTCGGCTACCTTTAGTCCTTGCCTGTATCCATTTGCCGTCTTTACCTGTTAAACTTGAAAAACCTTCGGTTTTAAGTTTATTTCTTATAAAGTCATAATCTCTCTTTCTTTTACAATTCCACTTCTTCTATTTCAAAAACTGGCCCATCTTTACATGTCATTTTTATCACCTTATTTATATTTACTGCACAGCCTTGACAATTACCTACACCACAGGCCATCTTTTCTTCAAGAGAAACAAAACCTTTTATTTTTTTTTCTTTTGCAATTTGTACAACTTTTTTAAGCATAGGCATTGGCCCACACGCAAACAAAACATCGCTATCTTTTACTTTCTCTTCTAATATATCGGTAATATATCCCTTATATCCTTTTGAACCATCTTCAGTAGAAACCACCACTTTCCAACCTATTTCTTTAAATTTGTCAAGACACAACAAATCTTTTTTTGAACGAGCTCCATAATATAGCGTTCTTTTTTTAGCTTTATTCTTGCCTAATTTAATCGCAAGGAAATGAAGCGACGCTATACCTGTCCCCCCAGCAACAATAACATAATTCAATTCTTTGCAAATTTCTAAGTCATACCCTTTTCCTAAAGGTCCTAAAACCTGCAGCTGCCCTGAACACATTCTCGAAAGAATAGCTGTTCCTTTTCCAACAACTTTATATAAAAAACTTAAAACATTCTTCTTTGAATCATACACACTTATAGGACGACGTAAAAAAACTCCAGGAATACCTATCATAAAAAATTGACCTGGCAAACAATACTTAGCAATGTTGCCAGCTTTAATTTTCAGTTCAAAATAGTTTGTACATATTTCCTTATTAGAAATTATTTCGCAAGTTCTATCAAATCTTTTAAGTGTACACATAAAACCTCATTAACAGCACAATTAAATACTAAGATTAACTGCTTTGCCAAACAATATTACCATCAACTATAGTCATAACCGCACCACCTTTAAATTGCCTACCTAAAAATGGAGAGTTCTTACTCTTTGACACAATGCTTTCTTTATTAAACTCATAAGAGTATTGTGGATCTATAATTGTTATATCTGCAATACTTCCTTGTTCCAAAGATCCTCTACCATTTAAATTAAAAATCTCTGCAGGATTAGAAGTCATTTTTGATATAGCTTCAGAAAAACTTAAAATCTTTTTATCTACCAGCTCATTTAAAACAAGACTTAACATTGTTTCAAAACCTATAATTCCAAAAGGAGCTAAATCAAACTCTTGATTTTTTTCATCTTGAGTATGAGGTGCGTGGTCTGTTGCTATAGCGTCTATTGTACCATCAGCAAGCCCTTGCTTTATAGCATCTACATCTTTTTGTTCCCTAAGAGGAGGGTTCATTTTTGTATTTGCATCATACACTTTTACTACATCATCAGTTAAAGTAAAATAGTGCGGACATGTTTCTGCTGTTACTTTTACGCCTTTTTTCTTTGCTTGTCTTACTAACTCTACAGACCCTGACGTGGAAATATGAGCTATATGCAAATATCCACCTGTAAGTTCTGCTAACATTATATCACGACTTACCATAATTTCTTCAGCTTGTTTTGGTATACCTCTAAGTCCTAAAATAGTAGAATTTCTACCCTCATTCATTACTCCATTCTTACTTAGCTCCTTATCTTCACTATGAGAAATAACAGGAAGATTAAACATTTTTGTATATTCTAAAGTACGACGCATAATTTGAGAATTGGATACAGGGGCACCATCATCACTAACTGCTACAATGCCAGCTTTCTTAAGAACGCCTATTTCAGAAAGTTCTTGTCCGAAAGAACCTTTTGTAGCACATCCTACAGGAAACACATTTATTAACCCTTCTTTCTGTGCCTTTAAAAGAATAAACTCTACTGTAGGAGCGTTGTCTATCAGAGGCTTAGTGTTAGGCATACAAAAAACAGTCGTTATACCACCTTTTGCAGCCGAACGTGTACCTGTATAAATTGTTTCTTTGCCTTCTTGCCCAGGTTCCCTTAAATGCGAATGAACGTCTATAAGACCGGGAACTGCAATTTTCCCTTTACCATCAACAATCTTATCTGCTTTACTAGATAAACTTGAAACAATTTTACCATTTTCAATATAAATATCACCAACAAAATCTTTATTACAGGAAGGGTCCACTATTCTAATATTTTTAATTTGAAGACTCATTTTTCCTCTTTGGGTTTAAGAGATATAAAACTGCCATTCTAACAGCTATACCATTTGTAACCTGCTCATTAATAACAGCATTAGAGCTATCTGCAACATCAGAAGATATTTCTATGCCTCTATTCATAGGGCCTGGATGCATAATTAAAACATCTTTTTTTGCAGATCTTAACCTTTCTTTAGTAAGCTGATATAGTTCCACATATTCGTAAACTGAAGGGAAAAGGTTCTCTTTTTGGCGTTCAAGCTGTATTCTTAAAATGTTTACCACGTCCACTTGTTTTACAGCTTCATCTAAATCGTAGTATACTTTTACACCTAAATCTTCTATCCCTGCAGGTATCAATGTAGGTGGTCCAGAAACTGCAACTTGCGCACCCATTTTTGTTAATGCCCATATATTCGATTTAGCAACTCTAGAATGTAAAATATCCCCTACAAGTAAAACCTTTAACCTTTCAAGCTTTTTCTTTTTTTCATACATCGTATACAAATCAAGCAAACCTTGTGTTGGATGTTCATGAAAACCATCTCCAGCATTTATTATTGAAGCACTTAAATTTCTTGCCAAAATAGCTGGTGCGCCTGCAAGAGAGTGCCTAACTATTATATAGTCTGCTTTCATAGCTTCAAGAGTTTTCCCTGTATCTATAAGACATTCACCTTTAACTATACTAGAAGTACTTACTGTAACATTTACAACATCTGCAGAAAGTCTTTTTGCAGCTATTTCAAAAGATGTCCTAGTGCGAGTCGATGGCTCATAAAAAAGAATTACCACTGTTTTCCCTACTAACGTTGGAACTTTTTTTACAGATCTTGTAAAAAGACTTTTAAAAAGTTTTACCGAACCTAAGATTGTTTGTAAATCTTTTTTATCTAAATGCTCTAGACCTAGCAAATCTTTGCAATTAAGAGACATTAACAATTCCTCTGTTTAATTTTAGTTCTAGTTATCAAAACTCTATTTTTACTTCATCTACTTCATCTGACTCTTTGCAAGACACTTTTATAAATTTTTGACTTTCATACTTTACACCTACATAATTTGGTTCTATTGGCAATTTCCTAAAGCCTCTGTCAACCAAAACAGCAAGACTTATAGACTTAGGCCAATGTTTGCTAATTTTGCAATTTCAAAAATAATCCTTTTAGCTAAAAAAACACCTTTGTTTTGTATTCGTATATATAATTGCAAGATCTGCAACATTTTTATTATTTTCAAAAATTTCCTTTGCAATTTTACTTACTTTATCTTGAAACTGCTTAGCATTTAATATAATTCTGTCATTTTATTTATTTAACCTTTCAATAAACTTATCTATTCCATCTTTTTGAAGACTTAGATTTTCTTTTACAACAGTCTCTGAAATTTTAATTTTATAATTCTTTAACTTTTCTTTTAGCTCATCATTACTTATAGCTATAATTTGCACAGCTAAAATTGCAGCATTTATTGCCCCTGTCTTACCTAGGGCAACCGTTGCAACAGGCACACCCTTAGGCATTTGAACTATAGAAAATAAAGAATCTAACCCTAAAAGATTTTTCCCATCTAGTGGCACGCCTACAACAGGCAAGATAGTATGCGAAGCTATTACTCCTGGTAAAGCTGCAGCCATACCAGCTATTGCTATAAAAACTTTAACTCCCGTACTAATTGCACCTTCTATACATTGCTTTAAATATTCCTCTGTCCTATGAGCTGAAGCAATATCTAAGCTATAAGATACTTCAAACTTTTTTAAAACATTAATCGTCTCTTTAGCTAAGCTTAAATCAGAGCTAGAACCAACAATAATTGCAACATCATTTTTTTCCACTCAAAGCCCTCCATGCAATATCTTTTCTAAAATGCATGCCATCAAAATGTATAAGATTTACATTTGCATAAACTTTATTTATAGCATCTTCTATATTGTCAGTAATTGAAGTAATCCCAACAACCCTGCCACCAGACGTAACAAACTTGTCATTAACAGATTTTACCCCAGCGTAAAATATTATTGTATTATCATCAACAATATTGTCTAATCCTTTTATTTCAAAGCCTGTCTTAAAATTTTCCGGGTAACCACCTGAAGCAAGTACTACACATACTGAAAATTTATTTTTCCACTTAACTTGCACTTTTGAAAGTTTCTGCTCTAAAATTGCAATACATATATCAGACAAATCTGTTTCTAATAAAGGCAAAATAGCTTGTGCTTCAGGATCGCCAAAACGACAATTAAACTCTAAAACATACGGCAAACCATTACTTACAATTATTCCTACATACAAAATACCTTTATATTTTAATTTTTCTTTAGAAATACCATCAATAACTTTTTTAATTATGTCTTCAACTTTTTTGTTTAGTTCTATAGTAGCACGAGGTGCTGGGGCATAGGCGCCCATACCACCAGTGTTTAATCCCTGATCTTTATCATTTATCCGTTTATGATCTTGAGAAACAGGCATTAAAGAATAAGAAATACCATCTGTAAAAACTAAATAAGAAAGTTCTCCTCCATCGATATACTCTTCTACAAGTATACTGGTTCCTGCACTACCAAAAACTTTTTCTTTCATCATTTGAAGCACAATATCTTTTGCTTTTTCTTTAGAGGAACATATATGTACACCTTTACCTGCTGCAAGACCATCTGCTTTTATTACAACTTTACTGCTTTCATTTAGCGTATCTATAAAATTTAAAGCATTACCTACATCTGAAAAAGAACTATACTTTGCAGTAGGAATGCCATACTTGCTCATAAATTCTTTAGAGTATATTTTACTTGATTCCAACCTTGCAGCCTCTTTTGAAGGACCTATTACTTTTAAACCACAAGAATTAAAATAATCTACTACTCCCAAAGATAAAGGTATTTCAGGTCCAACAAAAGTAAAATCTATTTTGTTTTCTTTAACAAAGTTTGCCAATTTTTCAAAATCGCATACGGAAATATTTACAATTTCAGCAAGCGTTGCTATTCCATCATTACCAGGAGCACAATACAGTTTTTCTATTTTAGCGTCTTTAGCAAACCGCCAGCATATCGCACTCTCTCTCCCTCCAGAGCCTATAACTAACACCTTCATAAAAACTCCAAAAATTAAAAAATATATTTATCAAAAAACTTAATTGTAGCTATATAAAGTTACAAAAGCCACAATAAAAGCTAGTATCATTGCTTTCCAATTTTGTTTGATTGCCCACCCCATCTTACCATGAGCATTTTTAACATCTCTTATTTCAAACGCATATGACTACGTATCTCTTTGCTCAAATCAGCATACTCTGTAAAATTTTCACAAGATTCATTTTCAGGAAGCCACTTTCTTTTGACCATGCAAAAAACTTTTCCTTGGTATTTATAATTAATAACATTATTATATTTCAAATAAGCAATAAAATCAACTTAATGCTTCTGAACTTTATCTGCAATACAAAACTTACATCCTGTTTCCTTATCTTTAGTAAACACTACTATCAACAAAACCACTTCTCTTTGCAATTGCACTTGTCACATATGTACAACCCCTTATTATACTTCCTTGTCTCTCTCATCTGCATGTCCTTCCAATACAACCTTTACTTCTGGGTTGTTTAAACGTGAACATGAGGTTGATTTTGTTCTGCAGTAATAAAATTGCAGCTATTGAAGTAAAAAGTGGGAGATTGAAAAGAAGTGGTGTGAGTATACAGTATTGTTATGTTTACGGGGCAAGGTGTGTAGGAAAAACCGCAACGAAAAAACATTCTAATTCATAGATATAACTAGCGGAACTTCTCCACAATCTGGGAACAAATAACAATTTACACATTCGCTCCAAATTTTATGAGGTAACATTTCTTTTGAAATTACACAATAACCTAATTTTTTGAAAAACTCTGGTTTAAAGGTTAATGTAAAAACTTTCTCTATACCTAAATATTTTGCATTCTCATGTAATTTTTCAACTATTTTTCTTCCAAACCCTTTACCTTTAAAATCCTCTGAAACTGCTAAAGCCTTAACTTCAGCTAAATCTTCCCAAGAAACATGTAAAGCTCCACACCCTATAATTCTATTTTCGTGTTCTAGAACAACAAATTCTTGAATACTTTCATATATAGCATTTAACGACCTATGAAGCATCTCTTTATTGTCTGCATAATGTTCTATTAAATCGTGCATCTCTTTTACATCTGCAACTTTAGCTGACCTTATATTCATTTTTTCCCCACCAATTTAAACCACATCATAATTTTTATATTTATTAATACTATGATATTAGATATTATTATTTGATTTGTCAAAACTTTGCAAATATTAAAAGTTTATTGCTCATAAGCCGCTCTTTTGAGGCAACTTAGATAAAGATACTAAGTTATACAGCTAATGTCTTTTCTGCATTTTCTATTTTTTGTAAAAACACACTTAAAGATGGGCGACGTATATAGTTTGTTAAATAAGATTCAACATAACCCCAAACTTTGTCATCTTCTATTGCCTCTAACGTATCAATCTCATTACCAGAGCAGTTTGAAAGCCTTTTTATAGATTTAACAACATCTTTATCAATTAAAATGCCACCATTTTTTATATAATCCAAAAAAGAATACCCTGAAATTTTTAAAAAACGTAAAACAAATGCAGTAAATACTCTTTTTTGATGACTGCAGTCTGAAAGTACTTGCCAAAGCCTTATAATTAAACTATATTTATTTCTATTTTCTATATTATATGGAACAAACCTATCACAAATTTCTGCAGCATATAAAGCATACAAGTTTTTCTTAAAGTCTCTTTTCATTTTAGAGTTGTTCTCTATAATTCTTGCTCCTACAATTTTAGAACGAAACCCATTATTTAAAATCATAAATTCGCTTTCTGTTAAAAGTTCAGTAGCACTTGAAAGTTTTGCTGCAATTTTTTTAGCGCTAGGAACAACAGCTTGAAATTTCCCCCACTCATAAGAATAAATTGTAACAAGCTTGTCTTGTTCACCTTGCACTTTTGAGTTAAGAACAATTCCTTTTATCATGTAGTACATTTTTTTAACACTATTTTATACTTTTTTTTAAATTTGCATCATGTTTTTTTATTCTCTATCTTGACAAACCTACAATTCCAATCTCTGCTGCTAAAATACAAGCAGATAAGAATATGAGAACTAATAAAACATTTACCCACAAGAAAACAAACATTTAAATATTTTATCTTGTTTAGTAAACATCTTTACTTTATCTTCAACATCATAATCAGTATACCCACAAAGATGAAGAACGCCATGTATAGCAAGATAGGCAAGCTCTTCTTGCCAAGCATTGTTATACTTTTTTGCTTGCTTTTGAGTTCTATTTTTGGAAATATAAATATCTCCCATAAATTTTTCTAAAGACACTAAAAACGAAATAACATCTGTTATGCGTTTTACTTTTCTATATTTTGTATTAAGTTTTTTTATATCCTCATCGTTTACCATGATAAAGTTTATTTGATATTTCTTCTTTTTCTCCGATTTCAATGTTAAAATAGCAGCCTCTTTTAACACTTCTACATATTGTTTTGGGAAATTACAAAAATTAATAAAATTACTACTTTTGTTTATACTCAATTCTTGCATGATAAATACCTACTATTGTTGAGATTATACTATCCCTGATTGATTTCAAATCTTTTAAAGTAATTGGACATTCAGAAAATTGCCCATCAATAAATTTATTATTAATAATTTTTTCAACCATGTCTTGTATTCTTACAACTGTAGGCTCTTCAATACTACGACAAGCAGCTTCACAAGAATCTGCCATCATAACTATAGCAGCAACTTTAGTTTGAGGTTTTGGCCCTTGATAACGAAAATCCTCAATATTTACATTTGCATCTTCTTCTAAAGCTCTGTGATAAAAAGAATACATAGATGTCGTGCCATGATGCTGCTGTATAATATTTATAATTTCGTTATCTATATTATACCTTTTTGCAAGAGAAACACCGTCTTTTACATGGGAAACTAAAATTAACCTTGACATTTCAGGAGTTAAAACATCGTGAGGATTGTGCCCTAACGTCTGATTTTCTATAAAATAGTTAGGGTTATTAAGTTTTCCTATATCATGATAATAAGCACCAATTCTTGCAAGCAAAGAATTTTCATTAACAGGATTTGCCGCACGCTCAGCAATATCTGCTGTCATTATAGAGTGATGATATGTTCCAGGAGCTTCCAGCATAAGACGTTTAAGCAAAGAGTTATTGAAATCTGAAAGTTCTATCAGTTTTATATTCGTCGTTCTAGAAAAAAGTTTTTCAAATAAAGGCATTAATACTAAAAGCAAGACAGTAACAATAGAACCATTTAAAGCGCTATAAATAAGGTCATACTTAAATTGGGACGAGCCATAAGCATCAAACAAATAAAACATCGCTACTATTAAAATGTTTACAACGGAAACTTTCACCCCAGAATTTATAAAATCAGACCTTCTGCGAATATTTGAAACATTTGTAATAGCAGCAACACTACCACAAAGCATTACAAGAAAAATATCAAACCTAAAATCATTTAAAAAAGCCACCACTAAACTTAAACTTATAGCATACAGTGTGCCTATTCTCTGAGATAAAAGTATTGCTCCCATAAGAGAAAATGCACCCACTGGAGTAATAAAAGGCGAAGAGTACTCCCTTGAAAGTTGGCAAATTAAAATTGCAATAACAAAAAGAAAACTCATCAAAAACACAGCATCATTATCTTTTATTATATTTTGTTCTTTACTTTTTACTTGGACAATAAATAAAATTATGTTTACTACAACAAAAATTGCAGTAGCAATCATAGATCTCCAGTTAATACCAAAAACTATAAAGAGCATTAAATAAAATAAAATTACTGTAACTGCAAAAGAAACAAAAACAGGTATTTTAATTTCTTTTGTAAACAAATTTTTAGATTCTCTTACAACAGGTGTTGAACGAGAACTTTTTCTTAGCTCTCTTGCAAGATGTAAAAACATAAACCTTATTTGAACTCTTAACTTTTCAAATAAATGATTCATATGCCCTCTTAAAAATTTAAAAACAAACAATTTAAATTTTTCACTAACACTAAACGAATTGTGTTTACTTAACAACAACTTTAAGGCCAAGTTCTTTAAGTTGCTTATCGCTCACTGTAGAAGGGGCATTAGACAATGGGTCTAAAGTTTTTTGAGTTTTAGGGAAGGCTATCACTTCTCGTATAGAGTCTTTCCCAGCAAATAATGCGCACATTCTATCAAACCCCAAAGCTACCCCGCCATGAGGAGGAGCGCCATAAGTAAGAGCATCTAATAAAAACCCAAATTTTTCTTTTGCAGACTCATCAGAAATGTTTAAAATATCAAAAATTTTCTTTTGCAGACCACTGTTATGTATTCTTATAGAACCACCACCAAGTTCTATACCATTTAAAATAATGTCATAAGCTTTTGCTTTTTGAGAACCAACATTTTCTTTATTTATAACATCTGGATCTTTAGGAGCTGTAAAAGGGTGATGAAGCGCCTGCCATCTTTGTTCTTCCTTATTCCACTCCATAAGAGGGAAATCTACAATCCACAAAAAATTGAACTTATTTTTATCTATAAGGTCAAGATCTTTCCCTAATTTAAGTCTTAAAGCACCTAACCCTTGTGTGACAACTTTTTCTTCGTCTGCTAAAAAGACAACTAAATCTCCAACATTTGCATTAAGTTTTGAAATAATTGTTTTTATCTGTTCATCTTTAAAATATTTTACTATATTAGACTCTGCCCCTGAACTAGTAACTTTCATCCAAGCAAGCCCCTTAGCACCATAGTCGCCAACAAATTTTGTAAGAGTGTCTATTTCAGACCTAGAAAAATTTGATCCTTTTGGTACACATAAGCCTCTTACAATGCCACCTTTATTTATAGCAGAAGCAAATACACTAAACCCACAATTTTTAAGTTCTTGTGAAAAGTCCTTTATTTGCATGTCAAACCTTGTATCTGGTTTATCAGACCCATAACGAAGCGTTGCATCTTGATAAGATATTTTTTCAAATGGAGTTTTAATTTCTATATTTAAAACCGATCTACACACTCTTGTAAACATTCTCTCTACAAGGCTCATAACATCTTCTTCATCAACAAAAGACATCTCAAGATCAACTTGAGTAAATTCCAATTGCCTATCAGCTCTTAAATCCTCATCTCTAAAGCATCTTGCAAGTTGATAATATTTATCAAAACCAGAGATCATCAAGATCTGTTTAAAAATTTGAGGTGATTGCGGAAGAGCAAAAAAACTGCCATGATAAATCCTTGAAGGTACCAAAAAGTCCCTTGCTCCTTCAGGTGTAGATTTTGTTAAAAAAGGAGTTTCTATATCTAAAAAACCTTCTTCATTTAAAAAGTTTCTTACTTGGCTAGCAAGCTTATGGCGCATTATAAAATTTTTCTGGAAACTCATACGACGCAAATCTAAATATCTATATTTTAATCGCAACTCTTCAGAAGTATCTATAGTGTCTGAAATTTCAAAAGGTAGCACAGCAGATGTATTTAGCACTTCTAGCTCAGAAACAACAAGCTCTATATTGCCTGTAAACATATTAGGATTAAGTGTCCCTTCAGGCCTTTTTCTTACACTTCCTTTAACACATATTACATACTCACTTCTAAGATTTTCAGCTATCTTAAACATAGAAACGTTTTCCGGTTGAAAAACAATTTGCAAAATGCCTTCTCTGTCTCTTAAATCAACAAAAATTACACCACCATGATCCCTTCTAGAATGAACCCAACCAGACACCACTATCTCTTGACCTATACTACCTTCGGTCACTTTGCCACAGTAAATGCCTCTCTTCATAAAACCCTCTATAAATTTTTATATATAAATAACTTAATATGTATAAAATCTTAATTTACAAATTTTTTACTTAAATGAATTGAAAAATTTAAAATCGCTATAATCGTTTTGCCATCAGTAATTTTTCCACTTTTTATCATTTTCAAAGCATCACTAAAATTTAAAATTTCTGTTACAACAAACTCATCTTCGTCAGGTTTTGCAATACCTTTTTGCAAGTCAAAAGCTGTAAAAATATGTAAAAGTTCAGTAGAAAAAGCTGTAGACGGATAAAAAGATATCATTTTATTTAGCTTTCCAGCTCGGTAGCCTGTTTCTTCTTTCAACTCTCTTGTTGCACATTCTAAAGGAGTTTCTCCAGCATCTATTTTTCCAGCTGGAATTTCATAAGTTGTTTGATTTATAACATACCTGAATTGTTTAACCAAAACAATATTAGAATCGTCTACAAACGGTAAAACTGCACAAGCGCCTGGATGTTGTATATATTCTCTTTTTGCAGTAGCACCATTTGACAATCTAACATCATCACAACAAAACTCTAAAACTTTGCCTTTGAATATACTATTTTTTCTTATAAGTTTTTCAGTCATAAGACCTCTTAGATTACGACTAACATTCTAACATTTTTTTACATAAACATAAAGACAACAGTCATTAGTTAAATATTCTAAAAACTATTGTCTTTATTAACAATATACAATATATACTTTACGTATTTATTCATATATTATTTGTATTTATATTATATCTAATTGTTCACACAAGCTCGCCAGTCCAATCACTTTTGGCATCAAATCGTGTATTTAAATTTAATGAATCCATCTTTAACTTGCCCCTTACTAGAACTTGCTGACAAGTCTACACCATTGATTAATTCACTAAAAGAATTAATTTCCAGTATATTATTTAGGCATATGTTTTTTTCTAAGCATGGCTAAAACTTTAGTAGGAAGTCCCCAAAGATTTATAAAACCTTCCGCATCTTTATGATTATATATTGGGTCTTTCTCAAAAGTTGCAAGTTCTTGCCAATATAAAGAATACTTTGCATCTCTTGATATTGGAGTAATATTACCTTTATAAAGTTTCAGTTTTACAGAACCAGAAACATGTTCTTGAGTTTTATTTATAAATGCGTCCAATGCATCTTTCAATGGAGAAAACCATAACCCATAATAGGAAAGTTCTGCATATTTAGCAGACAAAGATTGTTTAAAATGTAACGTATCTCTATCCAAAGCTATAGATTCCAACTCTTGATGGGCTGCATATAGTACAGCTGCGGCAGGAGATTCATAAACACCTCTTGATTTCATACCAACAAGCCTGTTTTCAACTATGTCTACTCTTCCTATCCCATTTTTACCAGCAATTTCATTTAACTTTGAAATTAATTCAACAGGTTTTAAAGTTTTTCCATTAATTGCAACTGGAATACCTTTTATAAAACTTATTTCAAGGTTTGTAGGTTTGTTTGGAGCTTTTTCTAAAGAAACTGTCATCTTAAACATTGACTCGTCATAACCTTTTTTTAAGTTTTCCAAAACACCGCCTTCATAAGAAATGTGCCATAAGTTTGCATCTGAAGAGTAAGGCTTTGCTTTAGTTACAGAAACTGAAATATTCTTTTTTTTTGCATACTTTATTGCGTCTTCTCTGGATTTTATATCCCACTGTCTCCAAGGAGCAATAATTTTTACGTTTGGAATTAAAGCTTTAAAAGCAAGCTCAAAACGCACTTGATCATTACCTTTCCCTGTTGCTCCATGGCAAACAGCATCTGCATTCTCTTTTTTTACTATTTCTGCAATTTTTTTAGCAATGATAGGTCTTGCTAAAGCTGTGCCTAAAAAATATCTATTTTCATAAAGTGCCTGAGATTTTATTGCTGGATAAATATAGTCTCTAACAAACTCTTCTTTGGCATCTATTATATATGACTTGGATGCTCCTGTTTTTTTAGCTTTTTCGTTTAGACCTTTTAGTTCTTTACCTTGACCTACATCCACACAGCAAGCTATAACTTCGCAATTATAATTTTCTTTTACCCACGACAAAATAATAGATGTATCAAGACCACCTGAGTAAGCTACAACAACTTTTTTTATTTCAGATTTTTCTTGTAACATTTCTTTTACCCCACAATTTATTAATATATGCTATCAAACCAAAAAGTAACAAAAGTACAAACAACAATTTATAACTATGCTTGCTTTGTTAAAGCTTCATCTATAATTTTTATTGCTGTATCAACATCTCTTTTGGTAATTATAAGTGCAGGCAAAAGTCTTAAAACTGTATCATGAGTACAATTTATGATCAATCCTTTACTTAAACAATAACTTACAATATTTTTACCATTAACAGTCAAATCAATTCCTATTATCAAACCTATACCTCTAATTTCTTTAATAATAGAATGTTTAGTTTTTAATGTTTCTAATTTTGAAAAAAGGTATTTAGAAATTTTAAGCGAATTGTTCAAAAATTTTGAGTTCATAATTTTCAAAACAGAAGTAGCTGCTGCGCAAGATACAGGATTACCTCCAAAAGTAGAGCCATGGTCCCCATACACAAAAGCGTCAGCACACTTTTTAGAAGCAATCGTTGCACCTAAAGGGAGTCCATTAGCTAAAGATTTTGCTATTGTAACAATATCAGGTTTTATATTATAATTTTCAAAAGCATAAAATTTTCCTGTACGACCTACCCCACACTGAATTTCATCAAAAATTAAAAGAATGTTGTTCTTATCACATAAAACTCTTAAATCTTTTAAGAATTTTTTATCTGCAGGAAATATCCCTCCCTCCCCTTGTACGGGTTCTACAATAACTGCAACAGTTTTACTGCTTATAAGTTTTTTTACAGACTCTATATCATTAAATCTAGCAAAAACAAACTTTTCTTGTAACGGTTTTAAATATTCATGAAATTTTTTTTGGCCTGTAGCTGCTATTGTAGCCATCGTCCTCCCATGAAAAGAATTATCAAAACAAATTATTTCATAACGGTTGCCGTCCTTAGATGGATTTAAAAAACCCCATTTTCTTGCAAGTTTTATTGCACACTCGTTTGCTTCTGCCCCTGAATTTGATAAAAAAACTTTAGCGCCAACAAAAGTTCTCTTAGCAAGGGTTTGCCCGAACTTAACTTTAGACGGGGCATAGTATAAATTAGACGTGTGCATATACAAATCTACTTGAGATTTTATCGCTTTTACAACAAAATCATTACAATGGCCCACGTTACACACACTAATACCTGAAAAAAAGTCTAAATATTTTTTACCTTTATCATCCCAAACAAACTGGTTTTTAGCCTTTTTTATAACCAAGTTATTACGTTTATACGTGTGCATAAAATACTGATTTTCTATTTGTTTTATATTCATTTTTTTATAACCGTACCATTCATTTTTATAATACCACTTGCACCATCAACTATCCAAACTTCTTGCACTCCTTTTTTAAGAGAATTTAGACAAGCTTGTATTTTAGGTATCATGCCCCCTGTTATTATTTTATTTTTTATCAAAGAATCTACATCTTTCATTTTTATCTCTTCTATAGTCTTGTTATCTTTATCTAAAACACCACAAACATCTGTTAGAAACACCAACTTTTGAGCTTTAAATGCACTAGCTATAGCAGAAGTCAAAGTATCAGCATTGACATTTAAACTGTTTGCATTGCTGTCACAGGCAATAGAGGCTATAACCGGCAAAAAATCTTCTTTAAGTAAAACCTCTATAAGTTTCTTATTTACCTTTACAGGCTCTCCAACAAAACCTAAACGTTTAATCTGCTTACATATTACAGTATTTGCATCCTTTGCTGATACACCTACAGCTTTTACTTTATTTTTTATAAGTCCTGCAACTAAATTTCTGTTAACCTTACCACTTAAAACCATTTCTGCAACAGATAAAACTTCTTTATCTGTAAATCTTAAACCATTTATAAATTTACTTTTTATAGAAAACTTTTCAAGCAAAAAATTTATTTCAGAGCCTCCTCCATGAATTAAAATAACTTTTTGCTTACGTGAAATTTCAGCCAGTTCTTTTAAAAATTTTTTTTGAGATTTAAAATCTTTAGTTAAACTGCCTCCAAATTTCACTACCATTAAAGGTTTCATCTTATTTCCTCTTTACATTCTTTTGAATATTTACATTTAAAATGAAAATTACACAAACTGCACTTAGACATATCTGCTTGAAAATTTTCTGACGCTATTTTTTCTGCAACATCTAAAGCAATGTCTATGGCTTTCTTAATATCATCTTGCGTCCTTTTTGTATAAATCTTTTTATTCTCAGACAAAAAATACACTGAAATTTTATTTGGATTAAATCCAAAAATATTTTTACAAGCATAAGCGTAAAAAGTTAATTGCAAGTCTTTATCTACTTTCTCTTGTTCCCAAATATTTATATGAGTTTTATAATCCATAACTTCATACGTACCATCTGGATGTTCATCTATTCTATCAATAATCCCTACAAACCTATACTTACCGATATTAGCATCAAAAGATTTTTCAACATATACAATCTTAGTTTTAGATTTTTTAAAAGATTCATAATAATTCTTTAATATTTTATTACCTCGCACATAATACTCAAAAGTTTGCCCAGGACTAACAAAACCATCATTTTTCCAAGAACTATTATAACAATCTACTAGCTCATCATAAGACTTTTTTTTACCATAACAAAATTGTTCAAGCGTTCTATGAATTATATTACCAAAAGTAATGTCAGCATTAGCTGTAGCGTAAAGATTATATATATATATTAATTTATATCTATACGGACAAAATAAATATGCATTTATTCTTGAATAACTTATCTTAAAATCTTGCCTCATTTATATTACCTTATACTTCTATAAAAGGAAATAACAGTATCCCCATACTTTTCTACTCTAAAACAGTCAAGTCCGGTAACTTTCCCTATAGGCTCTTTGACATGCTTTTGAGCTATTAAAACAGAGTCCTCTTTTAATATATTATATCTAACTATATTTTTTAAAGTAGGCAATGTCAAAGCTAATGCATTTTTGTCTCCATCTTTATAAGGAGGACCCATAAAAACTATATCGTACTTGTCTTGCAAAACACAAAAGTCCTTGATAACATTACATTTAATAACTTCTGCACGATCGTTGAAATTTAAAGCGTTTAAATTATTCTTAATAAGAGACAAAGATGCATTGCTAAGTTCTGCAAAAACTACTTTTTTAGCTCCTCTTGAAAGAGCTTCAATTCCAAAAGAACCTACACCTGCAAACAAATCTAAAAAAGTTGCGTTTGGAACTTTAAACTGTATTATGTCAAAAACAGATTTTTTCACCCTGCCAAGCATTGGACGTATAGACAGATCATCTTGAGGAAGTGTTTTTAGAAATCTCCCTCTTGCTGTGCCTGCAATAACTCTTAAACTCACAAATATTCTCCAAATACTTAATTAATATTAATTACTGCTCATTAATTTATAATGTTAAATAAAGTAAGTAAAAATTTATTTTGATCTAGTTTAGAATCTTATCGGACTTACCTCAAAGAGCAGCTTCCGAGCAATAAACATTTAATATTGCAAAAGGGATCTGTCTAATAAAACCCTAATGCCTATAATTGCTGTGAATTTTTTGACAATTCAAGGCAAAAAACGTAAGGTTTATAGTCTCATAAACACAAGTTTTTTAACGCAGCTGTGCTGTGTCGAAAAAGGCATAGTAAGGATGGATATGCTCTAAGGTTTTTAGACAGACCCAATTCATTGTTTGAAGCTAAATACATTTAAGTCTTTCTTGTCTTATCATTTTGCGAGTTTGCTATTTTGTTTAAAAGTTTGTTGCGATTGTTCTCCTAGTGAGACACTCTAGTAACGTAGATAAGATCTAAACTAGACTAGATCAGATTAAACTATATATCCTTCACTTTAGCCATTATTAAATATCACTAAAAGATTGTTTGCTGCTAAAAAAGTTTGTAGCTTTTTCTACATCTTTTGCAATTTGTTTTTTTAAAGAGTTAATATCACCAAACCGTTTCTCACCTCTTATTTTTTTTAGCAATGTAACTTTTGTCAGACTTTTTTTCCACTTACCTTTAAAATCTAAAATGTGTGTTTCTGGAACAATTTTGCTACCCCTATTAAAAGTTGCTCTGACCCCTATATTTGTAACTGACGCATAAATATTATCGCCATTAGATATAGTACTTAAGTATACTCCTTTAGGCAAAAGTTTTTCTTTATCAACCTTTAAATTTACAGTAGGATATCCTAACTTTGTTGCCATACCTTTATCTCTAAAAGGGTTACCAACAAAAGAATAAAACCTTCCTAAAAAATTTACAACATCTTTAACATTGCCAAGTTCAATTAATTTGCGTATATAAGAAGACGAAATTTGTTTTGACAAAACTTTTAAAGGATTAACTATTTGAAAGGTTACATTGTTCTCTTTTGCCTTTTTTGTCAGCCAGACAATATCCCCTTTGCGATCTTTGCCAAAAGCAAAATCAAAACTGCAAATGATAGTATCTACATTAAATGTATTAATCAAAAAATCATCAAAAAACCTGTTTGGAGACATGCACAAAATATCTGAAGGTACTTTTAACACATAAATTTCTTCTAAGGCAAAAAGTTTAAGTTCATCTTGCTTTTCTTGATAAGTAGTTAGAAGACCGGAAACTTTTTTTACAGGTTTTTCAAGAGCAATTAAAACGCTGCGCAACTTTTTTTTCTTAGCAACAGATAAAGCTTTTTGAATAAGAAATTGATGTCCTTTATGAACACCATCAAAAGTGCCTATAGTTATAACAGATTTTTTAAACATTTTATTTAAATATCAACCAGTATTTTATAAGGAATTATATTTCTTACTATTTTATCTAAGTTATTTATGTTTTCAAAAGGCAAAGCGTCTTTAATATCAAAATTATATATTTTTTCTCTTCTTAAAGTTTTCACTGTAGCACCACAACCCAAAACATCTCCTAAATCTTTAGCTAAACAACGAACATATGTACCACTTGAGCAATGTATTTTTACATTTAAAACACTTTTATTAAAGCTTAATATATCAATTTTATAAACTACAATTTTGCGTGGATAACGATTAATTTCTATATCTTTCCTAGCCAGTTCATATAATCTTTGACCATTAACCTTTAACGCAGAATACATTGGAGGAACCTGGCAAATTTCCCCTTCAAAATTTTTTGCTAAAGTTTTTATTTTTTCAATACTTATATCAGGAACTTCTTTTACTGAAAATATTCTTCCATCTAAATCATAAGTGTCTGTAGTCATTCCTAAAAGGAAAGAACTTGAGTAGACCTTATCTTTTTTCATAAATTTACTTTGAAGTTTAGTAGCCTTGCCAAACAAAATAAGCAAAAGACCACTCGCAGAAGGATCTAAAGTACCGCAGTGTCCAGCCTTTTTTACATTTAAAATGTTTCTTAAAATTTTTACAATTTTAAAGGAACTAATAGTTGAGGGTTTATCAACTAGCAACATTCCAGAAATATCATTATAACATCTAGCCATCAAACTTCTCTTTTAAGACTTCACAAATCATTTTGATAGCCATATTAACACCTGCATTTATTGTACAACCTGCAGCATTTTTATGACCACCACCATCAAACTGTTTTACAATGTTTAATAAATTTACACTTTTGATTGAACGCAGACTAACTCTAGTACTTTTCTTATCAACTTCTTTAAATACACAACCTATCTTGACGCCCGGCACACACAATGTATAGTTTATTATACCCTCAGAATCACTATAATTAGCCTTGCTTTTCTTAAACATGTCCTTAGTCAAAACGATGTAAGACACTTTTTCATTAAAAATTAGTTTCATGTTACAAAGCCCAAAACCTCGAAGTTTTAACGAAGGCAGAGAAGTGCGTTCATAGATTTGTTTGTAAACTTTATTAACATCTATATTATACCCCATAAGCTTTGCACAAGCTATATGTGAATTTGCAGTTGTATTCGTATTTTGGAAACGACCAGTGTCTGTAACTATACCAGTGTAGAGGCATTCCGCTTCTGGTTTAGTCAACTTGACTTTCATAAATTCAAATATATTTACTATTAACTCTGCAGTTGAAGAAGATTTTGCAACAATATAGTTTACATCTCCAAAATTCATGTGAGTTTGATGATGATCTATATTGATTATCTTTTTGACTTGACTTGGAGTAATTATGTCGCCCATTCTGGCAAAATTTACAGATTCAAGAATTATGGCACAATCAAAAAAATCAGTTTTCTTGACAGCCACTTTTATTTTATTTGAACCGTGCAAAAACTTTAAATATGTTGGCACTTCATCTTTACAATAAACATAAGCTTCTTTGCCTATCCTATTTAAAAAAGACAACAAGGCTAATGCAGAGCCCAAACTATCACCATCAGGCTTAACATGCCCTGCAATAAAAAAAGTTCTTGACTCTTTTATAATCTTAGATATTTCTGCTATTTTATCTAAATAAAATTTACTACTTTGCATTTTTGATTCATTTTCCCTTGTTAAAAACTTACTCTACCTTTTTTCTTCTTTTATTTTTTCAAGTATATCAAACACTTTTGAAGCACTTTCTACTGTATCATCATAGACAAAACATATGTTAGGTGTACGCCTTAAATTCAGACGTATAGCAAGCTCGTGCCTAAGAGACTTTGTACGTTTTTTAAAAATATTGCTAACTTTTTGTTTATCTTCTTGACTACCAAACACTGAATAAAATATCCTACAACTCAACAAATCATCAGAAAGTTTTACACTCATAATTGTAACAAAATTAGAATCTAAATCTTTCATTTCTTTTATAATTTTTGAAACAGTATGTTGTATTAATTGACCTACTCTTACAGCTCTCTTATACAGTAATGTCATGACAGTCTACCCACAATTTTTTAATTACTTAATTTCCTTGCAACTTTTTCAGTAGTAAAATTTTCAACAATATCGCCAACTTTAATATCTGAATAATTTTCTAAACCTATGCCACACTCATAACCTTTCTCAACTTCTTTAACGTCCTCTTTAAACCTTTTTAGAGATGAAATATTTCCTTCAAAAACTATAATATTATCTCTTAAAAGTCTCACCTTAGCCCCTCTTTGTATTTTGCCATCTATAACAGAACAACCTAAAATGGTTCCATAAGTTGAGAGCTTAAACACTTGTTTAACAACTGCTTTCCCTAGTATCTTTTCTTTAATGTCAGGATCAAGAAGACCTTCCATAGCTGCCTTTATATCTGCAATTAAGTCGTAAATAATTCTATATATATTTATGCTTATACCTTCTGTTTCAGCAAGTTTTTCTACCGTAGCATCAGGACGCAAATTAAAACCTACTATTAAAGCATCAGAAGCTATAGCCAAAGCTACGTCTGATTCTGTAATTGAACCTGCGCCCCTATGTATTATTTTTAAACTTATTTCTGGAGTAGAAAGTCTTTCTAAAGCATCACCTAACGCACCTAAAGATCCTTGAACATCTGCCTTTAATATTATTCTTAAATCTTTTACTTGCCCCCTACTTACATCTGCAAGAGATAAGTGATGTCTTGGCTTTAAGGATGCTTCTTTAACTTTTTCTTTTCTAGACTGTGCAATTTCTCTAGCTTTGGATTCGTTAACAACAATAAATTTGTCGCCAGCTTGAGGAGGTTCATTAATACCTAAAACTTCTATTGGAGTGCTTGGTGTAGCCAAATTTGATCTTTTACCATATTCGTCTACTATTGCTTTTATTTTACCATAAGTTGTGCCGATAACCACATTATCTCTAACTTTTAAAGTGCCATTCTGCACTAACAAGGTAGCAACTACACCTTTACGAGAATCTAGTTTTGCTTCTATAACAATACCTTCTGCATTTTTATCAGGGTTTGCTTTCAATTCCATCATTTCTGATTTAAGTAGAATCATTTCAAGCAAAGAGTCTATATTTTTCCTTTGTTTTGCAGAAATATCAACCATTATTGTATCGCCACCCCACTCTTCACAGACAAGATCATAGTTACTTAATTCTTGTCTTATTTTTTGAGGATCACTACTTGGCAAATCGATTTTGTTTACAGCAACTATTATTGGAACATCTGCAGCTTTTGCATGATTTATAGCTTCCACCGTTTGAGGCATAACACCATCAGCAGCAGAAACAACAAGAACAACAATATCTGTAGATTGAGCACCTCTAGAACGCATCGCAGTAAAAGCCTCATGTCCAGGCGTATCTAAAAAAGCAATACATTGTCCACTTGCAGTTCTTACTTTATATGCACCTATATGCTGAGTAATACCTCCATGCTCACCACTTACAACATCACTGTCTCTTATAGCATCTAAAAGAGATGTTTTTCCATGGTCCACATGTCCCATTATTGTAACAACCGGAGGACGAGTTTTTAGTTTCGTAGGGTCCTCTTCTTTTGAGGTTACAACTTTTTCCTCAGAATAAATTGAATCAATTTTGGCATCATATCCAAATTCATTAGCCAAAAGAATTGCAGTGTCTGTATCTAACCTCTGATTAATTGTAGCAAGACTCCCCATAGACAACAGCTTTTTTAACACCTCACCTACCCTAAACCTCATTTTTTCTGCAAGCTCTCTTACAGTTATAAGCTCGTTTATAGAAATGACTGCCTTATATACAACTTCTTGTTTAGGTTGTTCAACTCTCTTAAGCGCTTCTGGTTTGACTTCTATTTCATCTTGCTGTATTTCTTGTTCTTTCTTATCAGCATCAACTATTAACGAACTTTCTTGTTTTTCTTTTGTAACACTACCTTCATTAGTCTCATTAGATGAAATTTTATCCTCTCTTACCTCATTTTGTCCTTCAACTTTTGGTGTCTCTTTACCAGCTGATAATTCTTCTTGCACATTTCTTACAATTTTCTTTTTATCTTGTAAACTGTCTTTTTCAAAAGTTTTGTTTTTAACAGAACGAGTCTTTACCTCTTTAGATTTGACAGTTTTTTTATTAGAACGTGACTCTGATTTTTTTGACACCACTTTAGCTTTAACTATTTTTTTTGCAGATGAAGTAGTAGCTTTTTTTGTTGTTTTTTTTGCTGTAGCGTCTTTGCTCTTAGTTGTTATTGATGACGTTTTCTTTTTTATAATTTTTTCTTGAGGACTTTTAGTCTTAGATTTGTCAACTTTTTTTGATGGCATAAACACTCCTACTTTTTCTATCTAAATTTTAAAACGACAATAACATTAAAGAGCGCGCTTTGCTGCTTCTATAATTTTGTCTGCAGTTTTTTGACCTATACCAGGTAAAGTCGTAAGATCTTTAACCGTAAAAGACGATAACTTTTCTATGTCAGTAAACCCCGCATTAACAAGAACTTGTATTACTTTTTCACTAAGACCTTCTAGTTTTTCAAGTGTTTGAATTTTATTTTCAACCTTAGTTTGACTTTCTTGTTTCTTTTGACTTTCAGATTTCACATCAATATGCCAACCTGTAAGTTTTGCTGCAAGTCTTACATTCTGACCATTCTTCCCTATAGCTAAAGACAACATATCGTCACTTACAATAACTTCAGCTTGCTTGTTATCAGCAGAAATAATAGCTACAGAAACAACTTTAACTGGGGACAAAGAAGCTGCTATATATTTTACCGGATCATTAGAAAATGAAACTAAATCAATTTTTTCACCTCTAAGTTCATCTATGATAGGTTTTACTCTAGCACCTTTTATACCGACACAAGCACCTACTGGATCAACTTTTGGATTATGAGAAATAACAGCAACTTTCGTTCTTACTCCAGGCTCTCTTTCAATATTTACTATTTCAACAATCTTTTCATAAATTTCAGGCACTTCCAATTCAAAAAGTCTACTAACAAGTTTTACACTAGACCGAGAAAGAACTACTCCAGAACCTTTTATGTTTTTATCAACTTTTAATACAATAGCTTTAATATGTTGTCCAACACTAAACTTTTCTTTTAAAACTTGTTCACTGTCAGGGATTATAGCTTCGGTTTTGCCTAAATCAACAATAAGATTTTTTTTTAATGCTCTATATATAACACCACTGACAATTTGTCCTATTTTTCCTTTCATTTCGTCAAACAAAAAATTTTTTTCAGATTCTCTAATTTTTTGCACTATAACTTGTTTTGCAGTCTGAGCTGCAATTCTTGAAAAATGTTGTGTATCAAGAGGGATTCTTACCTCAGAACCAATTTCAACACTACCACTAATTTTTTTTGCATCCTGAAGACTTATCTCAACCAAAGAATTTTCTACATCTTTAGCTACAATCTTAACTACATTTGCAGCCATTTCTCCTGTTTCAGGGTTGACACTAGCTTCAACATTAACATTTTTTCCAACATGCTTTTTATATGCTGAAACTAAAGCGTTTTCTATTACAGTCAAAATATCTTCTTTTTTAATTTTCTTATCTTTTTCTATTTGTTCAAGAGCCAGTAAAAGCTCAGTCTTTTCCCCCATTTTGCCTCCCTAAATTTCCGTCTCTAAATTGGCTTTTTTAACATCTGAAAAATTTATATTAACAACACCATTTGTAACATCATTTATACTAACTGTACCATTATCAAAATTCAAGAGTTGCCCTAAAAAATTTTTCTGATTATTTATAGAAACATGTGTCTGTATTCTAACCTTACTACCTATAAAACGTTTAAAACTTTTTTCTTGTTTTAATACTCTATTTAAACCAGGGGAAGAAACTTCTAATACATAAGAATCTTGAAGTATATTGCTTTTATCTAATATTTCACTAAAAATATAACTAAATTTTTCACAATCGCTCATTGTAACGCCAGAATCTTTATCTATAAAAATTCGTAAAATCCAACCACCATTCTCTTTAATATATTCTACATCAACAATTTCAATATTGTTCTTAATAGAAACTTCACTGAATAAACTTTCTATATCGTTAACTTTATTCATATTTAGTCCCTTAAAAAGTAAAAGGCGGCTTACAGCCACCTTTTATATACAAAACATTTATAAAAAAGCAACTATAGTCTTTGGTCAACAAATATACCAGGGCCCATTGTTGAAGAAATAGATATACTTTTCATATATTGTCCCTTTGAACTAGAAGGTTTAGCTTTTATTACAACTTCAACCAAAGCTTTAATATTATCAACAAGTTTCTCTTTATCAAAAGATACTTTACCAACTGGAACGTGAATTATCCCAAAAGAGTCATTTTTGTATTCTACTCTTCCCTTTTTAAGTTCTGCAACTGTTTTGCCAATTTCAAAAGTAACAGTACCTGCTTTCGGATTTGGCATTAAACCCTTAGGGCCAAGAACTTTTGCAACTTTACTTAAATCTTTCATAATATCTGGAGTTGCAACCAAAACATCAAAATTCAGTTTACCTTTTGATATTTCTTCAATTAAATCATCACAACCAACAATATCTGCACCTGCTGTTTGGGCTTCTTTTTGTTTTTCGCCTTTAACTAAAACAGCAACCTTTCTTGTTCTTCCTATGCCATGCGGCAAAGAAACCGTACCTCTTACTATTTGATCACTTTGCTTTGGATCCATGCCAAGTCTTATATGAGCTTCAACAGTTTCATCAAACTTTGCTTTTGCAGTTTCTTTTACAAGAGATACAGCTTCTTCAACTGTATAAACTTTGTTTTTATCAACTAACTTTGATACTTCTTCCAACCTCTTCCCCATATTTTCTCCTTGTGGTTTCGCTTACATGCTCCCACACTTCGTTTTTACTATTTATTTACTACATCTACACCCATACTTCTTGCTGTACCTTCAACCATAAGCTTAGCAGCTTCTAAGTTACCATTGGCATTTAGGTCTGGCATTTTTTGTTTGGCAATATCTTCAACCTGAGCCTTAGTGATTTTCCCAACCTTATTCCTATTAGGAACACCAGAAGCTTTAGCTATACTAGCAGCCTTTTTTACTAAAGCTGAAACTGGAGGCATTTTTGTTATAAAAGTAAACGATCTATCTTCAAAAACTGTTATAACTACGGGGATAGTCATACCTTTTTCCATAGTTTTTGTTTTTTCATTAAATTGTTTACAAAAATCCATAATATTTACACCCTGCTGGCCTAATGCAGGCCCAACTGGAGGAGCTGGATTTGCTCCACCTGCAGGAATTTGTAATTTTATCATTGCTTTTACTTTCTTTGAGGCCATTTTACTTTACTCCTATCCTCTTAGTAATTTTGTAATCACAAAAGAACTTTTAAATTTCTATAATTTTTCTACCTGTAAAAAGTCAAGTTCAACTGGTGTTGGCCTACCAAATATGGTGACCATAACTCTAAGTTTTCCTCTTTCTTGATTGACTTCTTCAACAATACCGATAAAATGTTTAAACGGCCCTTCTACAATACGAACATTTTCTTCTTTGTCAAAAGAAACTGCTGGTCTAGGTTTAGAAGTATCTGGGTTTACAATGTTATTTAAAAAGCTGTCAACTTCGTCCTGAATCATCGGCAAAGGTTTAGCTCCACCCAGAAAACCAGTAACACCTGCAGTATTTTTAACAAGCCAGTAGGTCATATTGTTTATAGTCATTTCAACAAAAACGTAACCTGGATAAAACTTTCTTTTTTTTATTCTTTTTTTATTTTGTTTTACTTCAACCACTTCTTCAGTTGGAACAAGAACTTGAGAGACAACATCGTGCATATTTAAATTTGTAACAGCCATTTCTAAGCTTTTTTTCACTTTATCTTCATACCCTGAATATGTATGTACAATATACCATTGATTTGCCATTTTTTGCTCCAGCTTATAATATAACACCTACTATTGTGCCCAAAAATAAATCAACTATACTAACAAAAAGAGACATTATAATAACAAAAACAACCACAACTACAGTAGTGCCAACAACTTCCTTTTTACCAAGCCACGTTGCTTTTGTAAGCTCGTAGTATACATCTGTAAAAAAACTCATGACGTTTTTTATTAAATTCATTTCATACCTTCATTAACATTGTTAAAAAAAGCGGGGGTGGAAGGATTTGAACCTCCAAAGCTGGTTTTGGAGACCAGCAGTTTACCGTTAGCTTACACCCCCAACTAACAATTAATTATTTAAATTATATTATTTTGTTTCTTTATGCTCAGTACGTTTTTGACAACTTTTACAAAATTTTTTTAGAGATAGCTTGCCTTCTTGTTTTTTACTTCTATCAAAATAATAATTTCTATTCTTGCACTCACTGCAAGCCATCGTTATAATAACTCGTTCTGCCATATTTTTCAATTCTCCAATTCTAAACTTTGTCCAACAGAGCATTATATTATACCACATTATCAAACAAAACTTAAGTCTTTTGAACTTTCACTATTAAAGTTTTAAAGTTTTTAGCATAAGTTCAAAAAACATTATTAGATCCCTTGAGTTAGTGTAGGATTTCAGTAACAACGCCAGAACCTACAGTTCTTCCTCCCTCTCTTATTGCAAACCTTAACTGCGGTTCCATCGCTACCTCCATTAGCAACTCTATCTCCA
>JAIRNY010000020.1 GCA_031257835.1 Candidatus Endomicrobiellum cryptotermitis
AACTAGCAAAATGATAAGACAAGCAAGAGTTAACTGTATTTAGCTTCAAACAATGAATAAGGTCTGTCTAAAAACCTTAGCGCATATCCTTGCAATTATAGGCATTAGGGTTTTTTAGACAGACCCCTTTTGCAATATTAAATGTTTATTGCTCATAGAACGCTCTTTAAGCTAACTCCGATAAGATATACTAAACTAGACCAACTTTGATTTGTTTTAAAAATAATGGCCTATCAAACAACAAATTACTACAACTTACTTGTTATATTACCAAATTTATCACCTAAAACTATTTCTAAATGACTCTTTTTTGCTAAAACCCTGCACTTAAAAAATTAATTGCAATAGGACCAAATATAACTATAAAGATTGTAGGGAATATTAACAAAACTAAAGGTATAAGAATTTTTACAGGAGCCTCATGAGCTCTTTTTTCTGCATTAGAGTAGATATCGTTTCTTAAAGAATTAGACAAACATTTAAAAGATTCAGCCATACCAGACCCTGAATCTAAAGAAGTATTAATTACCCTAACAAAAAAAGAAAGTTCTTTAATATCTGTTTTATTAGTCATATCGTAAAAAGCAATTTTTTTATCGCATCCTAAAGATATCCTTGATAGGGCATTTTTAAAATCTAAAATTAAAGGGCCTTCCATTATTTGGATAACTTTGTCACACGCTCTATAAAAGTCTAATCCAGAAGCCAACATAATTGAGAGTAAATCTGCTACGTCTGGAAGCTGTTTTAAAATAAGTTCGTTTCTCTTTTTTAATTGCTCTTTAATTTTTATAAGAGGTAGAAAAAAAAACAACAAAGCAACCAAAGCAACAAGTAGAATATTAAAGCTTATAAATAGTGCACAAAATATAGCGCCAAAAACACCAGATAGTATTTGCACTACTAAAAACTGGTAAGGGTCAACCTCTTTAATATCAGATCTTATAGAACACAAATTTGATTTAATATTATTAATATAATCTAAAAACTTTTTGTTTTTGATATATTTAAACCAATATCCCAATTTCGATGCAATATTAAAAACAAAAAAAACTACAATATTTTTATTTTGTTTTTTATCTATAGAACTTTCTACTTTACTAGCTTTTTTAACTTTAGATATTTTATCGCATATAACAAAAACAAAAGAAACCACAAAAATAGCAAAACTTAAATAAAAAAGTATTATCATTAAAAATCTATCTCCGTCATTTTTCTTATTACAAAAGAACCTAAAGTAACCATAAAAACAACTATTAAAAGTAAAATGTTGCCACTTGTAGTAACAAACAAAGGTTGTATCATGTCAGGTTCTATTAAGTACATCATAAAAATTATAACAAAAGGAACCAAACTAACTATATTACCTGAAAGTTTACCCTGAGACGTCAACGCATCTATTTTCGATTTAGCTGCAATTCTTTTAGACACTAATTCTATAATCTGTTCAAATATATCTCTTAAACTTGCACCCGTATCTTTAGATATTTCAATTGTATTTAACATAAACTTAAACTCTTTGCTGCTAGTTTTAGAAGATACTTGTTCTATTGCTTCATCAAAACTTAAACCTAATGATATAGATTTTGATATTCGTGCAAATTCGCTTTTTATAGGCTCTCTAAGTTCATTTTCTACATCAAATATAGCATTTGCTATAGTGCGCCCTGCACCTAAAGAATTCTTTATAATAGTTAAAGCTTCTACAATTTGTGCATCAATAATGTTTGAAGTCTTTTGTTTTTTTAGATAGCTTAAGTGCCAGTAAAAATAAACACACAAAACACATAAAATGACAGAAAAGACAATATTTTGCATTACGATAAAAGATATAACAAGCACACCAAATAAAAAAATAATCTTTTTTCTTTTAAAAACTAAATTTGTAAAATTTGATCTATTGCCAAACTTTTTATTCTGTATTAGATTAATATTTAAAATAAAATACATTAAGCAAAATGTGCATACAAATATAGAAAACAAAAATAAAACTTCTTTCATTTAAAGCACTCCATATCTACATTAACCCCATTTTGATAGGCACAATTAATGAATTCTGGAATATAATCACAAAATACAAAATCTCCAGAAACAACATTATTCTCAAAAGATTTTTGAACATATTTAAAAATAGGATTTATTTCATATATCTTATCATCGCTTGTTCTATTTATGTGAGAAATTGATGATATTTTTCTTGAACCGTCTTGATATCTTGCAAGTTGCACAATAACATCAACAGCAGACGCAACTTGTGCGATTATAGACTCTTCAGGAATTTCTATTCCAGACATAAAAATCATTGTTACAAGTCTAGAAATAGCATCTTTAGGAGAGTTGGCATGCAAAGTAGTAAGACTGCCTTCATGCCCTGTAGACATTGCCTGTAACATATCTAAAGCTTCTCCACTGCGACACTCACCAACAATTATTCTATCTGGCCTCATTCTTAAAGCATTTACAACAAGTTTTCTAATGTTTATTTCTCCTATACCTTCCTGAGATTTAGGTCTACTTTCAAGCCTTACAACATGCTTCTGTTGTAAGTTGAGTTCTAAAGAATCTTCTATAGTTATTAGTCTTTCATTTGCAGGAATAAAAGAAGAAATTATGTTTAGCAAAGTAGTTTTGCCTGTACCAGTACCGCCAGAAACAATAATATTTTTCTTTAACAATATAGCTGCTTTTAAAAATTCTACCATTTCTTTACTTATACTTTTTGAAAAAAGCAAAGAATCTATTAAAAGTTTATCTTTAGAAAATTTCCTTATTGTTACAATACTACCATCTAAAGATATAGGACTTATCACAACATTAACCCTAGACCCATCTTTAAGCCTAGCGTCAACAATAGGGGAAGCTTCATCAACGTGCCTTCCAACTTGACGAATTATCCTATCTATAATTATTTTAAGATTTGCTTCGCTTGAAAATGACAAGCCTGTTTTAGATATTTTCCCAGATCTTTCAACAAATATATTATTATAACCATTTACCATTATTTCTGTAATTGAAGAATCTTCTAGCAAATCTTCTAAAATTCCAAGGCCTGATATTTCACTACAAAGCTCTTTATTTAACCTATTTAAAATCTCTCCTGGTATATTTAAGTTATTAGCCTTTATTATTTTAAATATGAGAGTTCTTATGATATTACGTAATTTTTTTTCATCTTCTTCCTCAGAGAACTCTTTCATTTCTTCTACAAGCATCTTCTGTATACTGTTTTTAAGCTCTATGTAAACATTTTCATTTTGGTAGTAACTAATACTAGACGTGTCCTTACATTTTGTTTGCAAAGAATTTAAAGTTACAATTTTTTCTAAAGCTAAAACATAAGAATTTGATTTATCTCTATAAGAAAATGTTGGCGACAATATTTGTTCTTGAATAGAAGTATCAAAATCTGCACTAACAATATCACTTATACCAAAACTTTCTAGCATTCTATCACAATAAAAATCATAATTTAAATTAAGTTTAAACAATATAAAATCTAACCCACTATTAATAGAGTTGTATTCTTGCAAAGATAAAACTGTGTTTTTTGTAGACAGACTATCAGAAAAATAAGGTATAAGACAATGTTTTGCTTCTTTAATTAAATATAAAACATTTTTACTCTTCTGGCATGGCAAAATAACATAAACATTGTTAAAATATATGTCCAAAACAGATAAAAGATAAACAACATTTCCTATGCTATCTACACTTTCAAACGTGCTTTTAATGCACAAAACACTAGCAGTTCCACTAGAAGATAAATAATCTTTTATAATGCTAAAATTTCCACCCGGCAAAACAGGTAAAATATCTTCTACATACTTTACCGAATTTTTATAAATAGACCAAAAAGCACTAGGATCTGACACTGAAAAATCAACAATAATACTATCAATTTTTTTATTAAAATTTACAGAATCTAATCCATACGCAATAAGATTGCACTGTAATAAAGAAATACTGTTTGGAGATATTAAAAGCATTTTATGCCTCAAATAAATTATTATTTGTTTACCTTTGCATACTTGTTTATTATCTCTAAAACTTCTTTTTGATTTGTAAGTTTTACGTCTTTTGAATAATTTTGATTACTTATGACTCTTGAAATATCTTTAATTATAGACGAAACTTTTAAAGGCTCAACATCATAACTTTTTGTGTCACCAGCAGGTCTTATTAAATATTTTAAACTGCCTTTTTGAGAAAAAAGAATAACTTTTTGAGCATCTTCTACAGATAATGCCAAAGTCAACACGTTGACATTACTAAGCTCATCATCTTGTTTTTTTACTAAGCCTATACAACTGTTACCTACAGCTAAAACAAAAACATCTTGCGCTACGGAAAATACTGTTTCTTGTAACTGCCTATTAGAATCTGTATATTCTATTACTGCATAAATATCTATTTTATTCCCTGGAGATAAAACACTTACATTATCTACATCAAAAGCTATAGATATAGCCTTTTTGCCTTCTGGAATTAAATTACTTATTCCATATTCACTTATTCTCGATAATTTAGTTGAAAGGATTTGCTCATTTTCCTCTATTGTATTTAACGATATATATTCACAAGTGCCGTCCGGCAAAAAAAGTTCTTTTATATCATTAAAAACTCTTGGTTGAGCATACTCTTTAGGGACGTATTTCTCCAAAAGCATATCTTGCTTTATAACTGTACCTTGAGGTATAACCTGCAAAGCAACGACCACTTTAACTGGTTCAAGCATAATTTTATATTTCGTTTCCACGTCAGAAATATAAACATATGCAAAAAACAAAGAAAGTATTGCAAAAATTAAAGCTATAAGTAATACTTTTTTATTATTCATGTGTATTTATTCTTTATCTGCTTTTTGAATAACTTTTGTTGCGATTTCAAACTTATTTTTAACTTTTTTCCCTAAAGATTTATATGCAACAAAAACAATACCTACTACAACTGCTACAATCAGAATATACTCTACCATCCCTTGCCCTTTATGTCTTTTAATCCAGTTAAAGTTTAGCATCTACTATCTCCCCTTACACTTTATTTTTTTCGCTTTAGAGACTACCAGCCCCTGATAAAACTTCTAGTTTAGAGTTTATATTAATATTTTCTTTACCAATAACTTTTAATACTTTTGGAATTTTGTATGAATACGTTATCTCTACAAAAGATTTTTTCGGAACTAACCATTTACTACAATCAAGAACATTATCATTAGGTTTATAATCATTTATCTGAACTACTACATTTAGCCTATTTAAATCTAAAATTCTGCCAAGTGTTCTTGTATTGCAGAGATAATCTTTTATATCATTTTCTATATATTTTTTGTCAAAATCTGTATAAGCAATCAAATCCACACCGTACTTTGTAGCAGTTACAATTTGTTGCCAACTTAGCATAAGACTAGCAAACCAAACAATTGAAAAAAGAAAAACAACAATTAAAGGAGAAATTAAAGCAGCCTCAACTAATGCTTGCCCCCTTAATTGTTTAAAGTATTCCATAATTTATAAATCCTGTTTATGTAGTTCTTCTTCTGGATAGTCTATCATTCTTTTTGCAGGTCTTTTTACAAGTTTTCTTAAAAACAATCTAAAATTGTCCATATACTCAAAGATTGCAGGCACAACAATTAACGTAAGTATTGTAGAGCTTACAACTCCACCTATAACAACTATTCCCATACCTCTTCTAAACTGGCCAACTTCGCTAAGACCTAACGCTGTTGGAAGCATGCCAGCTATAAGAGCAAAAGATGTCATAAGTATAGGGCGAAGTCTTACAACGCCTGCTTTCACTATAGCATCGTTCATACTTAAACCATTTCTCATTTGTTGTTGAACATAATCCACTAAAAGGATAGAATTCTTAGCTACAATACCAAGAAGCATTATCATGCCAATAAGTGTAAACATGTCAATCGACTGTCTTGCAATAAGCAAAGCACAAAGTCCACCTATGATAGCTAAAGGAAGTGCCGTCATAATTGTAAACGGAGTAATAACGGACTCATATAAACTTGCAAGGACCATGAAGATAAATATTACAGATAAACCTGCAGCAATAATAATACTCTTAAACATCTCTGAAATATCTGCTGCGTTTCCATAAAGACCAAAATGCACATATTTCCATTTTTCTAAATTTTCTGGTTTTGCTTTTTCTTCATTAAATATTCTAATTGCTTCTGTTTGTATTTCACCTATTGCTCCACCTGCTGCAAGATTGCCCTCAACTGAAACATAGCGCACTCTATCTTCTCTAAATATCTGTGTAGGACCTTCAGCCATTTCTATAGATGCAACATTTTTTAATTTTACAAGTTTATTATTAACATTGTTTACATAAATGCTGTCTAAATTTTGAACAATATCTTGCTGATCTTCTGCAAACCTAACTTTTATATCGTACTCTAAACCATGCTCTCTAAACTTGCCGGCTAATGCTCCATCTATCATAGCTCTAACTTCGTTACCAACAACAACAGAACTTACACCATAATCTTCCATCTTCTTAGAGTCCATTTGTATTTGTACTTCAGGTTTGCCAATTTTATAGTTGGAATGCACATCCACAAAGTAAGGTATCTCTTTAAATCTCTTTATTAAAGTTTGAGCAACATCGTATAAAACATCTATGCTATCTCCATTGAGTTGCATAATAAATTCACTTTCTCCACCACCAAAGCTTTGCCTTACTATAGAAACTTCTAACTCATCTTTAAACTTTTCTTCAAAAACTTCTCTAAGGAAGTCTTTCATTTGTGAGCTTGAACGAGTTCTTTTAGGAGTATCTTTTTTACCAAAAAGTCCAAAAAATTTCACGTGAGAGTCTGCAGGAATCATCCTTACATATATACTTGCTTGACTTGCAAGAGAAGAAAACATTCCACTTTGTCCTACCGCTACAGAAACAAGCTCTATATTTTGGTCGTTCATCAATATTTGTTCCACTTCTTTAGTATATTTGTCCATCTGATCTAAAGATGTTCCCGGTTTAGCTTGTAAATTAATATTAAATTCCCCCCACTCAGCAGCAGGCATAAAAGTAGCTTTTAGATATTTTTTCGACAATCCTATAGTAAAAACAAACACAAATATAGCAATAGCAAGAGTAGCAAATTTCCAACTTACAGAGAAATGTCTGTTATTTTTGACAAACTTAAAATCTAATACTTTTGCTTCTACAATAAAATAAATAAATTTTTTGTATGAACGCTCTAAAACATTAAAACTCTTATTAAACCAATCTACTGTAACACTTCTAAAAAGTTTAATTACTATTTCTTGGATTTTCCATTTTTTTACTTTTTTAGCATTATGGTCAGGAATCATGTACGCTGAAAGCAAAGGTGCAATTGTTAAAGCATCTAATATAGATATTAACATAGCAAAAACAACTGTTAACCCAAACTCTTTAAAAAATTGTCCCATAACACCGCTTAAAAACGCCATAGGTAAAAATACCGCTACAACAGTGCCTGTTGTAGCTATAACAGCCAAAGTAACTTCATTTGTGCCATCTAAAGCTGCTTTTATTGGGTTTGCACCTTCTTGGTAATGTCTAAAAATGTTTTCTCTAACAACAATAGCATCATCAATTAACAGGCCTACAGCTAGTGACAATGCCATTAAAGACAACACATTTAAGCTAAACCCAAAAGCATACATAAAAACAAAAGAGCCTATTAAACTGTTTGGCAAAGAAAGCGCTGTAATAAAAGTTGAACGCCAGCTAGCTAAAAAGAAATAAACAACTAGAACTGCAAGGAAAACACCTTCAATAATTGTAGATTTGACATTTTCTATGTTCATTCTTACGCCATTGGCCGCATCAGAAATCATAGTAAGTTGAGGTTTTCCGTCATACTGTAAATATTTTTGATTAACCTCTTCAATTTTTTTCTTTAGTCCATTTGATATTGCTACATCATTACCTTTTGCCTGCCTATAAATTTGCAATAATAAAGCAGGCTCTGAAACAAACTTGCCATCTTCTACAACGTCTATTCTTGCACGTGAAACTTCTTTTACAACACCATCCTCTATTACGGCAACGTCGTCAACTGTAACATGTTTATCATTGCCCAAAAAATTTACAACAACATCGTTAATCTGAGATATAGATTTAAACTCGCCAAGAGTTCTAAACTCTACTTCGTTTACTCCTCTATTTACTTTTCCTGCAGGGATATTTAAAGAGTTTAACTTAATTTTTGCTGCAAGAGATGTAAGTGTAAGTTCATAATTTTTAAGTTTTTTCTTATCTGCGTTAATATGTATTTCTCTTTTTTGGCCACCAATAATATTAATTTGCGATACTCCAGAAACTTGAGCCAAATCTTTGGAAACTACATCATCAGCAAAATCATACATTTGTTTAGGACTAAGACCTTTTGCTTTTAAACTAACAGTTCCTATAGGAAGACTGTTAATATCTGCTTTCATTATCACTGGCTCTTTTATATTGTCAGGTAAGTCAAGTCTAATTTGTCCTACTTTATCCCTAACTTCTTGAGTTGCTATATCAGGATCTTTAGAAAGTTGAAACTCGCAGAAAACTATAGACATGTTATCTTGGTTTATTGAACTGACGTGCTTTAAAGCTGAAACTCCACTAACAGCATCTTCTATAGGCTTTGAAACAAGTTGCTCTATTTCTGCTACGCCTGCGCCAGGGTAAGCAGTCATAATTAAAACATACGGAAACTCTACATCAGGAAACATCCTAACGCTAAGCTTACTTAAAGAAATTGTTCCCAAAATAATAAACACTATAAGTAATGCCATTATAAAAGTTGGCCGTTTAATTGCTATTTTTGCTAGATTCATTATATTATTCCTCTAAACTGTAATACTTTTTAATTCACTTTTATTTCAAAACTATAATCATAAAACGTTTTTGCTGTTTCAGATATTTTAATAAGCTCCAAAACGCTCCCAAGAACATTTAATGTAGCGTCATCTAAAGCTTGTTCTGTTTGCAAAGCTAAGTAAGTTGTTGTTCTTCCTGTTTTTAACAACATCTCGTCTTCTTGTTTTCTTTGTTTTTGTATTTCCTCTATTTCTACAGCAATAATATTTTTCAACTTCGCATCATTCCAATCTTCCAAAAGTTGTTGCCAATCATTATTTTCTTTAACAGACAAATATTTTGCTTTTTCTTGAGTCGAAACTTTTGCTGCTTCATAACCTTGATCTAATAGTTTTCTCAATTTAAAATTTAAAGGCAAACTATATCTCAAACCCAAAGAGTATGAAGATCTTTCAGCTTTTGTTAAGTTATCTTTAACAAATTCAAAATCCTTATCTACCCCATTAAGTGCAAATTGGCCATTTAAAACCAAATCTGCTCCACTACTCTTTTTATTTGCAATTTGATCATACATAGCACTATTTACATCTTCTAAAACAGAAAGAACATCAAGCCTTGTACAATTTTTTTTAGGTTCATCATCACTATAAAAGAACTTTCCTTTTCCTTCAAATTTTTCAACATCGTATTTAACCATCATATCTGATATAGACAAAAATTGGTTTACCGCTCTATTTGCTCTATTTTCTTGTTCATAAGCAATTTTCAAATTTAAATTTCCAAGTTTTACTGCCACTTGAGACTGTAAAAGATCTGATTTTTCTACTAAGTCCATGTTAAATCTTTTTTGGTTCCAGTCTAAAATTTTTTGCACTCTCTTTAAAGCATTTTTTCTAAAATCCACAACTGTTTTTGCATAAGATAAATTCCAATAAGCCATTTTTGCATTAAGCAAAGCATTTTGTTTTTGATACTCTAATAAATACAAAGCTGACTTTGCACTAGATTTAGCTTTTGCAATCGAAGCTTTTGTAGAACCATCATTTATGTCTTTCAATAATGACTGTTGCAGTTTTACAAATGGAGCTATATCAATAACATTAAAATCCATAGCATCATTTGCAAAATTAGAGCCACTATGTGAACCATTTAAACCCAAAGAAACTTGAGTACCAAACCCAAACATTTTATTTACAGTTGCATCATAAGCAAAAATTTTTACTTCATCTGGCCTACCAAGCATAGAAAAAGGCCTACCACTTTTGTCATCTGCGTAACTAGCTCCAGCACTTAAAGAATACGAGTATACCATCTCTATTTGAGCAAGTTTTCCTTTAACTGCATCAATGCTTGATTGTATGGAATTTAATTCATTATTGTTTTTTAAAACTAACTCCAAATAATCATCCAAAGTTAAAACATCCGCATTTACATTGACTACAAAAAACAAAAAAACAAACACTACCTTTACTATCCTGTTCATTTACTTAATATCTCCAATTCATAAAAACTAGTTTAATTCTAACGCTACTACAATTTCTAAATGGCTAGTATGTGCAAATACATCAACAGAAACAATTTCTGTTGGCTTATATTTACCATTTTCAATAATAATTTGCAAATCTCTTGCTAAGGTAGAAGGATTACAAGAAATATAAACAATCCTTTTGGCTTGCGAAGAAAGCAAAAAAGTAATAACATCTTCTGTAAGTCCAGTACGAGGGGGATCAACAACTATTAAGTCAAACTTGTACTTTGTTGTATTAAGCCAATCCTGACAACTAGAAACAAAAAATTGAGCATTACTAATATTATTTATTATCAAATTTTCCCTAGCATTTTCAACTGCTTGATACAATAACTCTATACCTACAATCTCTTTAACACTATAGGCCATAGACAAGCCTATAGCACCTATTCCGCAATACAGATCTAACAATATATCATTTTTGGCAGGCTTTAAAAGTCTTAAAACCTGATTATATAGAACCTCTGTAGCTTTTGAGTTTATTTGAAAAAAAGAAAAGGGAGATATATTGAAATAAAAATCTTTGTTGCCAACATTAAGTTTTTCCCTTATTAACGGACTTCCATGTAATAAAACTAACTTATCTGAATTTATACCATTTGATTTTTTAGAATTTATAGTCCAGTATAAAGCATCAACAAACGTTGAAAGTTCTTCTACAATAGGGTTCAATATATCTTGGTTTGTTTTAAGTTCATTTGTAACTATGTTTACAAGAAACTGACCACTATTTTGAACTTTACGTAAAATTAAATGTCTAAAAAAACCTTCATGCTTTTTATTATCATAAGCTAGCAATTTACTCTTTTTAGCAAAATTTTTTACAACCTCTACAACTTTAACAAAATCTGCATCAGCTATAAAACAACAAGGTACTGAAATATACTTATTAAAACTCCCCTTTTTGTGAAGGCCTAAGTCTACAGTATCGTTATTATTAAAAAAACTAAATTCCATCTTATTTCTGTAGTGCCATTGCAAAGGACTTGGCAGTATATTAGAAACTGTTAAATCTGTAAAACTCAAAAGTTCTTTTAAATATTCTTGCTTTAAAGATAATTGATTTTCATAAGAAATATTCTGAAAACAACATCCCCCACAAACGCCAAAACAACTACATTTAGGGTCAATTCTATATTTGGATTTTAAAGTAACATTTTTTAAAATGCCTTCTCTATAAGTCTTTGTATCTCTTACAACTAAAACTTCTGCACTTTCTGTTGGTAAAAGCCATTCTGTAAATAGAGCTAAACCATCCTCACACCTACAAAGAGAGCGACCAGGAAAAACAATTTTTTCACAAACAACATTAATAATTTGATTTTTTAAAGACACGAATTTACTTCTTTCAAAGAATTGATTTCCTTTTTTGCAGTTTCTAAATCTAAAAGAGCAGTTTGTAGTTCTACAATTTTAACTTCTAGCTTTTCATAAACTTAGCGTTGCTGATAGATTGTACAATTTGAGATGCAAACACTAAAATTCTACCTTTACTTACAGACATTTTTCACTTCTTATCTATAATTGGCAAACTGTAAAGGCAAAGAAAAAGAAACTTTTTTTAAATAAGCTATTACTTGTTGCAAGTCATCTTTTTTAGAAGAAATTACTTTAACTTTTGCACCATCTATTTGTGTTTGAACTTTTATTTTAGAGTCTTTAATAAGCTTTGACAATTCTTTAGCTTTATCTGAAGGAAGTCCTGAAATAATTTCAGCAACTTGCCTAATGTATCCTTCAAAAGCTTTTTCTTGAGCTTTATAATTTAAAGACTTTATAGAAATGCCCCTTTTTGCAAAACGGCTTTCTAGTATATCTTTTAAAGCTTTCATTTTGTAGTCGTCATCTGCAACAAGAGTAACTCTTTTATCATTCTTATTTAACTCAATAGAAGACTTACTGCCCTTAAAATCAAATCTATTTGAAAGTTCTTTTTGTGCTTGATTAACAGCATTTTCAACTTCCATCATACTTACTTCAGAAACAATATCAAAGGAAAATTTATCAGCCATTTTAACACCTCAAAAACCACAATTTATTTAACATTACCTTTTATAATTATATATACAAAGAAAAAAATAAATAAAGCCATAAACATATACGCCGGCCAGTCTGACAATAAATCAATGTACATTTCTTCCCCCCTCATTCCTCCTCATTAGCAATAAAATGAACTTGTATTGTACTTTTTTAGAAGAGTAACAGCTAATATAAATTGCCACATTATTTCCTATTTGATTATCCTTGAGAATCAAATTAATTTTAAAATTTTTTATACACTGGCGACATCAAGCGTAACTTTTCAACAATCTTAGGCAATTGTTCCAAAACATAATCAACTTCATCTTGGGTATTATAGTGTCCAAAAGAAAATCTTATAGTTCCCTGAGCAGACACAGGGTCAACACCCATGGCTTGCAAAACATGCGAACCACCAAACCCTGTCGCACAAGCAGACCCCGTAGAAACAGCTATACCAGACATGTCTAACATTATAAGCAAAGCTTCACCCTCTATATACTTAAAACTTACATTTAAAATATTAGAAACAGCCCTACTACCACTTCCATTAATTATTATTTCTGAGATTTTTTTTATAATCCCTTCTTTTAACTGTTCTCTCAAAAATAATACGCGTCTATCATCTTCTTCCAGATTAGCATTTGCTATATTAAATGCTTTAGCAATACCGACAATATAAGGAATATTTTCCGTACCTGGACGAAGTGCATTTTCTTGACTACCACCAAAAGTTATAGGTTTAATTTTTGTCCCTTTTTTTACATATAAAACACCTATACCCTTTGGAGCGTAAAACTTATGCCCCGACATTGTAAGCAAATCTACCTTTAATGTTTTAACATCTAAATAAACTCTCCCTGCTGTTTGAACTGCATCCGTATGAAAGTAAACTTTATTTTTTCTATTTGCATTTATTGTTTTTAAGTAGATTCCTATTTCCTCTATAGGCTGTATAGCTCCTACCTCATTATTTGCATGCATTATGCTTACAAGAACAGTGTCAGCTCTAATAGCTTGTTTTAAGTCATTTAAAGAAATAACCCCGTCTTTGTCCACATCAAGGTAAGTTACGCTATAGCCATTTTTTTCAAGATGTTGACAAGAATACAAAACAGCATGATGCTCAATTTTTGTAGTAATTATATGACCTTTTGTGTTTTGAGCGTTTACTATACCAAAAATTGCGATATTGTCCGACTCAGTGCCACCCCCTGTAAAAAATATTTCATCTATACTAGCGTTTAAAAGACAAGCTATTTTTTCTCTGGAGCTATCTAAAGCTTCTTTTGCTCGTCTCCCCCAAAAATGAATACTTGAAGCATTACCATACATGCCAGAAAAGTAGAGTCCCATTTCTTTTAGAACTTCAGCATTTACTATTGTAGTAGCGCTATTATCCAAATAAACTTTATTTAGTTGCATGTAATTAATTGACCTCTTTGTTTTTAGAAACTTCTTGCTTATTTTTGTTATGTTCTTTTAACGTATCTGCAAACATATGATGCCCATCACCTTTAGAAACAAAAAATAAACTTTTAACATTTGCAGGATATAATGCTGCATTTATTGACGCAATCCCAGGACTACATATAGGGCCAGGCGGAAGGCCAGAATGCAAATATGTATTATAGGGAGACCTGAACTTTGTGTCTTCTATAGTGAGTTTTTCTTTGTTTATGCCCATAGCATACAAAACAGTTGCGCAGGATTGCAATCTAATATTTTTTCTGAGTCTGTTATAAAAAACTGCAGATATTATTGGTCTCTCATTAGATTTTACTGCCTCTTTTTCAATAATTGATGCAAGAATTACAATATCTTTAAAATTCATATTTATTTCTTTTGCTCTTTGCAACATGCCAGGTGTTATTTTTTTATTAAATTCATTGTACATCATATCTACTATTTGTTCTTCATTCATTCCAGGAACAACAAAATATGTTTCTGGCATCAAATAACCTTCTAGATTTCTTATTGCTACTATTTTAACAAATTTCTCTTTATCAATTCCTATATTTTTAGATATTATTTGGGCTATTTGCTTAATATTATTACCTTCAGGAATTGTAAATTTTATACTATTTTTTGATCCTGTTATTAAATCTTTTAGTATTGTAACCATAGTATCTTTACAAGAAAACGTATAAACACCTGCCTTTAACTTACTGCCTGCATTTTTAAAATTAACCAATTTCAAAAATAATCTTTTAGATAATATCAGATGATTTTCTTTAAGTTGATTAGCTATAGAAAAAAATGTTGCTCCTTGATTTACCACTATTGTAATATGCCTGTCTGGAAGTAATAAATATACAGACGAAAAAATAACAATGAACATTGTAAGCACAAGTGCAATTAAAGAAATCTTTATTTTTTTAGCCACATAAGTTCCTCGTTTATTTCATTTTTATATCAACATCAAACTCTCTTGTTTTTTTCCCTACTCCCTCTAGACAAAAACATCTCTACACTCTCATTCTTTGCGCCACTTGTACCTATCCTACGTCTTATACCCTTGTCATTTGTAATGACTGTTATATTATAGGGAGTTTCTGGCATCTCTACAATTTCTACTATAATCTCATCTAGACATAACACCGTCACTAAATATTATTTCTATGCTGTCTATATGAGCTTTATTATAGCTGTTTAATTCATATGGATTTTTTGATTTAAACTCTAAAACTATTGATTATAGAGTCATTTTTCAGATTGCCATGTAATATAAAGTCTCTAGCAAATTGGATTAATTTGTTCCGTCTACCTTATAACATATTAGAAACAAACATGTCGTTTGAATTTATTATATCGTAACTGTCTAGTATATAATGGCATTAAGCCCTCTACAACATAAAGTTAAGTAGTTTGATAAGATTGTTAGAAAAATTTTAAAGAGCTTATTTACATCGCATGTCTAAATAAATCTGCAAAATAAGAGATGCAGCTATTTTGTCTTTTAAACCTTTACGTTTTTGCCTTGACACGTTTGCTTCACAAATTAACATTCTTTCTGCTTGAGATGTAGTAAGGCGTTCATCTACTGTTGCAACATCAATATCTGAGATTAATTTAATTTCTTCTACAACTTTACGCACAGACATTGCCATTTCGCCTTCTGTGCCATTCATGTTTATTGGAAGGCCAACCACTATACAAGACACATCATTATTTTTTGCAATATTTACAATTTCTGCAGCATCTTTTTTTAAAGACACACTTTCAATTATATCAAACGGACTAGAAACAACTTGCAATATATCTGTCATGGCTATACCTATACGTTTTAAACCATAATCTATCCCCATAATTCTGCTCATAACACCCACTTATTTTTTATTTAAGCTCTTTATCAATTGCTTCTTCAATAACTTTATCTGAAGCTTTACTTATTGTTGTGCCAGCAACTTTCACATTTGGAGCGCTAAAACACTCTTCTAAACATATAGATGCAGATATATTTACTTTATTTTTACACTTTTTACTTTCAACATAGTCTAGAATATGCTTTAAAATATCTTTTGCCCCTTTTTTCATACAGTGATTACCAAAACAAACGTTAACTTCCACACCTTTGTTGCCATTATCTGAAATTGTTACACTTTCCTTATAGCGTTTTTTGTAGTTGTAATGCGTATGTAAGTACTCATGAGCTCTTGTGCTGCCAGGTACACCGCCAAGGTAATCATTATATAATTTCTGAACATAAGGATTGTCTTGCGGTTTATGAAGCTCTAAGGTTTTATCATTTTCGTATAAAACTTTTGCTCTATTTTGCCTTGTAATTAAATCATTATAAACAGGCTGCCCTGCACCTCCTACACACCCTCCTGGGCACGCCATAACTTCCACAAAATCGTACTTTCTCTTTTCAGTTTTAAGCTCTCTTAAAACTTGTCTTGCATTTCTTAATCCATATATAATTGCAATTTTTAGTTCTTTGCCTAAAAGATTTATTGTTGCTTCTCTTATTCCATTATCGCCTCTTACAAAACTAAATTGTTCTGACTCATCTTGACCATCAGTCATACTACTTGCAACATTTCTTAGAACAGCCTCTGTTACGCCACCAGAATTACCAAATATCACACCCGCTCCTGTTTTAAAACCAAGTGGCATATCAAAAGCATAAGGTTCTAACTCTTGAAACCTCAATCCTGATTCTTCTATCATCATTGCAAGTTCTTGAGTAGTTATAACATAATCAATATCTCTGTCTCCATTATCTGCAAGTTCTTTTCTTCTTGCTTCATATTTTTTAGCTGTGCACGGCATAATAGAAACCACAACCAAATGTTCTTTCTTTACACCTAAAACTTCTGGCATAATTCTTTTAGCAACCGTTCCATACATACCCTGAGGAGAACGACAACTTGAAAGGTTTTTAATAAATTCTGGATAATATTGTTCAACAAACTTCACCCAGGCTGGGCAACAGGAAGTAAACAAGGGAATATTATTATTTTCTTTTACTCTCTCTAAAAACTCATTAGCTTCTTCCACTATAGTCATATCCGCAGTAAATGATACGTCAAAAACTCTGTAAAAACCCATTGTTTTTAAAGCTGTAACTATCCTGCCGGCAGCTTCAGTGCCATTTTCTTTAGCAATACCAAAAACTTCGCCAATTGCAGCTCTAACAGCAGGAGCTATAGCAACTATAACTTTTTTATTTTTATCACTTAAAGCTTTCCACACTTGTCTAACTTCTGACTTAGGAGTAATTGCACCTGTTGGGCAAACTCTGCTACATTGACCACAATATACACATTCGGACAACTCTAAATCTTTACCAAAACTTGGACAAACTACAGATTTTGACCCTCTATTTACAAATCCTAAAGCGCCTATACTTTGTATTTCATCACAAAACCTTACACAGTCACCACATAAAACACACTTATCTTGCTCTCTAACTAAAGCATATGTAGATAAATCTTTGTCTGCTTTATGAGTAACATTCTTAAATCTAACAGTTTCTATCCCAAGCCTTCTTGCAAGAGTTTGAAGTTTACAACTCTGACTTTTTTGACAAGTAGTACACTCTCTGTCATGGTTTGCAAGTAAAAGCTCTATCACAATTTTTCTCATATTGATTATCTTTTCAGTATTCGTGTTGATAACCATTCCAGAACTACAAGGAGTAGAACAGGCAGGAATTATCCCCATATTCTCAACTTCAACCATACAAAGCCTACACGCGCCATATGTACTTAATTCTGAATGATAACAAAAAGTTGGGAGCTCTATTTTTGCTTTTCTTATAACTTCTAAAATATTTCTTTCGTTGTCAAAAAAAACTTTTAGACCATTTATTATCAAATATTTTTCCATAATTAACTCCTGGAAATAGCATTAAATTTGCAAGAATCTTCACATACTCCACATTTAACACATTTTAATACATCAATTTTATGTTTTTCTTTAACTTTTCCAGTAATAGCTCTCACAGGACATTTACTAGCACATAAACCACAACCTATACATTTGTCAGTTATTTGATAGTTCAACAACTTAGCGCACTCACCCGCAGGGCATTGCCTATCTTTTACATGTGCCTCATACTCATCTTTAAAATATCTTAAAGTAGATAGTACTGGGTTTGGAGCTGTCTTGCCAAGACCACACAAAGAACCTATTGCAACAGCTTTTGCAAGCTCTTCAAGTAAAGGCAAAGTATTGCTGTTTGCTTTTCCTTCTGTAATATCTGTAAGCATTAAAAGCATCTGCAATGTGCCTTCTCTACATAAAACACATTTACCACAAGACTCACTTTGAGTAAACTGCATAAAAAATTTCGCAACATTTACCATACAGTTATGTTTACTCATAACAACAAATCCACCAGAACCTACCATTGCTCCAACAGTTTTCAAAGAATCATAATCTAAAGCCATGCTTAAATGTTCTTTAGTTAAACAGCCACCTGAGGGTCCACCTATTTGTACAGCTTTAAAGTTATCTTCGCTTAAGTTCCCTTTATCATCGGGAACACCACCTGCAATATCAAAAATAACATGCCTTAGACTTGTACCAAATGGTACTTCTACAAGTCCTGTATTTAAAACATTTCCAGTTATTGCAAATATCTTTGTACCTGAAGAACTCTGTGTTCCATTCTTTTTAAAAGTATCTGCGCCATAATTAATTATTATAGGAACATTAGCAAGCGTTTCAACATTATTTATAGCAGTAGGGGTCCCCCAAAGACCACTTTGAGCAGGTATAGGAGGTTTTGGTGAAGGCATACCTCTTTTACCTTCAATAGAAGCTATTAGGGCCGTTTCTTCTCCACAAACAAAAGCACCTGCTCCTTCCATAACATGTAAAACAAAATTATGTTTTGACCCAAAAACATCATTGCCAAGTATACCAATGTCAGTAGCCTCTTTTACAGCTTTTTGCATTCTAGAAACTGCCAAAGAGTATTCTGTTCGAACATATATGTAGCCTTCATCTGCCCCTATTGCTTTTGCTGCAATTATTAAACCTTCTATAACACTGTGAGGATTCCCTTCCATAACACTTCTATCCATAAAAGCGCCAGGATCACCTTCATCTCCATTACAAATAACATATTTTTTCACGGATTCTTGAAGCCTAGTAAAGTCCCACTTTTTACCTGTTGGGAAACCAGCTCCTCCGCGACCTCGCAATCCCGACTTTATAAGTTCATCACAAATTTCTTTATCAGTCATGTCTACACACGCTTTTTTTGCTGCTTTATAACCACCATTTGCTATATATTCTCTAATATTTTCCGGATCTATAACACCGCACTGTTTTAAAACAACCCTATTTTGTTTTGTATAAAAAGGTATATCTTCTTGACCTTTACAAATTCTGCCTTTATCGTGATAACACAATCTAGCTATAATTTCACCTTTTAAAATAGTTTTTTCTAAAATTTCTTTAATATCAGAGGTTGTAACTTTTGCATAAAGTATCCCTTGAGGCAAAATATTAACTAAAGGGCCATGCTGACAAAATCCTTGACAGCCACTTTTAGAAATTAAAGTACCCTTGTTTTCTTCTTTTATCTCTATATGAACATCTATTTTCATTTGTCTAGACATGTCTACAAGACTTTTAAACACATCCAAAGAACCGTTTGCCACACATCCTGTACCTGCACAAACAATAATTCTTTTTTTTATATTTTTCTTTGAATTTTCAAATTCTTGAGTTATATTTTCTAAATCTATATTCATAGCTTACCCCTTTATTTGCTCAATTAACATAACAGCTTTAGATGCAGTCATTTGTCCGTATACTTTATCGTCAACGACAATAACTGGAGCAAGTCCACAAGCCCCAAGACAAGAAACAGTCTCTAACGTAAAAAGCATATCTTTTGTTGTTGTCTCAGACTCATTTAAATTAAGCTTTTTCCTTAAAGCTTCTATTATGCTTGATGATTTTTTTACATGACAAGCTGTTCCATCACAAACTCTTATAATATGTTTACCTTTAGGAGTTAATGAAAAATGAGAATAAAAAGTTACTACACCATAAACTTTTGCTGGAGAAATATTTAAAGCTGAAGATATAAAAGCTAAAATTTCTTGAGGTAAGTATTTATACTCTTCTTGTATACCTTGCAAAATTGGAATTAGTTTTGATTTATCAAAAGAATACTCTTCTAAAATACTGCATACAGATTTAAATTTTTCGTAGTTTGATTTCATTTATCTCTCCAAAAAAAAAGTTACAGTGCAAAACTTATATACTACATTTAAAATCCTTACATTATTAGGAGAAAATAAGCCTGCTTTTATCTAGAATTTACGGCCATTATAAAACTAATTGTTTTATGAGTAAATTTCTTCTTTCTAAAAAAGATGGCTTAGTGAAATCTAAACAAAAGAAAAAATTAAATCTTTTTAATTAGTTATCCCACGAAAAGCGATATCTTACTAAAAAAACAATCTATAAATAAATAGTTAAATTAACAAAAGTGACTGCTACAAAATTAAATAGCTTATTGAATTTCAATTTTAGTAACAACTAATCGATTTTATTTATATCAATTCTTAATTATTATAAACAAACAACTTAATTTTTAAAACAATTTTTTTTATCGACGCAATAAACTGCTTTATACTTTTAAACAACTTACCAATTTCAAAATTATTTTTAACTGCATTAGCTTTATTATATATAGAAGAAACATTTTCTGAAATAAACTCTTGAGTATTTACATTTTTTGTAGTTTCTTGCTTTTTTGCAAATTCATAAGGCTCCTCTAAAACAACTTCTTTCGCATCAAATGCATCTACATTATCTACAACAAAAGAATTCATAAAAAACAATAAAGCTAAAAAAAAATCAATTTTTTTGTCATGTTATTTTTTTTGTTTTGATAAAAGATATTTCAATATTATTGGCGTAATAAAAGTTGTAAGCATTATAACAGCAACTAAAGAACTATAATCTTTTATTCCAAAAACATTATTTTTTAAACCAATACCAGCAAATATTAAACCAACTTCTCCTCTTGGAACCATAGAAACTCCTATTAAAAACTTATTAATACCTTTTTTAAATACAACAAAGCCAGCAGAAACTTTACCAATAAAAGCTACAACAAAAAGTATTGCCATTAAAGCTAAAATTTCCCTGTTTGTAGCAACGAAAGGATTAAAAGTACTTATATCGACATTAGTTCCCATTAAAACAAAAAATATAGGAACAAAAAACGCATAAATAGATTTAATATCTCTTTTAATCTCTTCACTTTGCTTTATTGTAGAAAGTATTAAACCAGCTACAAATGCGCCTACTATCGGAGCAAGCCCAACTTTAGTTGAAAATGCAGAAATAATAAAACAAAAAATTATACCTACAATAAATATTACATGCGATTGTTTCATCTTTACAACAACTTTATAAATAGAAGGAGCAATAAGCACCCCTACTAAACCAGATAAAACTAAAAACAAAATAGCTGTACCACTTATAGAAGCGACTTTACCAAAAGTAATACTTCCTCCTTGTACAAGCTTTAAAACGACAGCTAGTATAGCAAGGCCTATAACATCATCTATGACAGCAGCTCCTAAAACTATTTTTGCTTCTTGTGTTTCAAGCCTGTTTAGGTCCATAAACACTCTGGCAGTAATACCAACAGAAGTTGCTGTAAGTACTGCTCCTGCAAAAATTGCTTGAGTACTTGTAAGTCCAAAATGTAAAAATACAAAATACCCTAAAAAGTAAGGTAGTACTACTCCTACAATAGCTACAGCTATTGCCCAAAGGCCAGCTTTTAAAAACTCTTTCATATCTGTAGAAAGACCTACTTCAAAAAGGAGTATAATCGCACCAATCTCTGATATATTAGAAAGAATTGCTGTTTCATGTACAAGACCTAAAACGCTCGGACCTATAACGATCCCAGCTAAAAGTTCTCCTACAATAGCACTTTGACCAAGTTTTAAAGCAAGTTCGCCAAAAATTTTTGCAAAAAATAAAATGCTTGCTAAAGCCATTAAAAACACAAAAACGTCATGCATATACTTTCTCCTGTACTTTAACTATCAGCAATCTTTTGCCAAGGTTTGCCACAGACAAAAGTTTCACGGCAACCTTCTCTTATACAACTTGGCCCTGCATTATTAAAAAGTAAAGGAGCCTCTTTTTTAACAAGATTTAGCATATAACAAGCTAACTCTTGTATTTCCCATTGGGCTCTATTACAAGTTCTTAAAGAAAAAAAGTGTCTTAACTCTCTTGCATTCATAGTAAAGAGAATTTTTGTAGTACTAGCATTAGGAAGAATAAATCTTGCATCTTCAGTAGGCACACCTGCATCTAAAAACTCTTTATAAAGTTTTTCTACATGACTTAAAAAATCATTATATTTTTTTAAAAGGTTTGTGTTTTTCTTTATACTTTCCGGCACAGTAAACTCAAGTCCATCCTTAAGCTTAACATATCGTTGACTTTGAACTGAAAAAGAAGCTACTCTATGCCTTGTAAGTTGAGCAAGTAACGCTCTGGAAACATCTTCAACTCCAAAAGTAAAAGATGCATGCTCTAACACAGAGTAATGCCCAGAAGAAATAACTTTAGATAAAAGTTTTTCAATTTTTGCTTTATCAAAACTTTTAGAAAGTTCATCTATAGTTGTAGGACTGTAACAAAGCCTTGCAGCTAATGCACAAACTTTTTCAGGTTCTTGGGTGAATTGTAATAGTTTAACTTTCATAAAAAAAACAATTCCCCATATATGCAAAATTAAAACCATTTAACTTTTTTGTTTACTTCTATAGTCTCTTCTCTTTTTCTTCCAAGAGAAATTAAATCTATAGGAGCACCAACTAACTGTTCTAAACGTTTAACATACTTTTGAGCGTTAACAGGCAACTTTTTAAAATCTGTTATACCTTTAATTTGCCCATTAAAGCCTAGCATATGTTCATAAACAGGTGTTGCGTATTTTTGAATTGTTCTTGAAGCTGGGAATTCTTTATAAATTTTGCCTTTATATTTATATGCAACACATATCTTTATTATTTTGATATCTTCCATACAGTCAAGCTTTGTAAGAATTAAATGTTTTATACCACTTACCCTAACACTATGGCGTACAACAACTGCGTCAAACCAACCACAACGACGAGGTCTACCTGTTGTTGCGCCATACTCTTTCCCTTTTTCTCTTAAAAAGTCTCCCGTTTGGTCAGAAAGTTCTACAGTAAATGGGCCTTCTCCAACCCTTGTAGTATACGCCTTAACTACACCTAGCACATTTTTTATACGTGTAGGGCCTATTCCAGCGCCTATACATACACCACCAGCTATAGGGTTAGAAGAAGTTACGTAAGGATATGTCCCAAAATCCAAATCCAAAAGTGTACCTTGAGCACTTTCAAAAAGAATTTTTTTATTTCTATTCATTGCCTCTTCAATCATACAACCTGTGTTAGCAACAAAAGGGTTAATAAATTTTGCAAGTTCTTCTCTATCTTTCAAAATTTCGTTTTTCAATTTTGCTATATCTACATTGTTCTTAATTAGTATTGGCGCCTTTTCTAAAAGATTCTTTTCTAACAATTCTATAAAAACATCTTTCTCTAAATAATCTATTACTCTTATACCTATTCTTTTTACTTTATCGGCATAACAAGGGCCTATCCCTTTCTTTGTAGTACCTATCTTAACATCACCCTCCTCAAGAATACCATCTATTAATTTATGATAAGGAAGTATGACGTGCGCTTGTTCACTTATAAAAAACCTATCTTTTAGAGGTATTTTAGTTTTTCTAAGTAAAAAAATTTCTTCTCTTAAAGCTTTAGGATCTATTACAGCTCCATTAGTAATTAAACAGTATTTATCAGGGAAAAGTATTCCAGACGGTATTAAATGAAGAACAAACGGTTTGTTTTTGTGTATGAGAGTATGCCCTGCATTATTGCCACCTTGATAACGAACAATATAATCTGCTTGTTCTGCAAGATAATGTACAACTTTACCTTTTCCTTCATCTCCCCATTGCGTACCTAAAACAATTAATGTTGACATGATTTACCTTCCAAAAATAACCGTTTAAACTTCACCAAAAGTCTAAACGGCTTAAAATTTGGCCGAAAAAGCCATTAGACCTAAAACAAACGCTCCCAACGAGATTTGAACTCGTGTCGCAGGATTGAAAATCCTGTGTCCTAGACCCCTAGACGATGGGAGCAGATGAGCCCGGTGCGGCTTGAACGCACGACAACCTCATTAAAAGTGAGGTGCTCTACCAGCTGAGCTACGGGCCCCTTAAATTAAAATGATTATAAAAACAGATAGAACAAAATGTTCAAGCTCACTCACAACTCAAGAATTATATCACAATTCATATTTCTTGTCAAATCTTGTCAAACTTCTGTAGTGTATCACAACATAGTGGAGCAGGCATCTATAATATACCTACTCCTCATAATATTTAAATAACCGGACACGGCATGTACAAGTCTATAATGAGATAATAATTTTGTTTCTACTAAAAATTAAGGAGTAGACATATCAATCCACTAGAAAAAACGCACTAGAAAAAGAGAAGGTAAAAAATTAAGCATATATAAAAGAACTTTTAGCATAAAAAGCCTTAGAGCAATTATTGATAATAATTAAAAGCTTACCGCATAATAGAGCAACAATCAGCAACCATTTTAAGCTTGCCGTTGTTAAGAAGATGATGATAAAAAACCTTTAAAAGGGGATTATGTTTAATAGCAACAAGGGCGCACATAAAGAGAGAGCGTTTAACAAGAGGTCTACCCAGATTAGTCCTTTGCTTTTTAGATTATCGCTTTGTTCTAAAATCTTACGCTTACGTTCCTGTTCTTTATTCATAGCTACTCCCTTCCTAATTATACTTCAAATAAGGTCCATATCTATTTTGACTTTAACACTTAATATTTTGACAAATTTTTAATAAATTGTTTACAATAGTTTCTTTATGAATGAAAAAAATTTATTTTTATTTAATTTTATTCTAAATACAGACATATGCGCTACAAAATTTTTTAAACTACTTGAAAAATTTGGCAGTGTAGATAATATTGTTAAGTCAAACAAAAAAGATTTGATGTCAATAAGCGGAATAGGAGACGCGCTAACAGAAAAAATTTCTAATTCTTCAAATTTAGATAAAGCATTAAAAGAAATTGAACTTGCAGAGAAAAACAATATAAACATAATACTATACAATAGCATTTTATATCCAAAAGCTTTAGAAAACTTGCCAGATAAGCCTCTTGTTCTGTACGTAAAAGGAAATATTATAGACTCTGATTACGATTCTGTGTCAATAGTAGGTTCAAGAAAGGTAAGCAACTATGGCAAAACTGTTACTTTAGAATTTGCTTCTTATTTTGCAAAGCTGGGAATAACAATAATATCTGGACTTGCTAGAGGGGTAGACACTTTGGCTCACAGTTCTGCTATAGAAAATCACTCTAGAACTATAGCTGTTTTAGGAAATGGACTTTTGATAAACTATCCACCTGAAAACAAAAACCTGCAAGAAGAAATCTCCCAAAGTGGAGCTATAATAAGCGAATTTCCTTTGACTCAAAATCCAGATAAAATTACTTTCCCTAGAAGAAATAGAATAGTAGCAGGATTATCTAAAGCTACTTTAGTAACAGAAGCATCTTATAATAGTGGAGCGCTTATAACTGCAAAATTTTGCGCAGATTACGGCAAAGATGTTTTTGCAGTACCTGGGAACATTTATTCTGAAGTTTCTAAAGGTACTAATGAACTTATACAAAATGGAGCATATGCAGCTTTAAACCCTAAAAACTTAGCAACTAGTTTAGGTTTCTCTTTAAAGAACAACAAAACTAACAAAAAAAACTTAAAAGGACTTGAGTTAGAAGTTCTTAATTTGATAGAAAATAACGAAAACGGCATACCATTAGACTTAATTGTTAATAAGCTAAATAGAAACATTTTAGACACATCTTGTGCATTATTAAAATTAGAATTGACAGGACTGATAAAAGCAGCTCCTGGACAAATATATTTCAGAATTTACTAATACATTTGCCTGCATTTTTCAGAGAGGTAAAACAATGGTGAAATATCTTGTTATAGTAGAGTCTCCAGCAAAAGAAAAAACTATATCAAAAATTTTAGGTAAAGAGTTTATTATAAAAAGTTCCTTTGGACATATAAGAGATTTACCTAAAAGTAAACTTGGTATTGACATAGAAAACAACTTCAAGCCAACATATATAGATATGGCTAAATCAAAAAAAATTATATCTAATTTAAAAAAAATATCTGACAATGTAGGTAAAGTTTATTTGGCCACAGACTTTGACCGAGAAGGAGAAGCTATAGCTTGGCATTTAAAAGAAGCTCTCAAACTTCCAAACTCAAAAATTTCTAGAATAACATTTCATGAAATTACCCCAGAGGCTATCCTTAATTCTGTAAAACATCCACGAAATTTAGACATGTGGCTTGTAAACAGTCAACAAACTCGCAGACTTTTAGATAGACTTGTAGGTTATAAGCTTTCTCCATTATTGTGGAAAAAAGTAAAAGTAGGTCTTTCTGCTGGAAGAGTACAATCTGTAGCTGTAATGATTATATGTGACAGAGAAGAAGAAATAAAAAAGTTTATTCCTCAAGAATATTGGAGTATAGAAGCAGAATTATTAAAAAACTTTTCTTTTAAAGCACAACTCTTTGCAAAAAATGATGTAAAATTTGAAAAACTTTCTATAAAAAACGAAGAACAAGCAAACCAAATAATTAAAGAGCTAGAAGGCGCAAAATACGTAGTACAATCTATAGAAACAAAACAACGCAAACGTTTACCTTATGCACCTTATACAACATCTACAATACAACAAGACGCATCAAGAAGGCTTGGGTTTTCTGCATCAAAGACAATGATGATAGCTCAAAAATTATATGAAGGTATTAATATTGGAAACAGCCAAGTAGGTCTTATAACATATATGAGAACTGACTCTTTAAACATTGCAAAAGGAGCTCAAGAAGAAACTTTAAAATTTATAGAATCTGAGTATGGCAACAAATTTCTACCAAAATCCCCTAGAATTTATAAAACAAAATCAAAAGGGGCACAAGAAGCACACGAAGCTATAAGGGCAACATCTGCAAAAAGAAAGCCAAGCAACATAAAACAATATTTATCTAACGACGAATTTAAACTCTATGATTTAATATGGAAAAGATTCTTAGCAAGCCAAATGACAGACGCTATTTATAATGTAGTAACAGTTACCATATCTGCAAACAAATATTCTTTTAGAGTTTCCGGTAGCACACTAATTTTTGAAGGGTTTCTAAAAGTTTACACTATTGATGAAGAAGAAAAAGAAATAAAATTACCGCTTTTAAAAGAACAAGAACTATTAACTCTTTTAAAAATTATACCTATCCAACATTTTACAGAACCTCCCGCCCGTTACAATGAAGCAAGCTTGATTAAAGCTTTAGAAGAGCACGGTATAGGAAGACCATCAACATATGCCCCTACAATTAAAACAATTTTGGACAGACTGTATGTTCGCCTTGATAAAAAAAAGTTTATACCTACAAATCTTGGCATTATTGTAAACGATGTTTTAAAAAATCATTTTGGGAACATTATTAATATAGAGTATACTGCACACGTCGAAGAAAAATTAGACAAAATTGCCGAAGATAAAGCTATCTGGCAAGACGTGTTACAAAATTTTTACAAACCTTTAGAAAAAGATTTAAAAAAAGCGGAAAAAAATTTAGAAAGACAAAAAATTAAACCTCAAGAAACCGAATTCAAATGTCATAACTGCGGTAAAACTATGGTAATTAGAGGCTCAAGAACAGGACAGTTTTTAGCTTGTTCTGGATATCCAGAATGTAAAACCACATTGCCTTTAAACAAAGAAGGAGCTCCTGTGCAAGAGCAAGAAACAGATATGACATGCGACAAATGCGGAAGTCCTTTAATTAAAAAAGTAGGTTTTAAAGGTAAGGAATACTTGGCTTGTAAGAGGTCTCCAGAATGTAAAACAACTTATAATATAGACAGAAATGGTCAAAAAGTTATAAAGCCAGAACCAGAACATACTGGCATTAAATGTGGAAAATGTGGTTCAGAAATGTTAAAAAGGATAGGTAAAAGAGGCCCATTTCTTACTTGTTCCGCATTCCCTAAATGTAGGAACTTACAATGGATAAAAACAGTCAAAGACAAGAATTCCAAAACGCAAAAGAAAGTATCCGAGAAGAAATCTTAAAAATAATAATGTCTTTTGAAAAATATCTTGAAGCTGAAAAAAATTTTTCTAATCATACTTTAAGAGCTTATTTAAAAGATATTCTTGATTTTGCTATATTTTTACAAAACAAACAAAAAAACTTTATAGGCGCAAACAAGCACGACATTAGAGAATTTTTAGAAACTTTAAACACAAAAAGTATAAGCAAAACAACTATTGCAAGAAAATTTTCCACATTGCGCACTTTTTATAAATTTTTAATAATTAATGGCATAGAAACAAAAAACCCTCTAGAAGCAATGAGCGCCCCTAAAAAAGATAAAAAAGTACCTTTGTTCTTAACAGAAAATGAAATGCAGTCTTTATTTAACATTAAAGATATAAACCTTCAAGACAAAGCAATGATTGAACTTTTGTATTCTTGTGGTCTTAGAATAGAAGAGCTTATGAACTTAAATATTAATAACATAGATTTTATATATAATACTATTATAATCAAAGGAAAAGGTAACAAAGAGAGAATAGTGCCTGTTGGTAACAAATGTTTAAACGCTGTAATGGAATACCTAAACCAACGACGCGCTAGCAAATTGCCTTACGATATGCAATCCCCACTATTTTTAAACAAACATTTAAACAGGCTTGACCAAAGGACAGCAAGAAGAATTTTACACAAACACCTTATTAAAGCAGGACTTACAAAAAAAGTAAGTCCTCATACTTTACGACATACTTTTGCAACACACATTTTAGATAGAGGCTGTGACTTAAGAAGTGTACAGGAAATGCTTGGACATAAAAATCTTTCTACTACACAAATTTACACACACGTTACAATAGAAAGTTTAAAAAAAATATATCAAAAAACACATCCAAGAGCAAAATAACAAATATAACTTTTGAAGGATATTATATTAAGTTTATGAAACAAATTGACCATTTAAAACTTTTAATGGAAGAAACTGGCTGTGAAAAATCGCAAGCAGAGCTTGCGTTAAACCTTTCTGACAACAATCTTGAAAAAGCCATATCTACAATAGGTTTCTTATTAAAACTTATAAAAATATTTAAAATTAAATTAATATTGCCAAAAGAAAACATCTATGGACTAGTACAGGTAGCAATCAATATGAAAACCTCAGAGATTTTACGTTTCAGCACAGCATTTTCGCAAAATCCAAAAATTTACGAAATATCTGAAAATACAGATTGGTTTTCTTTTGAAAAAGCAATTTTTTCAGCTAGGCTTGAAGCTGGCTCTTTAGAAAAATATACTCAAAATATTGAAGAGAACTTTAGACTATATGCTCAACAAGCAATAAAAGAAATTATCTCTGTTTCAACTGATGAAATTTCAGAGATTATAAAAGCATTTTTTAGTCCAATTAATATAGACATTAAAGCTTTACAAGAAGAATTAAATCTCACACAATTTAAAAAATTTCCAGACAAAAATTTAAGAACCGATATCCTACCCTCTAAAGGATACGATATCGGCTTTGTAAAACTTGATGCTAAGATATTAGAAGAAGAGGATGGAAAACCTATAAACAAAATTCAAGAAGGAGAAACAGTACTTTCAGTAATAACAGATCAAAGAGATATAGCACATTATCTTGTACATTTAATTGGCGGGAAAGAAACCGGCATTATATCATCAATACCTGCAACTGTGCAAAAGGTTTATTATAAAAACGAAAGTTTTGAAGTACACTTATATTATGCATCTTCCATAACTGGCCTTGCAATAGTCCAGAAAGATTCCAAATTAAAAACCTTAGGGGAAAAACAACTTTGGTGGGGGAAAAAAATCATCTTGCATTGGTAAAAACTTTCGTATACCTAACTTGACCAATGGGGTCCCTCGATTAATTAAATACAAGAGTAATATAAATAAAGAGCAAAAAAACTTAACTTAAATATACACTTCTTAAAAAAAGACCTTGTTTAGCACAAAATTACATAAAAATATAAGTTTGTGGGTCCCCCAACCTAATATTTTTATGTGTAAACCCCTCATTTCTCCTTAAACCCAGTCAAGTCAGGGTAAATATTTAAAGGCCTTCCAAATTTATCTAGGAAAGGCCTTTAAACTAAACAATCACGTTATCTGTGTTACTAAACTATTAATATTCCGGCATTGGAGGCATTCCTGCTCCGCCCATAGGAGATTTTGGAGATTTCTCAGGAATATCTGTTACCAACGTCTCTGTGATAAGTACAAGCCCTGAAATTGAAGCAGCATTTTCCAAAGCTGTTCTTGTAACTTTAGCTGGGTCAACAATGCCAGCTTTTATCATATCTACATATTCATTGTTGTCAGCATTATAACCATAAGAAGCATCTTTAGAATTTTTGACTTTCTCTACTATTACAGAAGCTTCAAGACCAGCATTTTCTACTATCATTCTCATTGGACTTTCAAGAGCCTTAAGAACAATGTCTATACCTGTCTTTTCATCAGCATCTTGTGATTGAACTTTCTCTAAAACTGATTGGGCTTTAAGTAAGGACACACCACCACCTGAAACTACACCTTCTTCTACACCTGCTCTTGTTGCATTTAAGGCATCTTCTACTTTAAATTTCTTAGTTTTCATTTCGGATTCTGTTGCTGCGCCAACATTTATAACTGCAACACCGCCAACCAATTTTGCAAGTCTTTCTTGAAGTTTTTCTTTATCATAGTCTGATTTTGTGTCTTCAATTTGTTTGCGAATTTGTGCTATCCTTGACTCTATTTCTTTTTTATCGCCAAGACCAGAAACAATTGTAGTGTTTTCTTTATCTACAACAACTCTTTTTGCTTGTCCTAAAAGCTCTAAAGTTGCAGCATCTAACTTTAAGCCTGTCTCTTCACTAATAACTGATCCACCTGTAAGAATGGCTATATCTTGTAACATCTCTTTTCTTCTATCTCCAAAACCAGGAGCTTTTACAGCTATAACTTTAAGTGTACCACGAATCTTGTTAACTACTAAAGTTGCAAGAGCTTCACCTTCAATATCCTCTGCAATAATCAAGAAAGGTTTCCCTGTTTGAACAACCTTCTCTAAAAGAGGAAGTATTTCCTGCATTGCGCTAATTTTTTTATCAGTAATTATTATGTAAGGATTTTCTAAGATACCTTGCATTCTTTCTGTATCTGTCACAAAATAAGGAGAATTGTAACCTCTATCAAACTGCATACCTTCTACAACGTCAAGGGTAGTTTCTGAAGATTTGCCTTCTTCAACTGTTATAACTCCATCTTTTCCAACCTTTTCCATTGCATCTGCAATTAAACTTCCAATTTCTTTATCACTTGCAGAGATTGAGGCTATTTGAGCGATTTCTTCTTTATTTTTTACTTGCTTTGCATGCTTTTTTATTTCTTCTATAACTAAAGAAACAGCTTTATCTATTCCCTTCTTTATATGATTTGCATTTGCTCCAGCAGTAATATTTTTTAATCCTTCATTAATTAGGGATTGAGCTAAAACTGTAGCTGTGGTTGTACCGTCACCTGCAATATCGTTTGTTTTTGAAGCAACTTCCTTTACAAGTTGAGCACCCATATTTTCAAATGGATCCTCTAACTCTATTTCTTTTGCAATTGTTACACCATCATTTGTAACAGTAGGAGAACCAAACTTTTTATCCAAAACTACATATCTGCCTTTAGGTCCAAGTGTAACTTTTACAGCATTTGCAAGTTTATCAACACCGTTTTTCATAGCTTTACGAGCTTCATCATTGTAAATTAACTGTTTTGCCATATTACTCTCTCTCCTATTTATTTATTGTTAATTAACCAAGTATTCCCAAAATATCATCTTGAGACATTATAAGATGCTCTTTATCGTTCAGTTTAACTTCTGTCCCTGAATATTTCCCAAAAAGAACTTTATCTCCAACTTTTACATCTAAAGCAATTACTTTCCCATCATCAGTTTTTTTACCTGTACCTACAGCTATAACTTCACCTTCTTGAGGTTTTTCTTTTGCAGTATCAGGAATAATAATACCACCTTTTTTTACTTCTTTAGTTTCTGTAGGTTTAACCAAAACTTTGTCACCTAATGGTCTAAACATCTTCCTTCCTCCTTCATTTAGTTTGTAAATTTTCTTTTTTAGCACTATCACTGTGCGACTGCTATTATATTATATGACAAAAAGTTTCTTTTGTCAATACTATTTTACAATTATTCTTGTTAGACAATTCAAATATATTTATCTCTTATTCCATTGTCTATATCATTAAAAAAGTTCTCCAATATTTTTAAACTTGCATTATCAAGCCTAGCTTTACTTCTTTCAATTAAACTATACCCCACTTCTTTAACTTCTGAACTTGCAAAATCTTCAAGATATTCCTTTAAAGTAACTAAAGCGTTAATATCGCACATATTCTTTATGTGTCCAGGTTTTGCCAAGTTCATAAAATTTTTGCCTGTCCTATTTTTGCGATAGCAAGCAGCACAAAAGCTCGGCACATAACCTTGAGACAACAAAGATTTTATTATCTGGTCTAAAGTTCTTTGATCATTAAGACTAAACTGTCTTTGGAAGTTATCGTTGTGTGAAAAATTTCCATCATAACCACCAGGAGTAACTTTAGACTCTGCACTTATTTGAGAAACCCCCAAATTTACAAGTTCGTCTCTTAACTGTGCAGTTTCTCTTGTAGACATTATAATGCCAGTATATGGAACAGAGAGTCTTAAAACTGCAACTATCTTTTTAAATTCTTCATCATTAATTTTATATTCTGGATTTGAAGCGTATACTGAACCAGGAGCAGGTTCAACACGTGGTACTGAAATTGTGTGAGGGCCAATGCCATAAGTTCTTTCTAAATACTCTATATGAAGCATCATAGCAAGCACTTCAAAATGGGGATTGTAAAGTCCTAACAGCGGGCCTATACCAATATCGTCAATGCCAGCTTTAAAAGCATTGTCAATTGCATCTAAACGATTATTTGGATCAGACTTTGCACCGTTAACATGAAGTTTTCTATAAGTTTCCTCATGGTAAGTTTCTTGAAATATTTGGTATGTTCCTATACCAGACGTTTTTAGTACTTTAAAACTCTCAATATCCATAGGCGCAACATTAACGTTAACTCTTTTTATTTTATTGCCATTATAACTTGCACTATATATAGCATTAACTGCACCTATATAATAATCTAAATTTTCTTTTGAAGACGCCATTTCACCTGCAACCATTAAAATACGTTTATGGCCTTTTTTAAGAAGTATTTCCGTTTGGTTTTTTATTTCTTCAAAAGTAAGTTTTTTCCTTATAGTAAGTTTATTATGTGCAGCAAAGCCACAATATAAACAACTATTTGAACAATGGTTGCTTATATATAAAGGAACAAAGATTACAATACGTTTACCGTATATTATTTTTTTAACATACGAAGCAGCAGCATAAACTTTTTGCAAACTCTCAAAGTCTTTAATTGATAAAAGTTTAGCAGTTTCTTCAATAGACAGTCTTTGAAGCGTCCTAGTTTTACTTAAAATACTGTTAAGTTCTATGTTAGTTATTTTGGTCTCTAGTAGCGAATTTATTCTATGTTCATCTATATGCTTCATTTAAGTCACCTTTGTCCAAACTTTATAGTTTATTTATACCAAGCATACTTTTTTCTTTTACTAGAGCGATAAAAGTGTCAACTGACATTAACCCTAAATCTTTATTTCCACGCGCCCTTAGAGCAACGAAATTTAAATCTTTCTCTTTATTACCAACAACAGCTATATAAGGAACTTTTTGTAAAGCATTCTCCCTTATCTTATGACCAATTTTTTCATTTCTATTATCTAAAATTGTCCTTATACCATTTTGTTTTAACTTTTGAAATAAATCTTTACAATAGGATTCTTGCTCTTCATTTATATTTGCTATAGCAACTTGAACTGGGGAAAGCCAAAGCGGCAAAGCTCCAGCATAGTGCTCTAAAAGCACTCCTACAAACCTTTCTAAAGATCCTAACAATGCTCTATGTATCATATAAGGTCTTTTCTTTTTACCTGAAGAATCTACATACGAAATATCAAAACGCTCCGGCAAATTAAAATCAAACTGTACAGTAGAACATTGCCAAAGTCTACCTATAGCGTCTTTTATCTTTATATCTATTTTGGGACCATAAAAAGCACCGCCACCTTCGTCTACTTCATATTCATATCCTGTTTTCTTTAAAGCATTTTCAATAGAGTGTTGCGCTTTTTGCCAATCTTCTTTTTCCCCCACATACTTTTTTTCTGGCCTTGTAGCAAGGAATATTTTATACTCGTTAAACCCAAAAGTTTTTAAACAACTAACTGCCATATTAAAAACTCTAAGCATTTCTTCTTCTAATTGTTCTGGAGAAACAATAACATGACCATCATCTTGAGTAAACCCTCTAACTCTCAAAAGACCGTGCAAAACACCTGACTTCTCAAATCTGTACACGGTACCAAGTTCTGCATATCTTATTGGAAGTTCTCTATATGAGTGCAGTTTTGTTTTATATATCATCAAATGCATTGGACAGTTCATCGGTTTTACTCTATACGGTTTGCCTTCTATTTCCATAGAAGAGTACATATTTTCACAATAAGTTTGTAAATGGCCACTTATTCTAAAAAGTTCTTCGCTTGCAAGGTGAGGAGTAAGCAAAAGATCATATCCATTTTCTATGTTAAATTTTTTCCAATAACTTTCAATAATATCTCTTAAAAGCGTCCCTTTTGGATGCCAAAGGACAAGACCTCCACCAATTGCTTCATTTACACTAAACAAATCTAAATCTTTACCTAACTTCCTATGATCTCTTTTTTGAGCTTCTTGAAGCAGTTGTAAGTACTCATCTAAACCTTCTTTTGTCAAAAAAGCTGTACCATAAATCCTCTGGAGTTGTTCTTTAGAAGAATCTCCTCTCCAATAGGCACCCGCAACAGACAACAGCTTAAAATACTTAAGTTCCCCTGTAGATTTTATATGAGGCCCTTTACATAAATCTGTAAAATTGCCAGACTTATACATTGTTACAGTGTTTCCTTCTATTTGTGAAGCAATCTCTGACTTATATTTTTCACCTTTTTGATTAAAATCTTTTATAGCTTGTTCCTTAGACACAGAGTAATGTTCAAACAAATAGTTTTCACCAATTATCTCTTTCATTTTTTCTTCTATTTTTTCAAGATCGGCAACAGTAAAAGGTTCTTGCCTATCAAAATCATAATAAAAACCATCATCTATAGCTGGCCCTATAGCCACCTTTGTTTCAGGAAAAAGTTCAGTTACAGCCACAGCCATTATGTGCGCAGCAGAATGTCTTAAAATTTTTAGCTCGTTATTTGTCATATCATTTACACCACCTGCCCTTAGTTCATCTAATTATATAATATTTTCTTTTACTTTTTAGCAAAAAATTTCAAAGTTGGAATATGTGCAAAACCTTGAAGTCTTGAAGTAAATATAAATTATCTTTATAAAAATTAAGCAGCGCCGAGGATACTTTTAACAGCATTAGTAGAAGTTTTAGTTCTACGTTTTGCATCTTCTATTATCCTTTTAAACGATATCTTGTTTATCGAATCATTTAACACTGCTAAACTTATTGCTATTTGCCCTATCTCTGTTTCTCTTATCTCTATCAAACCTGACACCTCTATTTCATTTGTTATACTGTTTACATAACTTGCCATTACTTCTCTTTGCTCTTCAAATGTAACTGCAGAGGATTCCTTAATCATAGTCTTTTCTACTTCTTTCATGTACTCTTTCAAAGCTTCTTTACTATCAAACTTCTCTGGACTTGCTAAATACGCTTTCACCAATACTATCCCCAATGCTTGTCTGTCTCTGTTACACTGTTCTTATCTTATTATACACTTCTTGCGTAAAATCAAATGCTCTCATATACCTTGTTACAAGTGAGGTCTCCACTAAACCTCTTGCAAAACCTAATGCCTCTAACACTCGCTCCGTACCTTCCTCTCCTTCTACTGCTCCTTTTAACACCTTCTCTATATGCTTTTCTACCTCTGCATTTAACCTCGCTTGTTTTACTGCTTCTCTTATTTGCCCTGCAGTTATAACCTCTCCTTTTGTATTCAACAAACCTTTCATTTGAGCTATATTAAACGCTTCCTGTCTTCCCACTTTTGCCGCTATGGCAACTAAGTGCGGGATTTCCCACTACAACAGCTATCGCATCTTCATAATTTACTTGCAATCTTGTAAGTTCTGGATGAAGGTTTGCCCAATCGTAAATATCACCCATAGACACTATAAACTCTTCTAGCGCATTTACGTTATGTGTACCATTTTACTAAGCTGATCTTGGTTTAGTGCATAGCCTCTATGTCTTAACTCATGCTTTACAAATACTTCTAACAAACCTTTATTTTTAATATTCCCTTGTTCATCAAAAAACATTGCTCTAAGCATTTTATAGTTTACATGTATTTTAGCATCATAAGTGTTAAATGACATCACCACACCAGGAGTAGTGTCTTCACTAATAGACACATTCTTACTAAATGCATCTTTATACACCAAAAGGCAAGCTGTTAGTTATCATGCCAAGAACTATAGAATCATCAATGCCCATATATATAGTTTAAACTTGTTACAGATTCTTGAGCTATTTTTATTTGTTCAGTCTGATAATTTTCAAACTCGCTTATATTTTGACATAAACTTAAACATTACTGCAAGTGGAAGTTGGGCCAATTTATCCGGTGTTGTAATTCTAGCAGCATCTATTGCTAAAGCACTTGCTATCTGCGCAGTCTGCAATACTACTTCAGAAGCAGTCTCTTGAGATTTTTGTTTTCTTTCTATTCTCTGCTATTGAGGACTTATGTGTATAACTACTTCACCACCTATATTTTTATATTGCAAATCTTCCTTTTTTATATCAAATCCATTTATAGCTTCTTCTCTGCTAACAACTATTGACTTGCCTCCAATAACTATTTTAAAACCATTAAATTCAAAACCGTCAACTTGTGGCATCCATTTTCTACTTCCCCAAGCACCCAGCCAATTAACGTAGCCTCTTTTCACAAGTCCAGGGAAATGAAAATCCTCATCAAACTTAATAGGAAAATCTTTTGATGCCAAATCATCCTTTACTACTTTCATGATACCCGTGTCTACTTGCACACGAATCTCTTTCCCTATACTTTCTTTTTTCAGCTTCCTCTTCTTTTAATCTCTTTTCTCGAGCTGCTTTTTGTTCTGCTAACGCTTTTCCCTGAGCAGCTTTTTCTTGCTCTTGCTTTTCCAGTTCTTCTTTAATTTTTCTTTCTTGTTCTTGTCTTCTTTCCTTTGCTGCATCTACTGACTTTTGAAACTCTTGTTTTGTTTTATCATCTTCTTGTCTTATTTTTTCTTTAGCTTCTTCTTGTTGTTTTGCAAAGTCTTTTTCAGAAATCCACTGCATTGTAATTTCTAAATTACCTATTGCATACTGCCCTTCTATATTAAAAGCGTCCATCGTACCGTCTGATTTAGCATCAAAATTCCAACTTCGTACTGTTTGTCCCTTTCTATCCCTAGCTACAACTTTAACGCCAGTAAACTTAATACCCTGCTCGTTGTGGAACCCAATATAATCCCATATCAAAAAAAGAATTAATAAATCCAGGAAATGTATACCCTCCGTCAGACTGTGAAAAACCACTGGCTAAACTCGATGGCAAGTATTTTACACTATCCGTTTGGCCTTCCATAACACCAGTAAAAAATTTTATTGGATGGCTAGTCAAAATCTGAAAATACATTATCTTGATATAATGGATTTTCCTCCCAGTGCGGCGTTAACACTGAAATATCTTTTGCATCAAACTTTGTTCTTCCAAACTCAAAATTAGGAACTTCAAGCCCATTTCTTGTAACTTTATAAGTAAGAGTCCCTCTTCTACCATCGGCTAGCTGTACATGACAAGTTTGTATATTTGGAGCATCTATAAAGCCCTGCTCGTTTACTTTTTTTACTAAAATATCTCCAAGAGCTAAACCTTCAGACAAGTTCCAAACAACAGACACTCCTCTAAACTCTCTCCAACTATCTTCAACTTTGCGTCAAACCACCTGAAAACATTTCTAAAAGATACTATAAATTCTTCTAACCCAGGAAAAATTCTATGAATAAATCCTCTCAACCCGCTTGTTGATTTTGCGTATTCTAAATGGTGCAGTTCGTGCTCTACAATAACTCTAAGCATTATAGGATTATTATTAAGTAATGCATTTACAATATATTGAAGACATTATAGACATAGTGCCTATAATAGCAAGGACAGATGCCCCTATAGCTGCTGCAATAACAGCGCCTAAACCTGTAAAAGTAACACAACAAGAGCTACAAAACCACCTGTATTAAAAGAGGTAAATCTCGCACTGGCAACAGATTCCTGCATGGCAGGATTTGCTGCGTTTTCAAATATGGGTTGTAAAACAGGCTGTAATGGAACGGCTGGACTAGTATTTGTAACTGGAGCTGTTGGATATACAAGGCTTTGATAACCTCTTAAAAATTGTGATTCGTCATCGTATAAATCCTTACCAAGAAACATTGGTCTTTTTTCATGATTATGTCTTGCTACAAGCTAATCGTACAAATCTTGTTGCCCGTTTGCATCTGTACCAAAAACTTTTTGCTCCTCTTATAGGTTCTTAAAACCAACTCCTTCCTCTTTTATAAATTGGTATAGGAATTCTCCTTTATCAAAACTAGGATCAATTTCTTCCATAGCACTAGACACTCCAAAAACTACTTCCCTTGCTACTTCAACCTGCTGCCCCACACCAAACAATGTCTGGCTTCCAGTAACAGCTAACACAATAGATGCTTTCAGCAATGCTCTAAAATTAAACTGTTTCCCCATTGCGCCTAGATGCTGCTTTGATTGAATTCATCAACCCTCTTGCTGCAGAATGCTATTCCTGTGATGATTCTTCTCTTGTTTTTGCCAAGCTTTCTATTTCTGCTTGACTTTGTGCTTCTACTGCTTGGTCAGCTCTAAACGCTTTAAATGCCTTGCTTCTACTCGCAATGAGCGATAACTTTGATATGTAATTTTGAAATAAAATGAATTAAATACTCCTGAAACGGAATCCGCAAACTGCTCATGAAACATATCCCTTGCTTTTGTTTCACTATTAAACCCTAAACTGTAAAGATATCTATGTCCTAACTCATGTGCTATTACCGTATAATAAGCGTCATATGGATCTTTGCCAAAATACTCAATTCCTTCCAAGTTTCTTACAAAACTTAAAGAAGAATCAGCGTTAAAAGTTTCACCTTCAACAAAATTAGCCTGTAATATTTGTTGATACATACTCTGCTCATCTTTTCTTATATCACCTGCTTTATCTTTAAAACCTGCTTGTTCCACTTCTTGTATTACTTTCTCACTTGCTATTAAATTAATTCCAGTTATTAACGCTCTCAAATCAAAATACGATTCTGTATGTTTTAATTTTTTTACTTCCAACATCTCTTTAACGTCACTTTTTAAAGCCATTGCTACTGTGTCTACATTAACACCATCAACGTTTTGTACTCCTCTAGATTTTAACTGTGCAAAAGCGTAAAGCCTATAACGCAACTCTTGAGTTTGATCTTGCAAATAATCCAACAACTTTTTATTATCGTTTCCTACACTAAGGATTTCATAATACCCGATTTCATGTGGTAAATTTCTTCTTATAAATTCTGAACTTGCAAAAAATACAATTGTATCATCTTCCTCAAAAAAAGGAACAGATATACCTCTGCTAATCTTATTTTCCTTCTGTTTGATAACATAACTAGCAATTCGATCTAGTTCTTCTTGTTTTAATATCTTTTTTGCTATCTTTAAAAAATCTGGATTCATAAAGTACCCTGGATTAGTATGATTAATAAATTCTACGAGCCCTTTTCCAAAGTATAAGTTTGTGTTTAGCAAACTATTTAAAAATTCAACATTTTTGTCGAGATGGACACGAATACGTTCTCCTCCCAAAAAGGTCATCCCTACCGAAGATAGTATCCCTTTTAAATAAGGAGAATCACTAAGAATGCCATTAACTGTACTAAAAAAATCTACGCTTCGATTTAATTCTTTTGCTATACGCTCATCTAATATTGTTTTTGCAAACTCAGGGTCAAACTTTTTGGCTGCTAAATAATATGGTGTCGGCTGCGCATCAAAAAGAGATTCTTTATTCTGTTTTAAATCATCAGTACATTAGTACCTTTTAGCTCTTGGTCAGATAATTCTTGAATTTGTTGTACTGCTTTTTCTTCACCCTTTATTTCCTGACTTGTTTCTTTAGGTTCTTCTTGAGGTGCTTGCTCTTCTTCTTGAGTTATTGTTGGTACTTCTTCTTCTGTCGTTTGAGTTTGTATTTGCTCTTGAGTTTCTTGAATTGCTCCTTGTGATTATATAGCCTCAGTAACGCGCTCTTGTGGGATTGTGTATGCTGAAGGTTGCTCTATTTGCGAAATTGTTTGCTGATAATCACTTTGAGCTAGCTGTAAAGATTTTAAAGTATTAAGATTTGGTAAAGTAATTCTTGGCGATGAGTCTTTCCCATTTGACAAAACTTCTTGAAATTTTGAAATAGTATCATTAACAGTATTAACTAAATCAATCCTTGCAAATTCTTTAGCTGCACTCCCAGAAGGCAACCAATAACGCAACCTCTCTAAGATTATTCCTGTTTCCATTCTACTGGAAACTGACGTTTCTAAATCTGTTGTAAGCGTTTGGTATAATGCACACATATCATTTAAGACTGTATTAAGTCTAGAAAATGTTAAGGCTACGTATAAATTAGAAATATCTCCTTCCTTTAAAGCGAAATTTACATTTGTATCAATTTCATTTCTTAAAAAACTTTCAAGAGTTGTTGTCTTAAAATTAGCTTGTAATCTTAACAAGCCGTCAATAGCAAAAGACACTAGAGACAATCCATCCCTAATACCTAAAGCGTTTAGAGATTTTTGTTGAATTAAAATATCTAAAGGTCCAATTACCGCAGCATTATATATATCCAAGTTTAAGTCACGGTCAGAATGACTTATAAGAGCCATAGGTCTGCATTGCTGCACAAGATCTTTTAACTGTTCAAGGCATCTAGATCAAAATCTCCCTTATCAATAACAGTTTGTGTAATGTTATAGTACTTACCATACGTTTTGCACTTGCTGACACGTTTTGCCCTGCAAATATAGCATCGTCTAACTTACTTTGCGAACTGGTTAAATTTTTTAACGCTTGTTTATCATTTTTAGTTTCTCTTGCTTATTCTTCTTGACTGAACGCTTGCTGCTGAGTAAACAAACGATCTTGTGGGTGTTCAATATTAGAAACACCTACACCCGTATCCTTTAAAATATTAAACAACGAAGTGCGTATATATCTAAGATTTGAACCGATTTTAAAAGCAACTGCACCATTATTATAGGATAATCTAAAACTGATAAAGCGTATTTCCCATAATTTTCAATTAAAAATTGTGCTCTTTGCTTTTCAGGAGTGTCTTCAGTAGAAAAATTATTTAGTTCTATTAAAATGAGCATGTACATCTTCATGTCAGGAATAAGCCTTTCTTGATCATTAGACGTTTGCAAAATTAACGATTCTCCATTTAATATTTCACCTTGCATGTACTGCATAGAAAGCGGAAACAAGTCCGCAATAGCTCTTTGTAAGTTTACATCATTGTATATACGTCTATTGTTAACCAAAGCAGTAAGCAATCTACTTAAAGCACCTAGAACCTCATTTTTACTTGTCATAGATTCAAAAAAACTAATAATTGATTCTACAGTTGCTGAGTCGTAATATTGTTTAAGAAAATTGGCAAGCTTATCTCTAGTCTCTTTACTTCTTAACTGTTCCCTACTATTTTCTGTTATAAAAGCATCTTTTATAATGTTTACAAACTCTAATGTCTGTTGATTGTATTGCGATTGATCTATAACACTAAACGAATATTCTCTTAATGCATTATTTCTATCTTTATCTAAATCTTCCAAATTAGATTTATCTATAGTACTAATATTTTGCCCTTTTTTTGCAAGAGACACACTTAACAAATCTAGTTCATTTTGTTTTTTGCTTATAACTTGTTTTAATAAAGACTCTTTGGCATTAACCACAGCCTTTGTTAAATTGCCCAAATTAAAAAACAAATTTGCAATTATGTCATTAAACAACAGATCTTTTGTTTGCTACGTTTTAAATTCCTGAGGTAATATATTTTCTAGTGAAGCATACAACTTATCTGAAAGTTTTTGTCTTACTAAACTTTCAAACAAATCCTGAAAGGAAATAATTGCTTGATTATTAGATAAATAAAAGTTTTCAATGGTAGTTTTTATGTCATTTTCATTTATGTCTTGCGAAGCTAGCATGTTTTGCAATGCTATAAGTTGCAGCGTAAAGAACCCCTTTGAAAATGCTTCAGATAGAGTTTGTCCGTTTCTTATTTCGATTTTATTACATTATTGTTTACTTTATGGATTAGAGTTTCTTTTAATTCTTTAAATTTTGCAGCAGAAGTATCACCAACTGCACTTCTTGCTATATTTTTAAATTCTTCAAAAGTATTAGATGAATTGTATCCCAACAACTCTATTGCTCTTGCTACAACAACAGCGTCAGGATTACCTGTGTTTATAAGTTGTTTTACAAGCTCTAGTGGTTGGCTTGAAGATAACATATCTTCAAAATTCAAGCTTTGAGCATTAACATTTAAATTAAAATTTACACCTGCAAGAACTTTAGCATCTTCTTTACTAAATCCCAAATTTGTAAAAACTTCTTCTGTAAGATTTACATTTGGGTTTAACATACAAAAAGTCTGTATTTTCTAAGATATTTCTCTACTGTCACGTCCAAGGTATTGAATGAACAAATTTTCCAAAAAATCCTGTAGATGTTCTAAAAGACTCGTGTCTTAGCTCATGTTTAACAAAAACTTCTAACATTCGCTGATTTACTATGTTTTTGCCAGACTCATAAAAAAACTTTGACCTAATCATTGCATAATTTATTTTTATACCTGTATGGCCAGTTTCCATGACAGCGTCAGTTTCAGTTAAATTTAAATCTTGAAGTCTTTTAGCTAAATCACTAGCATATCCGTACAATAAAGTATCAACAGAATCCAAAGGCACTTGCAACGCTGCTGCAGCGAACTCTTTTGCAACATCTTCTTAAACATATAAACATCTGTCATACGACGTTCTGGCACATCACTAGGAGTAGAGTCTTCTTTTGCTAAAAAAGAATCTTGGTATAGCTCATACCCCATAAAAGACATATTCCCTATAAATAAAAGCCCAAAAAATATAAGCGGAGCTAAAAACCAAAGAACTCCTGTTACAACTGCAAGCAAGACCTATCGCCACACTTGACCCAGCTACAATTGCTGCAGATACAGCACTTATAGCTATAAAACTTTTAACTGCAGACCCTATGCTCCTTCTAGACTTTTGGTTACCTTGGACTTGAGCTCCTTCTTGCATTTGAGCAGATTCGCTAACAGGTTTAACTTCAAATCCTGAATTTTTATAATTGTATGTGGTCGTTTGACCGTTTCTTGAAATTTTTAACTCTAAAGTATCTAAATTGTTTAAACTACCTGTTAATTGAGCCGTCTCTCGCCTTGTGCTAAAACTGTTTTTAAAGCTTCGTTTATTGCTTCAATTGTGTATCCTTTCTGAGTTAGTATTTCTGTAAGCATAACAGGTTTTAAACCTTCTCGAACTTGTGTTAAATTTAATGTAGCAAGCGCTTGAAAAAGTATTTTACTTTGCTCTTTTGCTAACGCATAATACACGTCTTCAGCTAACTTTACTTCTCCACTTACATTAGGTGTTATTACCACATATGATATACCTTGCTCTTTAAGTAATTCACAAATGACTTGCGTATGGAATCCGCCTGTTATTATCATAGATACATTTTTTGCTTCTTTTAAAGATTGTATTACTTTATCTGCTTCAGACAGCTCTTGCGTAAACTCTTTAGACATTTTGCTTGAATCTTTTATAATGTCTATATTTTCAATAAAATAATTATTTCTATCTAAATTTATTTTATAGAACGTTTCTGCCGTACTTTCATATTTACTTAAACTTTTTAACTTTTGGTTGTCTATATATTTGATCCATAATCTTTTAAATTTCTTTATATTCTTTTCATAATAATTATAGTCGTCAGAGGTTATTTTACTAGACAGATAATCCTTAAGATATGGCATAAATTCAGACAGAAAAGCTATTTCTTGTTCTCCAGTGTCATAGGCAAAGGCTATATTTAGCTCTTCTTTTAGCATGTCCATCGGATTTATTTTTTCGCTCAACTCTATAATAATTAAAAAACTTAGTAAGTTCAGGGAAATTTACTGACAAATCTATATTATTTTTTCTAGACAACCTAACCAGATATGTATACAACCTATCAATATCACTAAAATCTGACGTTGAGTCCAATATCATCTTATAGGCACCATAAGGCAATAATTCTTTTAACTTTAATATCAACAATTGCGATTCTTTTGTAGATTTCTCATAATCTATTTGCCTGCCTAAACGTAAAAGTTCTATATATAAACTTATATTCTCATACTTGTTTAAATCAACACCTAAACTGTCAGCATACTTGCTTAACAAAATAAAATATTTTTTAGCTTCTAGATCGCCAGATATGTATCTTTTTGACAATTCTTCTATTTTATTTTGCTTTCTATTAAAATACAAAGATTTAAGATCCCTAACATTACTTTCTATACTATTAAAAACTTTTGTAATTTCACCCTGAGCATATAAAATGTCCCCAAACCTTTTTAAATTGTTTAAATAAGGCACTTGACTTTCTAGCCCTTTAATTATCGTTGGCTTATTTGACATAGCAGAATAGTATTCTGCACCAGTTAAAGCACCTGTTGCAAAAATTGAATTTATTGTTTCCTCTTTTTTATCTTTATCTTTTATATTAGCAAGCCAAGAAGTATCTACTTGTCCATATGCACCTTCTAAATATATATTTTGTAATCCAAACTCTTTATCAAAAGTCGATATAATATTACTTATATTTTTTTGAGTTTCAGGGTGTAAATGCAAATCTTGTATTTATAATAACAGTATCGCTTCCAGCATAATTTGCTGATGTAATCTTCCCATACGAATACGGAAGTGTGAAATCATTAAATATTTGTTTAAATTGTTCTGTAGCTTTTATAGTTTGTATTACTTGAGCAATAGATTGACCATACACGAATGTAAGTAATAGAGAAATTATTAATATGATAGAAACTATTTTTACAAGATTTAGCTCATAGTACCACTGTTTACAACTTAAAATAAAGTTTAAAAACTTTTTAAACAATACACTTAAACCATTTAATGTACACTCAACAAAACAGTGCATGAAGGCCCCCCCTCCCCCCACGTATTATTTAATATTTATTAATATAATTATTATAAGTAATCGTAAATAATGGTAAATAAATAATAAAACCAACTTTATCAAAATAAAGTTGGTAGATAGGTATATTTTTATTGATAACTTTTATAAATATAGGGCCCCTCCTGGAAGAGACAACATCATAATTAAAAAATTTAGTATAAGTTTAAACTCGTAGTTTACTTTAAAAATGTTAAACAGTCTAGTTATATTACACTTCCTTTATACTTATAATTTAAATGATTCTTAAAAATTTTAAATTTAAAAGCAATTAAAGAATTTAAAAAGACGTCCAAAAACATATCTTTTTGGCCAGGATTGTTTGTTTTACCTTTTTTGATTATACAACGAACAGAGTTGACATTATGTACCAAAGTTTTTAAATTATTTTCTATATTTATATTACATCTTAATATTTTACTTGCCAATTTTATTGGAACATTTATAGCACCATAAATTGTGCATAGATGACTTTTAAGTTGGAAAATTTCTTTTTTTGGCAAAGTAAACAAGTGTCAACATTTGAAAGGAAAGAGGTAAACAAAATGTTTAATAGCAAAGAAATTGCTATTAAACCAGAAACTATAACTGTTGTTTGCAATAATACTTTTTATTGTTTTAACCAATATCACATCTAAAACAATTAAAAATTAGAGTCACAACAAAATTGTATTCTTATATAAATTTTTAGATCAACATGCATGTATTATAACATAATAAAAGATAAATAAACACGTATAAACATTTAACCATAGACAATATTGTCTATAAGTTAATCTGAATTTGTAATTAAAACAATAAATTTATTTATTACTTCTTCCATTTCATTTTCTGAAACTTTTGTTATAAAAGAAGCTTCTCTTTTATTCCAATCCAAACTTTTTATTTGATCTGCTAATACAACTCCATCTATTTTCTTATTTATAATTCTAACTTCAAAAGGATAGTTTTTTACTTTAACTTGTTATTGGACAAAAAAGAGCCAGATCTACTTTTTCGTTATATTCAAGAGGAGAAACGGCTATTGCAGGACGTTTTCCCTTTTGTTCATGTCCAAACTGCGGATCAAAATTAAGCCAAACTATATCACCACGTTCAGGCACATATATCTTTTTTACCATATCATATTTCATTACCTATTGCAACACCAGTTTTAGTTTCTGCATGAATATTTTTTTTATTAATATTTTTAATAAGGTCAGACAATCTAATTTTTTGTTTACGTTTAATAATAATTTCATTATGATTACTATTTATTTCAACAAGTGAGCCGTCTTCAAAAAACATCTCTTTAACAATTGTATTAGGAATCCTTACTCCTAAGCTATTACCCCACTTTTTAACTACCGTTTCCATAACACCTCCCGCATATTGCCTCTTAAATATTAGATACAAAAGTATATACTATGTTAATACTTTTTGTCAAATGACACAAAACAAAACTATTTGGTAATCTAATTGGGCAGGCATAGAAATAGTTAGTTTTGTCTAGTTTAGAACCTTATCTACGCTACTAGACTGTCTCACTCTGAGATCAATCGCAACAAACATTTAATCAAATTAGCAAACTTACAAAATGATAAGACAAAAAAGACTTAAATGTTTATTGCTCATATACCGTTCTTTGAGGTAACGCAGGTAAGATTATAAACTAGATCAATATCTGCTACATTTTGTTCTAGTCAAGTCAGCTGTTATTTTTGCTAAAATTAATAATGTTTTATTGGAGGATTTATTATGTTTTTTTATGCTGACCTGCATATACATTCAAAATATTCACGCGCAACCAGCAAAAGTTGTAATCTGGAAGAACTTGCTATCTGGGCACAAAAGAAAGGGTTGAGCTTAATATCAACAGGTGATTTTACACATCCAGCATGGCTTAGCGAAATAAAAGAAAAACTTGTCCCTGCTGAACATGGCGTTTTTAAATTAAAAGATGATATTGAAAAACAGTTTCTAACAAACAACTATCACTTAAGGTTTCTGTTATCAGTTGAAATCTCAACCATATACAAAAAGGGCAAGAAGACAAGAAAAGTTCATCACATTGTATTTGTCCCTGATTTTAAAAGTGCTCAAAACCTAAGACAAAAACTTTCTGCTGTTGGAAACATTGTTTCTGATGGTCGTCCTATACTAGGATTGGATTCAAGAGATCTTCTTGAAATAACTTTAGAATCCGGCGAAGGCTCATATATAGTTCCAGCACATATTTGGACGCCGTGGTTTTCAATATTAGGTTCAAAGTCAGGGTTTGATTCAATAAAGGACTGTTACGAAGATCTTTCAGACCATATTTTTGCATTAGAAACTGGATTATCTTCAGATCCAGAAATGAATTGGCGAGTCTCTAGCCTTGATAAATATAGGCTAATATCTAATTCTGACGCACATTCCCCTGCTAAACTTGCCCGTGAAGCTACAGTTTTTGATACAACTCCAGACTATTTTGCTATAAGAAAAGCGCTAAAAACTGGTGAAGGATATATTGGCACTGTAGAATTTTTCCCTGAAGAAGGTAAATATTACGAAGATGGTCACAGAAAATGTAACGTTTGTCTAACCCCTGAAGAGACAAAAAAACTTAAAAGTATATGTCCTGTCTGCAATAAACCTCTTACAATAGGAGTTATGCATAGGGTTAACGAATTAGCAGATCGTAAAGATAAAGATTTCATTACTCCAAAAACCGCAGGAAAAGTATTTAGTCTTGTCCCTTTGCAAGAAATTCTATCTGAAATTATGCAAGTTGGTAGCGTTAGCAAGTCACTAAATATTACATATGAAAAACTAATACAAAAACTAGGCTCTGAGTTAGATATTTTAAGGAACATATCTATAGACGAAATATCAAGAGCACATTCTTCTTTACTTGGAGAAGCAATCTCCCGATTAAGAAACGAAAAAGTTATAAAACATGCAGGATTTGACGGTGAGTATGGTGTTATAAAATTATTTGAACAAAAAGAACTAGAAAGAAATAATTTTACAAACTTGATGTTTGATATGGAAATACCTACAAAGCCTTCAAGAAATGAAGAAAAACCTGTCAGTTTAGCTAAAAAAGAACTAGGAATATCAGAATTGAATCATCAAAGTTATAGTTTTGATATCCCTGCTTTAGAAAACAATGAAGTATTATCAGGTCTTGATGAATATCAGCTAAATGCAATAAAAAACACTAACAAACAACTTTCAATAATCGCAGGACCTGGATCCGGAAAAACTACAGTACTCACAAAACGTATAGCTTATATGGTTTTAGAAAATAATAGTGCTCCTGAAAATTTCCTTGCAATAACATTTACGCACAGAGCAGCTCATGAGATGAACGATAGACTGAATATGTTGCTTCCTAAAAACTATAGTACTATCAACATTCATACATTCCACTCTTTGTGTTTTCTCATTTTAAAAGAAAATCATGATAAAGCAGAAATAAGCTCTAATTTTAAAGTAGCAAGTAAGCATGAAATAAACTTGTATAAGGAACTATATCAATCAGAAAACATTCTAAATTTTGACGATTTGATAATCTTTACAATAAAACTTCTTAAAGATAATCCAGACATTGCTAAGTCCTACCAACATAGATTCAAATATATTTCAGTTGATGAATATCAAGATATTGACGCAAAACAATATGACCTAATTAGACTACTAGCGCCCTCCGACGGAAATTTATTTGTAATAGGGGATCCTAATCAAGCAATTTATGGATTTAGAGGAGGGGATTTGAAATTTTTTGAAAGTTTTTCTAAAGATTATCCTCTCTCTAAAACAATTAGTTTAAAAAATAACTATCGCTCTACTGGAACTATTGTCGATGCTTCAAATCAAATTATTAGTTCATACAATATAACAGCAAAATATGATAAACCTCATGAAAAAATTACTATACATACAGCCCCAACTGATAAATCAGAAGCAGAATTTGTGGTCAAAACTATTGAGAATCTAATTGGTGGGCATACTTTTTTTTCTATTGACACTAACAGATCTTTGGGAGAGGAAACCAATCTTTCATTTTCTGACTTTACTATTTTATACCGTACATTTTCTCAACTGGAACCTATAGTTGAGGCACTTCAAAGATCTGGCATGCCTTTTGTAAAATTATCCAATGATTTGCTATGCGACAAAAAACCAGTCATAGAAATGTTGAACCAATTAACAAATGGCGAGCCAGTTATATCAGAGCTCAATAAGCTTACTGAGAAGTTCAAGAAAAAAATTGACGACAATATTCTTAACCATCTTGTTAAACTAGCGAAAACCTATAGAACGAAAAATGAATTTATTCATGAAGTGTCTCTTTTATCTGAAATAGATACGCTTGATAAAAGAGCTGATAGAATTTCTTTATTGACGTTACATTCTTCAAAAGGACTAGAGTTTAAATGCGTTTTTATAGTTGGAATGGAAAACGGAATTATTCCTTTTTATCGCGCTCAAAAACTTTGTGACATTGAAGAAGAAAGACGTTTATTATATGTTGGCATGACAAGAGCAGAACAAAGATTATTCCTAACTCGCTCTATAAAAAGAAAATGGTTAGGAACTTACAAAAGCTTAGAAATTTCACCATTTTTAGAGAAAATTGAAAGCAAACTGTTGAGATTTAGCAAACCTGAAAAGACATTTCAATCAAAAGAAAAATCATCTCAGCTTGATTTACTTTAAAATTAAAAAACATATCGGATTTTTAAACCAAGAAGAAAATCCTTTTTAAAATCGGGGCGACTGGACTTGAACCAGCGACCTCTCCCACCCCAAGGGAGTGCGCTAGCCAACTGCGCCACGCCCCGACAAAAAACTAAAATTTATGAAACGCCTTTTAATAACTTTAAAATATATTTCAATTCACTTTTAACATCTTGCAAAAACTTAGAATCTGGAACACAATCTTGAAAAGTAGAGCTGTCACTTTTATACTTTTTATTTTTTAGCAAATATTTTTTAGCACCTTCTATTGTATAGCGTTCGTTATATAACAAATTTTTAATTTTAAAAACTGTTTCTATATCTTCTTTACGATACATTCTTTTGCCGTCAGCATTTCGTATAGGACGTAAAATTTTAATTTCATCTTCCCAATATCGTAAAGTATGTTTAGGGACCAATGTTATACGCGAAATTTCACCTATAGTAAACTTTTCTTTTTCTGGAACAAAGTTTGCTTGAAACACTAAAGCACCTCGTTACTTTCTGAAAAAAAGTCCTTTGATGGTTTAAACCTAATTTTTTTCATAGGAGATATAAAAAGTTTTTGCCCTGTTTTGGGATTTCTACCATTCTTTGTTTTTGTTTCAAACATATTAAAACTTCCAAAACCTGTTATAACAACTTTCTCACCATTTTTTATAGCGCTTGCCATTTCCTCAAATATTTTGTTTACAACAATATCTGCTTCTTTTTTTGAACTTAACATTTTAGACAATGCACAAGCTATATCATTTTTTGTCATAATAAATTCCTTATTATTCTTGCCTTGGAACTCTTGTCATTAAATCATTTACAGTAACAAGAGGATTTTTGCACTCAAATAAAACCTTATAAATCTCGTTTATTATTGGAAGTTCTAACTTTAATTTTTTACCTATCTCATAAGCACTGACTGCATTCTTTACACCTTCTACTACCATACTAATATTATTTTGAGCTTGGCACAAAGTTCTGCCAGATCCAATAGCTTCTCCAACAGCACGGTTTCTTGAGTGTTTAGAAAAACATGTTACCATCAAATCACCAGCGCCTGAAAGACCAAAAAAAGTTTCTTCTTTACCACCTAAAGCAACACCAACCTTTGCTAACTCTTTTAGTCCTCTTGACACTATAGCAGCTTTAGTATTGTCCCCATACTGCAAACCATCTACTATACCAGAAGCTATCGCAAAAACATTTTTTAATGCTGCACCAACTTCAACACCTATAATGTCATCTTGTATATAAACCCTAAAAAAGTTGTTCATGAATAAAGACCTACATCTTTCAGACACTTTATAATTTGCAGATGCAGACGTAACAGCTGTTGGCACTTTTCTACAAACTTCTTCTGCATGGCTTGGCCCAGAGAGCACAGCTATGTTATTGTAAACACCGCTAAAAACAGATTCTATGACCTCAGACATTCTGAGTAAAGTTTTATTTTCTATGCCCTTTGTGGCGCTTATTATAAGTTTATCTTTTAAAGAAACTCCATTACTTTTAAGCAAATTGCAGGTTGCTCTCATATAATCTGAAGGTACAACAAACAAAATTGCGTCACTAATATTAAAACTTTCAAAAGTATTTGTGACGTTTATCCCTTCTGGTAACAAATCACCTGCTTTAAAAGGTTTTAGCTTTCTCTCATTTAAATCTTTTGCTCTTTTAGCGTCAATTTCCCAAATAGTAACATTATGCCCATTTTCAAATAAAAGGGTTGCAAGTGTTGCACCCCAAGAACCAGCCCCTAAAACAGTAATCCTCATATTATTTCCTCTTAAATAGTACAGACTTGTTTTCCTTGCCTTCTTTAATTCTTGTTAAATTTGTTCTATGCTTATAAACAATTAACATCGCCACCGCAAAAGAAAATATTATAGGCTCTAAAGAATACCCGCAAAGATATGAAATAATCGGAAGACTTACAGCTGCACATATTGAAGACAAAGACACATAGCCAAAACACACAAACACTAATACAAAATTACCAAGAGCAATTATAGTCGGTATAAACATAAGAGCTAAAAATACGCCAAGTCCTGTAGCAACTCCTTTACCTCCTTTAAAACCAAAAAAGATTGGAAACATGTGCCCTAACAACACTGCAAAACATACCGCTACACTATAGGAAAAAGAATCATTAACAAATATAGCAAAAAATACAACTACAAAACCTTTAAGTACATCTAAGATCAGTGTAAGAATAGCAGGCATTTTACCTGCTATTCTTAAAACGTTGGTAGTCCCAGGGTTCTTAGAGCCTACTTCACGTATATCTATATTAGCTACCATCTTAGTAATAAGATATGCAAAATTTATTGAGCCACACAAATAAGCAAAAAATATATAAATTATCGCTAGCAACATTTTAATTGTCCACTTTTTTTCTATAATATTTTCTAAACTTTAAAATTATAGGAGTTCCGTTAAAGCCAAATTTCGTCCTTAAACAATTTTCTAAATATCTTTGGTAAGAAAAATGTATAAGCTCTACGTCATTAACAGAAAATATAAATACAGGAGGTTTTATAGCTACTTGAGCATACTCTTTAAGCTTTAAAGTCTTCCCTTTACTTATATAGGGTTTTCTAGTTGTTGCATCTCTTACAGCTTCATTAAACTCTTCTTGCGTTAGTTGTCTTGAATATTGTTCAAAAACAAGTTCTGCTTCTTGAAAAATTCTATTTAATCTTTGCCCTGTTTTTGCAGATATAAAAATAATACTTACCCAACTCATAAACTTTATTCTTTCTCTTAGCTGATCTGTAAAATATTTTATAGTTTCTTCTTTCTTTTCTATAAGATCCCACTTATTTACAGCAACAATAGCAGGCTTATCCTTTTTGCATAAGAGTCTTGCTATTTTAGTTTCAGTATCACCTACGCCTTGCAAAGCATCTACAACCAAAACAGCAACATCTGCATCATCAATTGCATAAGTTGTACTTAAAGTTGAAAGATATTCCATATCATCTTTCATTTTACTACCTCTATGAAGTCCTGCTGTGTCTATAATAATATACTCTTTATTGTCAATGTTTACATGCGCAGACAACGAGTCCCTTGTAGTGCCTGGAACATTATGCACAATACTACGCTCTTCTTTAGTTACAACATTTACAAAAGAAGACTTACCTACGTTAGGTTTACCAACAAGAATTATTTTTAAAAGTTCTTCCTTTTTCTTTACCTTTCTATCGTATTTAATATTTTTCCAAATTTTATCTAACAAATCGTGTGTACTACGACCATGACTTGCTGACACAAAAACAATATTTTCAAAGCCTAAAGAATAAAACTCATAACCTTTTATTTCTTCTGCCTGTGTATCTATTTTATTGACAACCAAAATTGCAGTTTTACGACTGAGCCTTACTTGATGAGCAATTTGCCTGTCCATCGGATGTAGACCTACTTTACCATCAACAACAAATAAAATAATATCTGCTTTCTCTATAGCTATATCTAGCTGGAAAGACATCTCAGAAGAAAACACAGAACTATCTGTGCTCCACCCTGCAGTGTCTGTAACAATAAACTTTTTATCTTTCCAAGAAACTTCATAATCATTTCTATCCCTAGTTGTCCCTGGCATGGAATGTATAATTGCCTTCTTCTTGCCTATAAGCCTGTTAAAAAGGGCACTTTTACCTACGTTAGGTCTACCTACTATAACGACTTTTGTTAACATTTTAAGACAAGTCCTTTGTATAATTAATTGAACATTTTTAGCTATCAAACAACTTAACGATCATATTTAATTGACTACTAAACGTTGTTAACAAAACTTGGTTTTTTAAAAATTTTTCAAAACAATTTTATAATATTATTAATATATTAACAATTAAACGCATTGATTAACATACTAAAGTTATTTATAACCTGTGTCAGAAAACCCCAGGCTTAAAACTCTGGGGTTTTCTGACACAGGTTATAAAAGCGGGCGATGAACTTTTAACTCATATTATTATATAAAATAAGCTCTATATGTAAGCAATGCTATAAATTTACTACACTTTGCCAAGTCTTTTTATAGCAAAAAACCTCCCCTTGTTTAGACGCGCAGGGATATATAAAAGTCCAAAAATTTATGTAAGCAATTTGCAAGTAAGGATTGATTAAACTTGATAAGTCTTGACTACTTTTGATAAGGTTGATTTAGGGAGTTTTGTCGTCAGGAAATGAAGTGAATTTTGAGACATCGTCAACAAATTTGAAAACTCTTAAAACAAAATTAAAAGCGGGCGATGGGATTTGAACCCACGACCTTCTCGTTGGCAACGAGACGTTCTACCACTGAACTACACCCGCAAACATAACTTTTAATAAAATGCTGAGGACGGGATTTGAACCCGCATCCGGTTAAGGACACGCCCCTCAAACGTGCGCGTATGCCAGTTCCGCCACCCCAGCAACGTAAACTTATTTATCTACAGACTCTCCTGTAACGCTTACAGGAATATTAGAACGTTGTTTAACTACAGACATCATACCTCCTATGTTGGTAGAAAGTTTTGTAAGCATTAAAGAGGTAAACAAAAATATACAAGCCATAACAACTGTCAACTTTTTTACAAATGCTACACCTGAGAGCGCATTAAAAATCTGATCTGAGCCACCACCAAAAATGCCTGCCATACCACCACTTTTCCCAGCTTGTAAAAGAACCACAGCAATTAATCCTATGCACATACAATAATGTACAAATTTAAATGCAAAAAATATTATATTTACTGTATTCATCGTTTTTTTAGTGTACCACAAAACTCCCGACGTGTCAAGCACGTTATACTTTATTACTTTCTCGTCTATTCAGTTTTTTTACTAATTAATAGAGACGAGAATAATATTTTTCACTTTTTGTCCGGAAGAGCCATAATTCCCGGCAATTGTTTACCTTCTAAAAATTCTAAAGAAGCTCCTCCACCTGTAGAAATATGGCTTATCCTTTTATCTGCCCCTGCTTTTTTTACAGCAGAAACAGAGTCCCCGCCACCAACAACAGATATAGCCTCATCATCAGTTGCCTGAGCAACCAAATCAGCAATAGCAACTGTACCTTTAGAAAATTCATCTATTTCAAAAATTCCAAGAGGGCCATTCCAAAGAATAGTTTTTGAGGTCTTAATAACTTCCGCAAATTTCTCTACCGACTTAGAGCCTATATCCACACCCATAAAATTGTCAGAAATTACTTCATCTATTGTTTCTTCAACTTGAGCCCCTTTTGGGATTTGCTTATTTGCAAAATCAACTTTATTTACAACTATATGATCTAAAGGAAGCAAAAAGTCTATTTTCATTTTTTTTGCTTTTTTAATAAGTTCAGATGCTAAATCCAATTTATCGTTTTCAACAAGAGACGTCCCCGTACTTACCCCTTGAGATTTTAGAAAAGTGTAAGCCATTGCACCACCAATTATAATAGCATCTACTTTGTTTAAAAGATTCTTTATAACATTTATTTTATCTGAAACTTTTGCACCGCCTAAAATTGCTAAAAATGGCCTTTGGGGATTTTCTAAAGTTTCTCCTAAAAATTTAAGCTCTTTCTCCAAAAGAAAACCTGCAGCAGCATCTTTAACGTACTTAACTACAGCAACTGTTGAAGCATGGGCCCTGTGGACCGTACCAAAAGCGTCTTGAACAAAAATTTCACCCATTGAAGCAACCTTTTTTGCAAAATTTCCCATTGCAACGTTGTCTTTTTCTCCAGCGGCATTTTTACCTTCTTCTTCAGGATGAAATCTTAAATTTTCAAGTAAGAGAATTTCACCAGGGTTTAAACTTGTTGCTACTTGTTTAGATTCTTTACTCACACAATCTCCACCTACAAATTTAACAGACTCATCTAAAAGCTCGCTTAAACGTAGTGATACCGGTTTTAGACTCATTTCCGGAACAAACTTACCTTTTGGCCTCCCAAGATGAGACATAAGGATTATTGCTGCATTTTCTTTTAACAAGTATTTAATCGTAGGAATAGTCGCAACTATTCTTTTATCATTTGTTATATTAAGGTTTGCATCTAAGGGAACATTATAATCAACTCGAACTAAAACTTTTTTACCTTTCACATTAATATCTTTAAGTGTTTTTTTCATTGTATATACCTCAAACAACAGACCGCACTACACATACAATATGTATAAATGCGGTCTTGCTTATTATTTTTATATCTATTATTTTTATAGTATTATCAACAAACGCCATAAATCTCCAATTAATTATTAGTTTCTATCCATTCACTTTCTTCATATAGGCAATAAGATCTAAAGTCTTATTTGAATATCCCCACTCATTATCATACCAAGAGACAACTTTAACAAATTTATCTGTTAAAGCAATACCTGCTTTTGCATCAAAAATTGATGTACGAGCATCACCTAAGAAATCTGAAGAAACAACTTCATCTTCTGTATAACCTAAAATACCTTTAAGACTACCCTCTGATGCAGATTTCATAGCAGACTTAATATCCTCATAAGAAGTTGGCTTTGCTAAGTTTACCGTTAAATCAACAACAGACACATCCAAAGTAGGAACACGGAAAGACATTCCCGTCAACTTTCCATTTAACTCTGGAATTACTTTTCCTACTGCTTTTGCTGCACCTGTAGAAGAAGGTATTATATTCCCTGAAGCTGCCCTACCACCTCTCCAATCTTTAGCAGAAGGACCATCAACAGTTTTTTGTGTAGCTGTTGTAGCATGAACTGTAGTCATAAGGCCATCAACTATACCAAATTTATCATGTAAAACTTTAGCAAGAGGAGCCAAACAATTTGTCGTACAAGACGCATTTGATATTATCTGAGTACCTTTTTTGTATGAGGCAAGATTTACTCCACAAACAAACATAGGAGTATCATCTTTTGAAGGAGCAGATAGTACAACATATTTCGCACCAGCTTCAATATGAGCTTGAACTTTTTCTTTGGCAAGAAAAAGACCTGTTGATTCCACTACATATTCTGCACCAACATCCGACCATTTCAAATCTGCAGGATTTTTCTCAGCTGTAACACGAATAACATTTCCATTAACAACCAAGTTGCCATCTTTCACTTCAACTCTACCATTAAATTGGCCATGCATTGTATCGTACTTTAACATGTAAGCCATATAATCTACACTTATCAAATCATTTACAGCTATAACTTGAATATCTTTCCTACTTTGAGCAGCACGAAAAACTAAACGTCCAATACGACCAAAACCATTAATACCTACTCTAACTGTCATATACTCCTCCTAGTGGTTCTATTCATAAAGTACAAAAATAAGCAAAGTAGTCACTTCTTGAAGATATTATAAAATTACAATATCTTAGTCAAACTATCATAAGATTTAGTAAGACACTAATTTATTTACATATTTTATCCAACAATATGAAACTTGTATATATAATTAGCCGCAAAAATATCCTCCTGCTCAATCTAAACTACCTCTCTTGGCTCTTTTAACTCTCCTTCAACATAACATATGTCACTACTCCATTTTAACCCACTATCCACTGACTCTCTTAACTTTTTTATCTTTATACCAGTAACATTATTTCCTTACCTGCCATCTTGTTTCTCCTATCTTAAGTACCTGCATCTTCACCTTTTACCCCTTTTATCCACATTTTAGTTAATATCCTTCCACTTTTTTAACTACTTTTCGTTTTTGTTAGTTTTTTGCTAAAATACCAAAATAAATAAACGTACGGTGGAGCTAATTATGGAAAACAATCAAGAAAAACAAATAGTGTTTTTAAAAGCTAAAGCTGCCAAAGAAGCTTCAAAAAAGCTTGCCACAATGAGTGCTGAACAAAAAAATAACATACTCTCAGCTATGGCTTGTGCTATAGAAAAAAACATTAAAGAAATCCTGTTCCACAACGAGATAGATGTACAAGCCGCTAAGGAAGCAGGTATAAACAATGTTTTAATAGATAGACTTACGTTAAATGAAAAACGCATAAACGAAATGGCCAAAAGTATCAAAGATATCGTACTATTACTAGATCCTGTAGGCACTATAGTTGAAGAATTGACTGTTTCAATAGACATAGATGTAAAAAAAATAAGGGTGCCTTTAGGTGTAATAGCTATAATTTATGAAGCTCGTCCAAATGTAACTATTGACGCTAGTGCTTTATGCCTAAAAGCTGGAAATTCTGTAATTTTAAAGGGTGGTTCTGAAGCTATAAATTCTAACACAAGTCTTATAAATATAGTATCTGAAGCAGCTAAAAAAGCGGGTATGCCAGAAGGAGCAATACAGTTTATTGACACAACAAATAGAACTGCTGTACAAGAACTTATACATTTGGAAAATTTAATAGATTTACTAATCCCTAGGGGCAGTAATGATTTAATTCAATTCATAAAAGCTCATTCTTTGATTCCAATTTTATCACATGGAAAAGGTTTGTGTCATACATACATAGATGAAAGCGCAAATATAGATATGGCAATTAAAATAGCTCTAAATGCTAAATGCCAAAAACCTTCTGTATGCAATGCAACAGAAACTATTCTTGTACATAAAAATATTGCTGGGAAAATATTGCCTCAACTATGTAAACTGTACATAGAATCTGGAGTTGAAATAAAAGGTTGCTCCATAACAAAAAAAATAGTTCCTTCTGTGAAAGAGGCTCAAGAAGAAGATTGGCAGACAGAATATCTTGACTTAAAAATATCTATAAAAGTTGTAAACTCTCTAGACGAAGCGATAGAACATATAAACAAATATGGTTCTATGCATTCTGAAGCTATAATAAGTGACAACAAAGATGCCGCAAATAAATTTATCTCCGAAGTTGATGCTGCAGCTGTTTTTGTGAATGCATCTACTAGACTTCATGATGGAGGAGTTTTAGGTTTGGGATGTGAGATTGGAATTTCTACACAAAAGCTCCATGCAAGAGGGGCTATGGGCATTAAAGAACTAACTACTACAAAATACGTAGTGCAAGGTAAGGGAGCAATAAGAAATTAAATGGGTCTGTCTAAAAACCCTAATTCCTATAATGCTGTGAATTTTTTGGCAATGCAAGGCAAAAAACGCAGGGTTTATTGTGTGATAAACACAAGTTTTTTAACGCAACAGTGTCTAAAAAAGGCATAGTAAGGATATGCGCTAAGGTTTTTAGACAGACCCGAATCTAAGGAGTTGTATGAAACTTGGCATTGTAGGACTTCCAAATGTTGGTAAATCAACATTGTTTAATGCTATAACAAAAGCTGGTGCAGAAGTTGCAAATTATCCTTTTTGTACTATAGATCCAAACGTAGGCATCGTACCTGTACCAGATAAACGATTAACTTTTTTACTAAATCTTTATAATGCAAAAAAAGTAGTATCTGCTATATTAGAATTTGTTGATATTGCAGGTCTTGTAAAAGGTGCCTCAAATGGAGAAGGGTTAGGAAATCAATTTTTAGCACATATAAGAGAAACTGCTGCCATTATACATGTTGTAAGATGTTTTGAAAGCAAAAATGTAACACATGTTATGGGAGATGTTGATCCTTTAAGAGACACAGAAATTATAGAAACAGAACTTATTCTTGCAGACATGGATTCACTTTCTAAAAGAATTGAAAGACTTCAAAAAGAAACAAGGCTTAATGACAAAAAAATGCTCTCAGAAAGAGAACTTGCGATAAAAGTAAAATCTCACTTAGATGCAGGTAACCCAGCAAGAACTCTTGATTTAAATGACGAAGAAAAAATAACTATAAAAGACTTTTTCTTAATAACAGCAAAGCCTGTACTATATGTGTGTAATGTCGATGAAAGCAATTTGCCTTCTATGGAAAACAAATACACAAACCTTGTAAAAGAAAAAGCAGAGAAAGAAGGAACTCAAGCAATTTCTATATGCGCAAAAGTAGAAGCAGAACTCTCAGAACTATCTGAAAACGATCAAGAAATTTTTTTAAAAGATTTAGGTTTACAAGAACCAGGATTAAACAGACTAATTAAAGCAGGATATAACCTTTTAGGCCTAGAAACATTTTTGACAGCAGGACAGACACAAGTAAGAGCGTGGACAATAAAAAAAGGGTTTTTGGCACCTCAAGCTGCTGGCGTAATACACTCTGATTTTGAAAGAGGTTTTATTCGCGCAGAAGTAATGAGTTTTAACGATTTATTTAGACTCGGCAGTCAAAAAGCTGTAAAAGATGCTGGTCTCCTTAAAAGCGAAGGAAAAGAATATGTTGTTAAAGATGGCGATATTATAGAATTTCGTTTTAATGTCTAAAAGTTAACAACATATTATATTAAAACTTTTGGAGCATAAGTGGAAACTTTACCTATACTGTGGTTGCTATTTTGGCTTATTATTATAGTTCCCTTGTTTATGGATAGCTATCGCAGTTACGTTTGGTATAGTTATTTATGTTTTGCTAGGGCAACCAAAAGCTTTAGAGTTTTTTACAGGATACTTAGTTGAATATTCTTTGTCTATTGACAATATGTTTATTTTCTTAATGATTCTTTCTTTTTTCAACATTTCTAAGCAAAATCAACCAAAAGCTTTAATTTACGGCATTATTGGAGCAGTTATTCTTAGATTTTTGCTTGTTTTTATTGGTATAAGTTTAATAAATGCTTTTTCTTGGACAATATATTTATTTGGCATTATTTTAATTTACACATCAATCAAAATAATAACACAAAAAACAAGAAATTTGACCCATAAAACAATGTTGCATATAAAATTCTAAAAAAAAATAATGCCTATAGATAACACTAAATAAAACAAAAAGCTTCCTTATAAAAAAGGTAAGCTTTTATATGCAACACCTATGCTTGCTGCCGTTATAGTCATAGAAATGAGCGACATAATATTTGCCATAGATTCTATCCCAGCTGTACTTTCTTTTATTTGTTGGATTTAAAATGTTACTCTCGCACTTCATAAACATTCCAACTGCATTATCCCTTTTAATAATTACAATACTCTTATCCTCAATCATAGCATCAAAATACAGCAGTAATCCTAAGTTTGACTAATTATAGTGTAAATTTGTAAAATCCTGATTATATTTTACTGCTTATTTAAGACCAAAATAAAGGAGATGTTATAATGAAGAATCTAATGTTGGTGGCTAGTGTATTATGTGTAGGGTTTTCTTTGTGTTCTTGCAAAAAAGACAGCCCTGTAGTGATTCAAGTTGGAAACGAAAAAATTACAGATGCTAAATTAAATGAAAGGTTAGCTGCAACCCCTGCAGAATATCAAAAATATGCATCTACAGCTATAGGTAAAAAACAATTTATTGATGCCATTCTAAAAGAAACTGTTGTTGTAGAAGCTGCAAAAAAAGCTGGCGTTGAAAAACGTGAAGAATACAAAAATGCTTTATCGGCTTTTGAGTCAGAACAAAAAAAGCAACTATTAGATTATAAGAACGGGTTACTTATAGAATCTTATATTAAAGAAATTCATGAAACTGTAGAACCTAGTGATGAAGAAATACAAAAATATTATGACAACAACAAAGCTTTATTTGATGAACCAATTGCATACACTGTAAGACATGTACTTGTTTCAGACTTGCAGTCAGCACAAAACGCACTTGATAGGTTAAATAATGGAGAATCTTTTGAAAAAGTAGCAAAAGAAGTTTCTCAAGACACTGGTTCAGCTTCTAATGGTGGACTTGTTGGCCCATTTAAAAAAGGAGATTTGGTTCCAGAATTTGAAGAAGCTGTTGTAAACTTAAAAACAAATGAGATGTCTGGTATAGTGGAAACTCCTTATGGATATCATATAGTATTTAAGGTATCCGAAAAGAAACTGCCTGCTATATCTTTTGACCAAGCAAAAGAAACCATTAGAAAAACATTAGAAAAAGAAAAATTTAATAACTGGTTTAATAAACAAAAAGAAAAACTTAATGTCAAAGTAAATTACGATTTATCTTTAGCTTCATCAGAAGAAAAAAAATCTAAGTAACTTAAAATAAAGCTAGGAGCAAACTATGAAGAAAATTGTAGTAAGTTTTGCAAGCCTTTTTATAGCTTTTACAGTTTTTGCAGCATCGCAAGTTGTAGACAAGACATTAGCTGTTGTAAATGGGGAACCTATTTTGTCTTCTGAATTCAATAGCTTATTTGCACCTATTTACGAACAATACGAAAAAGCAACACCAAAATCATCTCAAACTATTCAAAAAGAAAACGAGCTCAAAGATCTTGTTTTAAATCAAAAAATAGGTGACGTTCTTTTAAAACAACAAGCAAAAAAGCAAAATGTTAAAGTTTCAAAAAAAGAAATCCAAGATGGGCTTACAGAAATAAAAAAAAGCTTTTCTAGCTACGGAGAATTTAAGAATGAGCTTAAAAAAGCAAATATGACAATTGCTGATTTTGAAAAAAAACTTAATGACCAAATAGCAATCATGAAACTTTTTAAGCAAAATGTTGAGCCTAAAGTAAAAACTCCTACAGAAGTTGAAGCTAAAGCCTTATATGACAAGATAAGTGTAAAAATGAAAGGTGGTAAAACTAACCTTTCTCCTGAAGACGATTTTTTAGTTAAAAATTTGGCAACAGCATTAAAAAGAATGTCTGGCGAACAGTTGAGGCTTAGACAAATTTTTATCGCTTGTCCTAAAGACGCAAATGAAACTGAAACTAAAGCAGCGCAAGCAAAAATTGCAACTATAAAAAAAGAACTTCAAAAGAAAACTTTTGCAGGTGTTGCAAGCGAATATTCTGAAGATCCTATTTCTAAAGGAAGAAATGGCGATTTAGGGCTAGTGGTAAAAGATGACCTTGTCCATAACATAAGCAAAGTTGCTTTCTCAATGAAAGTTGGCGACTACACAAAAGAACCCATAAAAACAGATACTGGATACCATTTTGTAAAAGTTGAAGAAAAACGTGCAAAAAGAGATATAAATTTTGATGATGTAAAAGGTGACATATTAGAACTATTATATCAAGCAAATGCAAGAGTTGCATACAATGACTATATTAATACTCTAAAGTCTAAATCTAATATAAAAATTAATAAAAACTGGTAAGAAATGTTAAAACCTCCCGTAGCAATTACTTTAGGAGACCCAGCGGGAATAAGTTATGAAATAGTTTGCAAGGCTGCAAGTTCTTTAAAGGTTCAAAGAACTTGCAGCCTTGTACTTTTTGGTGATAAACAAATCTTTAATTATTACTCTAAAAAATATTGTAAAAATAAAAAAAATTTTGAATTTATTGCAACATCAAATCTAGGACCTGTAAAACGCTCTGTCCCTTCAACAAAAGCTGGGTTAATTTCCGTTTTTGCTATCAAAGAAGCTGTAAAGTATTGTTTAAACAATAAAGCAAAAGCTCTTGTTACAGCCCCTATATCAAAAGAATCTTTAAAACTTGCCGGCATAACTTTCCCTGGGCATACAGAACTACTTGCAAATCTCACAAATTCTAAAAAAGTGGCTATGTTAATGGCTTGTAATACTATATTAGGTGTTATGGTTACAAGACATATCCCTATATCGCACATTACTAAAAATTTAAAAACAAAAAATATTATACAAACTATACTTCTAAGTATTGACTTTATTAAAAAAAATAAAAAAAAGATAAAAATAGCATTATGTGGACTCAATCCGCACGCTGGAGATAATTCTATTTTAGGAAATGAAGAAAAAAAAATTATAATGCCAGCATACAAAAAATTAATACAGCTAGGCGTCCATATAACACCACCTATACCAGCAGATTCTGCTTGGTTAAAAACAAAACAAGGACAGTTCGATTTAATATGTACAATGTATCATGATCAACTAATGATACCTTTAAAATGTATAGACGCTTCAAAAATAGTAAACATTACTGTCGGACTTCCATTTTTACGAACTTCTCCAGGACATGGAACAGCCTTTGACATTGCAGGTAAAAATATAGCCTGCCCAAACTCTATGATAGAAGCAATAATTTACGCTACAAAACACCAATATACATAAAAATGAAATTCTTACACTTTTCTGATAAATTTCTAGACAAAGTAATTGACATTGAAAACAGATCTTTTCCTAATCCATGGACAAAAGAAATGTTTTTAAGTTCATCAAAAAGCAGCTCTACTATATTTAAAGTTTTAATTTTAAAGAAAGCAGTGATCGGATATTATATAATAAGTCATGTTGCAGATGAAATGGAAATATTAAACATTGCAGTTTGTAACAAATTTAGGAACAAGTCTTTTGGGAAAGCCATATTTATTGACATACTAAAGACAGCTAAGATTAAAAAAATAAACTTTGTTTTTCTTGAGGTTAGAAAGTCAAACACAATCGCATTAAAATTATATAAACCTTTTGGATTTGACGAAATAGGAGTTCGTAAAAAATATTACAAAACAGAAGATGCTTTAATATTAAAACTCTACTTATAAGGACTTATTTATAATGAAATGGAAAATATTACCTCTTATTTTAGTGCTACTAACTGAACTTTCTTTTGCAACAAAATATGATGCATATAAGGCATTCTTACAAGGGATTTATAGTTTAAAAACAAACAATATAACTCAAGCAACAAGCAATTTAGAGCATACTACACACTTAGATAAAGATGCAACAACAGCACATGGCAACCTTGCATATCTTTATTTACAAGAAAAAAAGCCAGATAAAGCTTTACAAATGGCTGAAAAATTAAAAAAACTTGATGGCAACAATCCAAAAATTACTTCGTTTTTAGCCATTTTTTATATGATAGCAAACAAACCAGAGCTTGCTAAAGAATTCTGGAAACAAACTCTTAATCTTGACCCCGACAATGAAGTTGCAACAGCCTATATAGCATCTTTATATCAATTCGACAACAAGCTGGAAAAATCTTTAGATTATTGGGAACAATTCTCTAAACAACAACCAGATAATCCTTTAGGATACTTACAACTTGCCAATATACAGGAACGATTAGGATTATATCAACAAGCATTAAAATCGTACGATAAAACTATAAAAATTAATCCAAACGTTAGAGACGCTTTTCTAGCTAAAGCTTATATTTATGAAAACTTAGGGCAATTAAAACTAGCTATAAAGGAATACAAAAAATACATAGCAAGCTTTCCCAACAACGTTGCTATACTTTCTCATTTAGGGAAATGTTATTATGATATAAAAAATTACTCTGACGCAAAAGATATTTTACTTAGAGCAAAAAAAATATCCTTTGATGACATGAAAACAAATTATTGGCTTGCAATGGTGTACGAAAAAACCAATCAAATTGATAAAGCTATTCCTGTATTTAAAGTTATTGTAAAAAAGGATCAAAAAAATATTGCATTTTTAACCAAACTTGGTCATTACTATGCCTTAAAACAAAATTATAAAAAAGCAGAAAAATACTTTTTAAAAGCTTTAACAATAGATCCAAACAATAAGGACATAGTTTATTTAGCATCTTTAAATTACATAGATTGGGGCAAATATAATGAAGCTATAGATTACCTTAATAAAATAATCAAAACATCCCCAAATTTTGCAGATGCTTATTTTTATTTAGGGTTTTCTTATGATAAAGATAAAAATTTCTCAAAAGCAGAAAAAGCTCTTTTACAAGCAATAAAGTTAAACCCTAAACATTCCCAAGCCCTTAATTATTTAGGTTATAGTTATGCACAACAAGGTATTAAATTAAATGAGTCAAAAGAATTTATCACTAGATCTTTAAATTTAGAACCAAAAAATAGTAACTTTATGGATTCCTTAGGTTTACTTTATTTTAAAATGGGCAAATTTTATCTTGCAGAAAAAACATTTATTTACGCACTTAGCATAACGCAAAGTACTCTTACTTATACTCATTTAGGCGATACTTACCTTGCTTTAAAAAATTACACAAAAGCGTGGATCTCTTACTCCTTATCTTATGATTCTAAACAAGATAAATCAATTGAAAAAAAATTACATTTTGTCAAGGCACAAATGCCAAAAGAAGAATTATATAATTTAATGTTATTGAGAAGCAAAAATAATTATAACAGACTTTTATCATTTAAAACGGGGTTTAAAACAAAAATAAGTTCGAAAATTTTAAGCAAAAAACTTTATATACTCACAACATACAATAAGAAAAAAAATATAAAACTTGATTTTCCTTCAACAATCGTTATGGGTGGTATGTCTATAATAATTAAAGACAAAATTACAGAAATTACCCCAAAAGCTGCAAAAAACGAAATACCTCAATTTTTACTTGATATGATAAATCAATTTTCAAATATATTTAACGATGACTTTTATACACAATTCTTAGATGTACAACCTACAGAAAAGGGGAATTATTTAGTATATTCAAAAGACAATTCTATTTTAACAATAGATTCCAATACTGCATTAATAGAAAGCTTTTTACAAAACAACATAAAAATAGAAGTTTTAAAATATGAAAACTTTTTAGCATCAAAAATACCAACAAAAATAAAAATATTTATACCCTCAACAAAAATAAAAATACTATTAGAAGCAACAAAATTTTCCCAAATAATATAGGAAGAGCAAGTCAAGAGGATCTATATTTTTTACTTTTATATTTGTATAATATATTATACAAAACATTGATTTTTTTGATAATTATATAATAAAATATATAGAGGTATTATGCAAAAATTAATAGACAGACCAAGTTATCTTAATAAATTAAAATTATGGAAAGATAAAGACGATTTAATAAAAGTTGTAACTGGTATTCGTCGCTGTGGAAAATCAACTCTTTTCAAGCTTTTTCAAAACCATTTAAAAGCAATTGGTGTTGGTGATAAACAAATTATCAACTTAAATCTTGAAGATAGTAAAAACGAAAAGTTTCTAGATTATAAAATTTTACATAAACACATAGAAGAACTGACATTAAAAAATAGTATAAACTATGTCTTTATTGACGAAATCCAACTTGTAAAAGGCTATCAAAAAGCAATCAATAGTTTACGTTTAAAAAAAAATATTGATTTATATGTTACAGGTTCTAATGCTTATATGTTTGCACCTCTTGTAACAACATTACTTTCTGGCAGATATATAGAAATTAAAATGCAACCTTTATCTTTTAAAGAGTACATAAATCTTTTTGAAGACAAAAAAGATATTTTAAATCTATACAAGAACTACATTGTAAATGGTGGTTTCCCCCAGACTGTACTGTTAAACAATGATAAACAATTAATCCAAGATTATCTTATAGGACTTTACAATACAATAATTCAAAAAGATATAATTTTACGAGGACAGTTTAAAGACATATCCCGTTTAGAAAATGTTGTTAGGTTTCTGTTTGACAATATAGGGAACGAAACATCTATAAGGAATATAAGTAACACCCTCCTTTCAGACAAAGTACAAATACATCCTCAAACAATAGAAAGTTACATACAGGGACTAGTTGACAGTTTTTTAATTTATAGAGCTGATAGATTTGACACAAAAGGGAAACTATATTTAAAGTCAAATTCTAAATATTATGTTTCTGACATGGGATTACGCCTTGCTTTACTTGGCAACAGGAACTTAGATGTAGGTCATGTTTTAGAAAATATAGTATATTTAGAACTAATTAGGAGAGGTTACCGCGTAAATATAGGTAAAGTTGGAAATCTTGAAGTAGATTTTATAGCGCAATCTCCAGAAGAAATAATATATTATCAAGTATCACAAACTCTTATAAACAATAAAACGTTAAAAAGAGAATTGCTTCCACTACAAAAATTAAAAGATAACTATAGAAAAATTATTATAACAACAGATACTATTGCTCAATCATTTGATGGAATAGAAACAAAGAATATTATAGACTTTCTTTTAGAATAGTGTAAGCACAAAAAAATTTTAAATAATGGAATAAACATGAAAATTGTTCTAAAATCTCCTGCAAAAGTTAATTTATTTCTTGAAATTAAAAATAAAAGTAAAGATGGATACCATAATTTAGAAAGTATCATGCAAACAATAAGTTTATATGACGAACTTTTTTTTGAGGATATAGATAAAAACATAATTTTATCATGCGATAATAAAGCATTGCCTTGCGATAAGACAAATCTAGTCTACAAAGCAGCTCTTGCAATAAAAACGCATTTTAATATTAATAGAGGTGTAAAAATCTACTTTAAAAAAAATATACCTCAAGGAGCTGGGCTTGGTGGTGGCTCGTCTAACGCTGCAACAACAATATTAGCACTAGTAAAATTATGGAATATTAAAACAACACAAAAAGAACTAGAATCCATTGCTACAAAACTTGGGGCAGATGTACCTTTTTTTTTAACAGGAGGTACTTGTTTGTGTGAAGGAATTGGAGAATTAGTTACACCGCTTAAAAGTATTACTAACTTAAATATGATACTTGTAAATCCTGGTTTTGGCGTTTCTACAGCTGAGGTTTATAAAAAAATTAATTTTCCGTTGACAAATCCAGTAAAAATTCATAAAATTAGACATCTTATTTCTAGTAGTTCTTTTAACAATAAAGAAGCTTTTAAAAGTTGCTTTAATAGACTTGAAGAATTTGTTTTTAGAGACTTCACAGCTATCTTAAAAATTAAAACTCTATTAAACAAATTATGTTGTGTCAGTTTGATGTCTGGCTCTGGAGCAACCGTTTTTGGGATCTTGAGTACTAATAGTTCGAAAAAATATATTATTTCTGAACTAAAAAAGTATTCTTGGGATTTTTGTTTTACTTCCGCAACAAACTTATCTGTTAAAGATCAACTAAAAAATATTGATTCCGGGATTGTGTAATGGTAGCACAAGGGATTTTGGATCCCTTTGTCTAGGTTCGAATCCTAGTCCCGGAGTTTCTCCTTACAAAATCTTATTTAGCGATCTTATCAAAAGGAAGTTTGGTATGAAAAATCAATCTATTTTCCTTTCATAGAAAACATTGGAAGAAACAATCCGTAATACCTTAAACTGTAAACGCAGAAACACTCACTGAAATTTATTATAAAATAAAAAGTTTTTCTAGATGTTGAGGCAATACATTGTAAAGAAGGTGGAAAAAAGGGAGCAGATATAATATATATGTACCTGCTCCCCTTTTTTTGGATAGTTTAGTACGTGCCTAATTACTAGTCCCCACAACTCTAGTGACAACTCTTCTATTTTTAGAGTGAGCTTCTTCAGTATTTGCAGTATCTGCTAGCATATCCTCTCCATAGGACTCTATTTTCATCCTACTACCATCTCTATTCCCTTGCTTTCATAATACTCTTTTACTTTCTGAGCTCTTTTTTTGCCCAACTTGATATTATATTTCCCTGTTCCTCTCTCATCTGCATGTCCTTCCAATACAACCTTTACTTCTGGGTTGTTTATCAGATAGGCCACATTTTCATTTAATGTATTTTTTGCATCTTGACTCAATTCAAATTCCCCAAACGCGTGATATACTACTTTCTTTAACTCACATTCTTTTTCCTTTACCTTTTCTACTTTTTTCCCCCTTATCTGCATTTGCACCTATTGCCCATAAGAATTTAAGTAAGCCATCTACAGATTCTTTATTTTTCCCACCAGAATAAGAAGCAGAGAAATTGATATTTAGGTTACCTATAAAAGTATTAAATCCAGCTTCGATAATACCATTTCCGCCTCCGAACTTAGGAGGATCTACGGTGTGTTGATATGAAATAGTAGCATTAAAGTCATTATGGAGCTGATACTCGAATGCAGGGCCTATAAAAGCAGAAGCAGGGTGACCTGAAGGAATCTGATAGGAGGCAAATAAATTTAAGTCCTATTTTAACTTTATTGAAATAGATATTGTTATTTAGGTCAAATCTGGCAAGGAGACCTGCGCCATTGTAGTAAGCAGAACCATTACCAGCTACAGTAAAATCAGTATCTGGATCGTAGTCAAAGTGGTGAGAAGTTTCGAATTTAGAGTTACCATGTTCAAAGAAGGCAGCAAAGGTAAAGTTATGGTCATGGATAGGTAGATTTTTAGCTATACCAGCGACGCTAGAGAAGCCATTGACATCAAGATCAGAGTTATGACCGATGAAGAATTTAGATTTAACGGCATCGACACAAGCAAAAGGGGCCCAAGAACGAGATTTGACAGAGAGCTCTTTAGCAGATCTATAACTTTATCTATAATGAGATCAAGGCCTTGAGCAATGAAAGCGAGGTTAGAGGAAGCTGCTCCAGAAATGATTGTAGTTTGAGGGTCAAGCTCATTGGGAAGAGGGGAACCCGGAGAAGGGTCGATAGGGTCTACTGGGGAAGCAGCGATACTGGGGTTAAAGATAAATACTAGTTTTTTATCTTTGACTTTTAGTTCAGTTCTAGTATGATATAGGTAGGACCCATTTTCCCCTCCTTCAATGGTAAGCTTTCCTTCGCTCCCATTCAACACTATTATTAATATTAACAGTATTATTGTTAGCAGTTATATTAGGTGTAATATCTACATTAGTATCATACCTAGCTACAGAAGTACTAACAAAGGGATAATTAAACCCTCCATAGATATCACTTTCCATACTTGTAGACACACACAATGATAACATTGTTACCACCATAACTGCTAGGACTTACATAATACTCCTCAGACCCATCCATAACCTGGCCATAATTAACATCGACATTAGTACTAACATTGCCTGCTACACTAAACGTGCTCTCATTTACTACGTTAATTATTTGTCCTGCTATCCCTATCCCTGGTATCAGCATAATCAAAAAAATTATATACATTACATAACAACTTTTCTCTTTTTGTTCCCATTTATTTTCCTCCCAATAAAAAATTATTATCTTTCATTCTTACTATCTAAAGATTTATCTCTACTCCTCTTTGATACCTTACTCCTATCTTTTATTGGCTTTTATGGGAACTTCTTATTACCTACTTGTTGGTTGTTATCTGGGTTGGCAACTTCTCATCTTTGTACTATTTTTTAGTTATAGAGGGAATACAACTACTTTTTTTGAAATTGGATTTTCACTTACAACAACTTTAACATTGTAAATCTTTTCTATATTTTTTGCACTTAAAACTTCTTTTGGTGCTCCACAATCATATATATTGCCATTTTCCATCAAAGCTATTGTATCACAAAATTCACCAGCTAAATTTAAATCATGCAAACTTAATATAATAGTTTTGTTAAATTTTATATTCAACTCTCTTAAAATTTCTAAAACAGCATTTTGCTTACCTATATCTAAGTGAGATGTAGGTTCGTCAAATAGAATAGTCTCAGTTTCTTGAGCTAATACTTGAGCTATTAAAACTATTTGCCTTTCACCATCAGAAAGTTCATTTATTTTTCTATTTGCGATATGCGATATTTTTAAAAAGTCTATAGCTTTATTTACTACTATATAATCTTCTTTTACAGGAATTCTAAATATATTCATGTATGGATATCTTCCAAACATAACAAAATCTTTTACAGACAAACCACATGATGTGTCCACATATTGAGGCAAAAAGGAAACTTTCTGTGCAAAAGTTTTTTTTGAAAATAAATTTATATTCTCAAAATTTATAAGTACATCACCACTATAAGGTTTAAGTAGTTTAGCTATAACCTTTAACAAAGTACTTTTACCAGTCCCATTTTTTCCAATAATTCCAAAAAAATTATTTTTTTCTATGTTGAGAGTAACATTTTTTAATACTTGTTTTTTCAAGTATCCTGCAGATATATTTTTTACTTTTATCATTATATTTTTCTTTCAACTCCAACAAGCAAAAACACAAAAAATATTCCACCTACAATGCTTGTTACAACTCCGACTGGCACCTGTATAGGTAAAACCACAATTCTAGCTGTAGTATCACAAACTAAAAGGAAAATCGCACCACAAAGTGCACATGCTGGTATTAAAACTGTATTATTTACACCTACAATTTTTCTCATCATGTGCGGTATCATAAGCCCTACAAAACTTATAATACCACATATACTAACAGTCACAGCGGTTATAACTGAAGCTATAATAAAGAATATTTTTATAGTTCGATTTATGTTCACACCAACTGTTCTACATTTTTCTCCACCTAAAACTATTAAATTCAAAGTATTCCCACAAAACGTCAAAAATAATATGCCTGCACAAATTAAAATAGAAACAAATGGAAGGATTTTAATGTCCACATAAGAAAGGCTACCCATAAGCCACACAACAGCTGTATGCACATTTCCAGCAGGTGCTAAAACGTACAGAAGCATTACAATAGAAGAAAAAATATAACTTACAGCAACTCCTGACAAAATCATAGAATTAGAATTAAAATTCTTATAAGAGCTTAACATATAAACTATAAAAGCAGATACAAAAGCTCCAGCTAAAGCAAATAAAGGAACAAAAAAAATGGATGTTATGGTAAACAAGCCTGACACAGCTACTGCAGTACCAAAAGCAGCGCCACCAGAAATACCTAAAGTAAATGGGTCTGCTAACGGATTTTTCAGGATAACTTGAAAAACGCAACCACTTACTGCTAAAGCTGCACCTGCCATGACAGCCATTACAACTCTGGGTAAACGAACATAAAAAATCATCTTACATAAATCTATATTATCATTGCCAATAAAAGAGCACACTACATCAAATATAGATATATTAATTGTTCCAAGCCAAAGCGAAACTAAAATTGAAAACACTAATATAAGAAATAAACATACAAAAATGACCATTATTTTTCTATTAAAAAGCATCAGTTAACACCTTCGTATATAACTTTAACAAGAACTTCTACAGTTTGTGAAAACGTTAAAGGTGTTAACATAAACAAATCTTCTTCATCTAAAATAAAAACTTTATTATTTTTTACAGCGTTTAACAATTTATATTTCCCCCAAACTTTTTTTTCTTTAATGCCATAATATCCCATATTAGTAATTATTATAATATCCGGGTTACGTTCAAGAACATCTTCAATATTTACAGGAAAATACCTCAAACTTATATCTTCATACAAATTTTTAGTTTTTGTGTAATAGTTATAGTCGTTTATAAAACTCTTATTTCCTACAGTATATAAAGGTGTTGCTCCTATTTGCCAAAATAGTTTTAAATCCTTATAAGCAACTATTTTATTGCAAGACCCTTCAACAGATCTTTTTGCTTGCTCAATTATATTTTTAGCATGTCCTACTCTCTCCAACTTTTCTGCCAACTTTAAGAAATTAGTACAAATATCGTCAAAACTTTTAGCTAAATCCACTACATAAATATCAAAACCAGTATAATTATACTGCCTTAATGTGTCAACTACCTTTTGAATATTCCCATCTTTAGAGGCAATAATTAAGTCTGGCTTAAGATAAATTATTTTTTCTATATCTTGTTCTAACAAACTTCCTATAACTTCTTTGCCAAAACTACCTTTTTTAGAATCTCTTGTTATGCCTTTGACAAAAGATTCCATTTCTAATTCATATAAACTCTCCGTTACAGACGGAGCTAAAGATATAATCCTCTTATACTCTTTAGAGAAAGGTTTGCCAAAAAATAAAAATAATATAGAGATAATAAAAAATATTTTTCTACTCATATTTCTAAATTAATACTCTATACCTTTTTGCGCTTTAGCACCAACACTATATGGATGTTTAATTTCTTTCATTTCAGTAACCAAATCAGCAACTTCTATTAGCTGTGTAGGAGCCCCCCTCCCTGTAACAATAATATTGGAATTATAAGACAATTCTTTTACCAATTTTAGAAAAATTTTAATATCTATAAATTTATCTCTTAAAGCTACATTAAACTCTTCTAAAACTATTAAATCGTACTTTTTATTATCTTTTAAAATTTCTCTTATTTTATCTAGCGCTTGTAAACATTGTTCTAGTACAACATTTAAACTTAAATTATGATTAAAATATGGGTGCTCTTTTGCAAAATAAAAAAAATCTAAACCTTCCAAATTTCTTAAAATATTTTGTTCTCCATAAAACTCGCTATCTTTAAACAATTGTATTATGCACACTTTTAAATTATGTCCTAAAGCGCGCACAACTTGTCCAATTGCTGCAGTTGTTTTACCTTTACCATTTCCAGTATTTACTATTATCATAAAAATAATCTACTTAAAAAATTCTTTTGATGCTCCACATTTTGGACATTTTTCTGGAGGTTGATCGCATAAATGTTTGTACCCACAAACAGAGCATTCCCATCCCTTCGCATTAGCCTGAGAACCATCAACTTGAGAATAAGTAACACCAAAAATTTTATCTCTTGGACGGCTCTATAGATGAAATTACTTCTTTATTTTCATAAACATCTTTAGACACATACAAAGCGCAAAAACAAGACCCATACTTTTGCACATCATTTTCCATATAAACGCAAGGGCATATAAGATCTGAATCTAACTCATAATTTCCCGTAGACAACCTACACGGACAAGAAGAATATCCATAACGATTTAAATTTTTTATTAGTCCTTCCAGCAAAGCGTCAACAAAAGCCATATCTGGATTTAAATAATAGTTCTTATCTTTAGCATTTTTCTCTAAAAGAACTCGCAATTCTTGAGCTGATTTTATATTGCTCATAATATTTTACCCTATCGTTTTTTTTATTGATTCTGGTTGATAACCAATTATTGTTTTTGTTTTATCTATAACTATTGTAGGAAACCCACCTTTAGGATTAACTGCAGAAATTTCCGACATAACCTTGTCTTGTTGAGCACCTTCAAGCAAATCTACATCAATATAACTGTATTTAACACCACTATCAAGCAAAAATTGTTTTGTTTTTTTACACCAAACACAAGTACTCAATGTGTAAAGAAAAACTGAATGTTTGTCATTTATACCTTCAACATGTTTTATCATCTTGCTCTCTTTTTGCCGCATAAATACGGTTATTGTAGTGATCAATATTTGTAAATTTGCTCTGACAATACTATTAATGTAGTGTCTTTTCCCAGTTCTGATTGATTATCAAACCATTCTGGAGTTTGCACTCTCTCAAATCTTAAAATAAACTCCGTGCCCACGCCCTCTTGTGTGTTTATTTTTATTTCCCCTTTCATCGTTTTCATAGTAGACAGTATTTACTGCGTACCTATTCCGTGCCCCTCTTCTTTTGTCGTTCCTACAGGGATCATTTTCATAAGATTCTCTGCCATCTCTTTAGGCATACCTTTCCCATTATCTTTAACAATTACCTCTACTTTATTAAGGATTATCTGTTCCCCTTTACATGCTTGCACAGCATTATCTATTAAATTATTCATCATTCTCTGAAAGTTTGAAAAATTTCCTCTAATAAACACAGATTTGTCAGTCGCAAGAGGAATAAAATTAATAGTTACCACTTTATCATCTTGATACTGGTAACGTTTACAATCAACTATAGTAAGTATACTATACAAACTAATATATTCCTCTTGAACTTTATTAATTATGGAATATTCTTTCTCTGAACTTACTTCTTTTATACTTTTACATTTTTCAATTAAATTTTTTGCCATATCATTTATACTTTTTATAGTTAAATCTAACATCTTTTTCTCTTGCTCTGATAATTTACTACTTGAAATATATTGAATCATTTTTAGAGAAGTTATGGGAGAATTTATATCATGAGCTACTTGTTTTGCTATATCAAACAGATCTTTTTGCATTTTCAACTCAATTTGTTCTACTTTCTTACGATCTGTTATATCTATCGCAAGTCCTATTATACCTTCTACTTTGTTATTTATTAATAATGGTGCCTTTACAGATAAAAAATCTTTATGCTTATCTGTTTCTTCAAAAATCATTTGTTTTTTTCTTTCATAACTAGCAAAGAATTATCCCAAGTTTGTTGATCTAAGTCCTTGGCATTCCATTCTGTAACTACAGTACTTAAAGAAGTATTTTTATATATTATATCGCCATTTTTCCCCATAACAAAAAAATTAACATTTGTAGCATCTCTAGTTATAAATTTAATTATTTTATTATTACCTTCATTTATATCCAAAACAAGCGCTTTATTTTCTTGCGCATGCCATGAAATTGTATAAGATAAGTGACGCACATTTAGATTGTATTTTTCAATAGCCATTTTTACAGGTACTGAAATAGGCATAGGATGATACACCATGTTTACATTACTAAAATTTAAACATGTATATGCAGTTTCTCTAAAATAAAATCTATGTTCTTTCCTATATCACCATTTTCATCCAATTTTAAAAGTGCACTATTGGCCATATCAATTACTGCATTTTTAAATTCAATATTATTTACAAAATCTTTTTTTATTTGTTTATACAAATCATTAAAACCATCTTTTTGTAACCCTGCAAACCATGACTTTAACTCAAAATCAACAGTTAATTCTCGATTGCTTCTTTGTTCTTTAAGTACCACTCTGTTGGAATATTAACATCGCAGTATCCTGAAAACTGCGATATGGTATGTCTATAAAGGTAAGAAGTGTCCGTTATAACAACCTTTTTTACTTTTCTTTTAATGTCTTCACTATTTATTGTATTAATTAGCTCTTCAAATCCCTCACTAGTTTGACTAGTAGTCCCATAAGATATAACTAAGTCTAACACTACACTATTATCTTGAGCTTTTTCAAAAAACTCCTGTGCTTCTTTACTCCGATTTGCTAACCTATTTGTCAGAATAAACCTCTTTTTCTATTAACGCTAATATAAATAAGTTACACTAAATTCACAATAAATTATGCTCTTTAAAGCTGAAATATTTATTATTTGTAACTATTATATGATCTACTAAAAAAACATCTATAATCCCTAAAGATCTTTTTATGTTGCAAGTAGAATCTATGTCATTTTTAGACGGAGCAAGAATACCTGAAGGATGATTATGAGCTATTATAACAGATACTGCATTATGTTTTAAAGCAATTTCTGCAATCTTTCTAGTGTTTAAATAAGTTTTATTTACAGTTCCACTTTCTATTTCTAAATAAGACAAAATTTCATTTTTAGAATTTAGATTTAAAATATAGATTTTTTCAACTTGCTCTGTACCTATGGCTGACATTAAATAATTATACACTTTTTCTGGAGAATCTAAAATATTTTTCTCTTTTACATCTAAGGAGCAATAAAAAGATGCAAATTTTTTTAAAAATAATATAAAGATGGCAAGGTTTTCAGAAACTCCGTTAATCTTTTTTAAATCCTCAACATTTGCATCAACAACTTGCTTCAAACTTCCAAAAATAGAAATCAGCTCTTTAGCTAAAACTTTTACATCTTTTCTTACAATAACATATGTCAAAATTAGTTCTAAGACTTCGTAATCTGCCAAACCATGTAAACCATTTAAACAAAATTTATCTTTCAACCTTTTTCTATGGCCTATATAATGTAAATTAGTATTGTTCATATTAATAAACTATTTTTTCTCTTGTCTTTTTTTTGATAGAAATTATCTTTTTAGATAACAAAATTTTTTCTTTTGCTCGTTTAGAGCGTTTTCTTTTTTGTTGACGTATTTTTTCTATTCCTTTATGTTTAGAAGAGATACTACCTAAAATTTGTTCCTCTAATTTTTCAACTAATAAACGTCTTGCAAAAAATCTATTTATTCTTTGGGATCTTTCTTTAGAACATTTTACTTCTATTCCAGACGGGAGATGCTTTAAATAAACAGCTGTTGAAACTTTATTTACATTTTGTCCACCTTTACCAGAAGCCCTTATAAACTTTTCTTCAATGTCAGAGTCTTTAATGTTATATTTTTCAAACTTTTTTTCAAGTTCACTTTGCTTTTTTGATGTTACGCCAAAATCTATCATATTTTAATTTGTTCTTGCTTAAGTTGATTTATAAGTCCTAACGTATTTGTATAGACATATGCTTTTATTCCATTTTCTTGCGCTGCAAAAACATTATTTTCTAAGTCATCTGAAAAGAATATCCTTGATGGACAAACATTATAATATTTTATTACATGTTTAAATATTTCGTGATCTGGTTTGCGCATGTGAATTTCATAGGAAAGAAAAATTTGATCAAATAAAGAAAAAACTTGACAGTAGCGTTCTTTTAAAAAATTAAAATGAAGTTCATTAGTATTTGAAAGTATTCCCAAACAATATTTACCATATAAAGCAGCTATTACGTCCACTGTTCCAGGAATAAGTTCAAATATATTATTCCATAAGACTCTAAATTCATTATATGTGCCAATATAATGTGTCTTTTTTGCAAGTGTATCATAAAAATCTAAAGAAGACATGTCTCCTTTCTCATATGAGTAGGCAAGTTCCAAATAAACAGAATCTAACATATTAAAGTTTGATGCCTTATAATTAGGAACTTTTTTTACATAAGCTTTAATAAACTTAAACAAATCAAATTTAACTATAACATTGCCTAAATCAAAAATTATGATTTTATCAGACATAAAAAAATAATTTTCCTTTCAATTTCTTAATTGTTTTTCCTTTTCTACTTGCATATTTTTAGCAGCTTCAATAGGAGACTTCCCACCAACCACAATAGCTTGTAAATTTGTATTAAAATAATTAGTCACTTGCCAACTTTCTTGCTTTGCTAAAGAAGGATAAACACTTTTCATATTCTCATAAAAAACATTTAATATTTTAGGTAATCCTTTATTTATTTTTTTATTTGCAGGAATACTTAACGTTTCTTGAGCAAGTAAAATTTGCTGTGGTTGCTGGGTTAACCATTTTAAAAAATCTATAGCTTTTTGTCTATTAACACTAGCTTTGTTTACATAAAAATATGTCCTTCCATCAATAAAACTTTTAACATCAACTTCTTTAGAAACTGGCGGTGGCAAAAAAACATCTAAGTTAATTTTCTCTTTACCTTCTATATACATAGGTAATGCCCACGAACCGCCAAATATCCTTGCAACTTTCCTTAAAGAGAACTCTTTTTCTGCTTCATTGTTAGTCATATTCATTATACCTAATGAAGGCGTAAAAAAATTATTGTCTTGCATATCTTTAAAAAGATTAAATATAGTAATCCATTTTTCACTTGTATATGGCCAGTTACCATATATTGTTTGTAAAACACCATTTTCACCCAAAATAGACAATTCATACAATTTAGCAAAAGATCCCATAAACCAACCTTGAGCAAACCCACTAACAAAGGGCTTTATGTTTGCTTTATTAATTTTTTCCAATCTCAATAAATTCTTGCCAGGTAGCAGGATGTTGTTGAGGGTTAAGACCTGCTTTAACGAATAAGTCTTTGTTGTAAAAAATCATCAAAGATTGCATATCTAATGGAACACTATAAATTCCAGGTTCTATATTCCATTCATTTTTACTTTCCTAATAATCTTTTATTTTAATAGTGCTTCAGAAAAAAATATTTCTCTCCAAGAACCTTCATTTAAATCTTTAGAAAGGTTAGCAACAATACCCTCTTGTATGAATGAAGCAACTTCTCTTTTATCTGCTAAAGGATTAAAAATTTCTGGGAGTTCGTCAGAAGTTTGAGCTATTAATACTTTGTTTCTGTAAACATCTTTTGGATAATATTCTTTAAAAACTACTCTTATGCCAGTTTCCTGTAAATATTTTTTTGCAAGATTTTCAAAAGTTTACAGTAATATCAACTTGAGAACGTATAACACTTTTTCCACAAGAAACAAATAAAACAAACATCAACGATAAACATATTATTTCTTTAAAATGACTCATCGTTTTACTCCAATGTCATTATTTATTTTAACTATTTATTTTAGGATGGCGGATATCCTTACCATGCACCATAAAAATAATGTCCTCACAAATATTTTTAGCATGGTCACCAATTCTTTCGATGCTTTTTGCAACAAAAATTAAATCTACAGCTTTTTGAATAACCTCAGGACTTGAAGAACTTACCATTATATTTTTAATATCGTCAATAACTTTATCTCTTAATTTATCGACTTCATCATCTTTTTTAAGTACTAAAAGAGCAAGATCAGTATCACTTGTGTTAAATGCTTTAATAGATTCTATAACCATATTCTCAACAGATAACACCATATTTGAAATATCCTCAAAAGACTTCAATTCTCCATATCTTATTAAATCTTTAGCCATTCTGCTAATATTTACAGCTTCATCACCCATTCTCTCAAGATCGCTATTAATTCTCATAGCAGAAGTAATAAACCTTAGATCAGTACCAACTGGTTGGTTTAATGCTATAAGTTTTAAGCATTTATCATCTATAACTATTTCTTGTATATTAACTTTTTTTTCTAAAGAATACGCTTTTTCTACTTGTTTTGAGTCTTCCCCTGAAAGTTCTCTAGAAGCAGCTCTAATCATCTCTTGAACAAGACTAGCCATATCAAGAAGACGATTTTGCAAATCGTTCATTTCAATATCAAAATGACGCATAAATATCTCCTAAACGTAAGACTTTTTTAATTCAACTGCCAAATTATCCAAATCTACCACTTACATAATCATCTGTTTCTTTTTTAGACGGATTTGTAAAAATTTTGTCAGTTTTACTAAATTCTATAAGTTTGCCTAAAAGCATAAACGCTGTATCTTGAGAAATCCTAGCAGCCTGTTGCATGTTATGAGTAACTATTACAATCGTATAGTCATCTTTCAATCGTATCATCAACTCTTCTATTTCCCTTGTAGCAACAGGATCTAAAGATGAACAAGGCTCATCTAACAAAATAATATGAGGAGCAACAGCAATGCCCCTTGCTATACAAAGCCTCTGTTGCTGTTCTAACGTTAAAGTAAGCGCTGATTTATGCAGCTTATCTTTCATATTATCCCACAACAATACAGATTTTAAACTCTTTTCAACTGTTTCATCGATAATTTCTTTACTTGATGCAATTCTGTTAACCCTTAAACCAAAAGCAACGTTTTCATAAATTGAAATTGGAAATGGGTTAGGTCTTTGAAAAACCATACCAACATTTCTACGCAAAAAATCAACATCGACATTGTCGTTGTAAATATTTACACCTTCTATATTTACTTCCCCTTCTGTTTTTACTCCTTCTATTGTATCATTAATTCTATTTATAGACCTCAACAATGTAGATTTTCCACAACCAGACGGACCTATCATAGCTGTAATTCTCTTTTCTTCTATAGATATACTTATGTCTTTAAGAGCATGAAAGTTACCGTAATAAAGATTAAAATTTTTTATTTCAATTTTTGACATTAGCCAAATCTTCCTGTTATATAATCTTCAGTTTGTTTTTCTTTTGGTGAAATAAATAATTTTTCTGTCTTATCAACCTCTATAAGTTTTCCCATAAGAAAAAAAGCAGTCCTGTCACTAACACGAGAAGCCTGTTTCACATTATTTGTTACAAGCAATATAGTATACTTCCGTTTCAATTCTAACATAGACTCTTCAACTTTTGCGGTAGATATAGGGTCTAAACCTGAACAAGGCTCATCAAAAAGAATAACTTCAGGATCAATAGCAAGGATCCTTGCTATACAAAGCCTTTGCTGTTGTCCTCCAGACATTTTCATCGCTGATGTATGTAATCTGTCTTTAACATCATTCCATAACGACGCATCTTTTAAAGATTGTTCTACAAGAATATCCATATCAGACTTTTTATTAACTAATCCAAGTCTTTTAGGAGCATATATAATATTGTTATATATACTCATAGGAAGAGGAATAGGCATAGCAAAAAGCATGCTGACTCGCTTTCTTAAAAATTCCATATTCATATAAAAGATATTTTCTTCGTTAAGAAACACGTCACCAGTTCTTTTAAATGACACTTCCAAATCACTCATTCTGTTTAAAGTTCTTAAAAATGTCGTTTTACCACTGTTTGCAGGTCCTATTACACTCAAAATTTCATTTTTTACAACGTTAATGGTCAAAGACTCCAAAACACACTTTTTGTTATAATAACAACTTAAATTTTTTATTTGAATTTTATCTACCATTTTCTATGTTTCCTAAAATAAGCTCGTCCAAAAATTGCAACAAAGCTCATAGTTAAAACCATCATCATTAAAACTAAAGTCGTACCATATATAACATTCTTTGGCATATTAGGTATTTGTGTTGAAACAATATACAAATGGTAAGGCAAAGTCATTACTTGGTCAAATATTGAGTTTGGCAGATTAGGTACATAAAAAACTGCTACAGTAAAAAGTATAGGTGCAGTTTCCCCAGAAATCCTTGCAATACTAAGAATTGCTCCTGTTAAAATCCCAGGGAGCGCATTAGGAAGTACAACATATCTAATAGTCTGCCAACGAGTCACACCTAAAGATAAACTTGCTTCTCTAAAAGATTGAGGTACACTATTTAAAGCACCTTTAGCAGTAGTTATAATAACAGGAAGTTCCATTATAGATAAAGTTAAAGCTCCAGCTATAATAGAAACACCCAGTTTTAAAAACATAACAAAAATTCCAAGGCCAAAAAGACCATAAACTACAGAAGGGACTCCTGCTAAATTTACAATTGCAAGCTTGATTATCCTAGTAAGAAGATTATCTTTTGCATATTCGTTCAAATAAATTGCAGCACAAACACCTATGGGAAGAGTAATAATTATTGCACACACGACTATAGAAAAAGTACCTACTATTGCAGGAAGTATACCTCCAGCACGCATACCGTTTCTTGGCATAGAAGTTAAAAATTCCCAACTTATAGAAGAAGCCCCATTTTTTACAATAAAAAATATAATTACCAAAACTGGAATAATAGCTAGCATTGTTGCCATAAAAAGAAGTGTATATGAAAGTTTTTGAGACAATTTAGGATTAAGTTTTATCATAAATTTTTATTTTTACCTAAAAATAAATCTGCTATAAAATTTACTATAAAAGTAATTAAAAAAAGCACTAGTCCTATTGCAAATAAAGACTTGTAATGCATACCACCACGTACAGTTTCACCCATTTCTGCAGCTATTGTGGAAGTCATTGTTCTTATTGGGTCAAAAATTGAGTGTGGCACATGAGCAGCATTCCCTGTTATCATCATAACAGCCATTGTTTCTCCTATTACTCTACCTATTCCAAGCATGATAGCGGCTATTATTCCAGGCATTGCAGCTTTTAATACTATCCTTCTTAGTGTTTGCCACTTTGTAGCACCTAAGGCAAGAGCACCCTCTTTATATTGCCCAGGTACAGACCTTATAGCATCTTCAGATATAGTAACAATTGTAGGAACAGCCATAAAACCAAGCATTATAGAGCCAGAAAAGGCACTAAGTCCTGTTGGAAGATTAAAAATATTTTTAACTACAGGTACTATTGTTACCATTCCAACAAAGCCAATAACAACACTAGGGATTGCGGCCATAAGTTCAACTAGAGATTTTAGTATATCCCTAACACCTTTAGGTGCAATTTCAGATATAAAGAGAGCAGTCATCACGCCAATTGGAACAGCTATTAAACAAGCTCCCAATGTAACCAAAACCGAACCACATATTAAAGGCAGTATACCAAAAGACGGGATTTTAGAGTTTGGATACCAAAATTGGTTTGTAATAAATTTTATAAAACTAAAATCCTTAAAAAAAGACAAACCTTCTTTAAGTAAAAATGAAAAGATTAAAACAACAAAAATTATTGATAACATACCACATATAAAAATTATTGTTTCAATTATATAATCTAAAGACTTTCTCATTTTAAGTCCTAGTAATTCTTCTTAAGCGGAATAAAATCTGTATCAATAACAACTTTTTGACCTTCATTAGATAAAACATAATCAATAAATATTTCTACTAAACCTTTAGGTTTTCCATCAGTGTACAAATATAAAGGCCTAGAAATTGGATAAGAACTATCAATAATTGTATCTGCTGTTGGATAAACATATTTATTGTTTTTATCTAAAGAAACAGATATTCCCTTTATTTTATTATTAACAAACCCCATGCCTACATATCCTAAAGCATTAGGGTTTTGTAAAACTTCATCATACACAGCTTGAGATGACGACATCATTAAAGAATGTATAGTAAACTCATCAGAAGAATTTATATCATTATTTCTTATGACACGTTCCTTAAAAAACATATGAGTGCCAGAATTACTTTCTCGTGAAAGAACAACTATTGTTTTATCTTGACCACCCACTTCTTTCCAATTTGTAATTTTTGCCATAAAAATGTTTCTAAGTTCTGCTAAAGTCAATTTGCTTACAGGGTTATTTTTATTAACAATAACAACAAGCCCATCTAAACCTACTTTAAAACCTATAGGCTCAACATTATTTTGTTTAGCTAAAACAACTTCTTCCTCTCCTATTTCTCTAGAAGACATAGCAATATTACAAGTCTTATTTATTAAGGAAGCAAATCCTGTGCCAGAGCCACCACCTGTAACACTAATATTTAAATTTTGATGAGATTGTACAAAGTTTTCAGCCAAAACCTGTATAAGATTTATAATAGTATCAGATCCTTTTATCTGTATAGAATTTGTTTTAGCTTTATTATCATGCGCACAAGTAAAAAACAATGGAACAAACACTATAAAGCAGTAAACTAAATTTTTCATTATTCCCATTCTATTGTCGCTGGTGGTTTATTAGAGATATCATAAACTACTCTGTTAATACCCTTAACTTCATTAATAATTCTTGAAGACATTCTTCCAAGTAATTCATAAGGCAACTTTACCCAATCTGCGGTCATCGCATCATCAGAACTTACAGCTCTTATAGCTATAACATATTCATAAGTTCTAGCATCACCCATTACTCCAACAGTTTTGACAGGCAATATTATCGCAAATGATTGCCAAATTTTATCATAAAAACCAGCATTTATAATTTCTTCTACTACTATATTGTCTGCTTCTTTTAAAATATCTAACTTTTCTTGAGTTATTGCACCCACAGTTCTTACGGCTAAACCTGGCCCAGGGAAAGGTTGTCTATTTATAATTTCTACAGGAATTTTAAGTGCTAGTCCTAATAGTCTAACCTCATCTTTAAACAAAAATTTTAAAGGTTCTATTAGTTTTATTTTTATCTTTTCTGGAAGACCACCAACATTATGATGACTCTTAATCGGTAACTTTGTACCTTTTATAGAAGCACTTTCTATAATGTCAGGATAAATTGTACCCTGAAGTAAAAAGCCTATACCTTTAAGTTTTTTAGATTCTTTCTCAAAAACATCTATAAATGTTTTACCTATAATTTTCCTTTTCTGCTCAGGGTCAGTTACATCTTTAAGTTTTGATAAAAATATTTTTCTTGCATCAACAATTTTAAGATTCTTACCAAATATTTTCCCAAAAACCTTTTTTACTCTTTGGCTTTCACCAAGCCTTTGAAGCCCATGATCAACATAAATACAAAAAAGTTGCTTTCCTATAGCTTTATGCAACATAACTGCTGCAACTGAAGAATCTACCCCACCAGACAAAGCACATAAAACTTTACTTTTCCCTACTTGTTCTTTAATTTTTTTAACTTCATCTACTATGTAAGACTTAATAGTCCAGTCCGGATTTGAACCACAAATTTTAAATATAAAGTTTTGGATAATTTTTTTGCCGTTTAGAGAATGTTTTACTTCTGGATGAAACTGTACGCCATAAATATTTTTTGAAATATTTTCAATAGCTGCATAAGGTGAATTGCCAGATTTTGCAGTAACTTTAAAATCTTTTGGCATTTTTGAGAGTTTGTCACCATGACTCATCCACAGAACTTCTTTTGAACTCAAACCATCAAACAAGCAGCAGTGGCAATTTATGTTAACGTTTGCAAGACCAAACTCTCTGTGTTTTGATGGGACAACTCTACCACCTAAATGTTGTGCAATAAGCTGCATACCATAGCAAATACCTAAAATAGGTACACCTAATTGCCAAATTTTTTGATCAGGCCAAGGAGCATTTTTAGAATAAACACTACTATGGCCACCTGAGAGAATTATACCCACCACATTCTTTAAATCTAAAAAAGAATCTAAGGACTCATTTCCTGGATATATCTGGCAATAAACTTTTTCTTCTCTTATACGTCTTGCAATTAATTGCGTGTATTGAGAACCAAAATCTAATATTAAAATCATTGTCATCCTCTACATTTAGTAGGCCATTACATTGTATCAAATTTTTGCCTGAGTTATAGTTTTTTGAGCTTGATACTTACCCTTTCTATCTGCATAGGAAACTTCGCAAGTCTCACTTGCTTGTAAAAATAATATTTGCGCTATTCCTTCATTAGCATAAACTTTTACTGGCAAAGTCGTTGTGTTTGCTATAGAAAGTGTAGCATACCCTTCCCATTGTGGCTCAAAAGGGGTAATATTTACAAAAATACCACATCTTGCATAAGTTGACTTTCCAAACGCTATTGTAACAATGTCCCTAGGTATTCTAAAGTATTCTACTGTTTTACCTAAAACAGTAGAATCTGGAGCTACTTCTATAAAGTCTTCAACTACAAGAGGGTTAAATATATCTACAGCATTTTTAGGATCAAGAATATTAACATTTCTGTTCATAATCATAAACTCATTTGAAACACGCATATCATACCCATACGAAGAAGTTCCAAAAGAAATGTTTCCTTCTCTAACTTGATTTGGCTCAAAAGGCTTTATTAATTCTTGTTCTAAAGCCATTTTTTTTATCCATTTATCATTTTTAACCATTATATCCTCTTAAAAACACTTAGAATATCCACATTCTCTACAGACTACACAACCTTCAGAAAAAGTCAACATCTCTCCACATTCAGGACATTGTGGACAAGCACCAGACATATTTGCATCAGGGTCAGAAGAATATTGTTTTTTTTTTAAAGAGTTAGACACTGTTTCTTGCGTAAATAAATCCGGTGACATTTTTTCTTTATTATAAGCTTCTAACGCTTTTGCAACTGCATCTGCACAAGACAAAATAGCCCCACTTTCTGCAAGTGTAGGAGAAGGGCATCTTATTCCTTTTATTTGCTCTATAATTGCTTGTTGATCAACACCAGAACTCAATGCTAAAGAAATTAAACGACTTATAGCTTCAGCTTGTGAAGATATACACCCTCCAGACTTTCCAAGTTGAGTAAATACTTCACATACACCATCATCATCTTCGTTTACTGTCACATACATTTTTCCACATCCAGTGCGCATAAGAAATGTAAAACCAACTGTTCTATTTGGACGAACCCTAGGCTTTGCTTCCTTTGTTGATTGCAGTCCATCTTTTTTATTTGCAATATTTAAAACTTGTACTTCTCTACTTCCATCGCGATAAACAGTAACACCTTTACATCCCATTTTATAAGAAAGAATATAAACTTTTCTTACATCTTCTTTTGTAGCACTATTTGGAAAATTTACAGTCTTTGAAACAGCATTATCTGTAAATTTCTGAAAAGCAGCTTGCATCTTCACATGACTTTCCGGAGAAATATCATGTGATGTAATAAATATTTTTCTTATATCTTCAGGAATTTCAACAAAATTTTGAATACTCCCTTTTTGAGCAATCTTATCCATAAGTTCTTTAGAATAAAAGCCTTTTTCTCTTGCTATTTTTTCAAAATATGGGTTAATTTCATACATTTCTTCATTATCTAAACATTGTGCTCTTTTGTAAACAAGCGCAAAAATAGGCTCTATCCCCCCTGAAGCAGAAGCAATAATACCAATGGTTCCAGTTGGAGCTATAGTGGTAGTTGTAGCATTTCTCATAAGTTTTCCATCTGAATAAACACTATTGTTAAAATTTATAAAAGCTCCTCTTTTCGTTGCTAACTCCTGCGAAAAAAGATGAGATTTACTTTGAATAAAGCACATAAGTTTTTCTGCTAAATTTAAAGAATCCTGGCTACCATAAGCAATCCCTAAACTCAAAAGCATATCAGCCCACCCCATCACACCAAGGCCTATCTTTCTATTAGAACGAGTAACTTCGTCTATTTTTTCTATGGGATAATTATTCATATCTATAACACTATCTAAGAAATGGACAGCAGTTTTAATTATTTTTTCTAATCTCTCCCAATCAACACCTTTATTAGTTACGAAATGTCCCAAATTAATAGAACCTAAGTTACAAGATTCATAAGGAAGTAAAGGTTGCTCACCACAAGGATTTGTAGCTTCTATTTTACCTATTTTTGGAGTAGGATTTTTATCATTTATAGTATCGATAAAAACTACGCCTGGCTCACCATTTTTCCAAGATTGCTCAACAATTTTATTAAAAACCGCTCTTGCACTTAAAACCCCCGAACTTTTGCCATTTCTTGGATTATACAGATTATAATCTGTATTACTTTCTAATGCATCCATAAACTCTTTTGTTATAGCAACAGATATATTGAAGTTATTTAAACTATCATTTTTATCTTTACAAGATATAAACTCTAAAATATCAGGATGATCTATACGAAGCATACCCATATTTGCTCCCCGTCTAGTACCACCTTGCTTTATAGCCTCTGTAGCAGAGTTAAAAACTTGTATAAAAGATACCGGACCTGAAGAGACACCACAAGTAGTTCTTACAACATCCTTGTTAGGGCGAAGTCTGGAAAAAGAAAAGCCTGTTCCTCCTCCAGATTTATGTATAAGAGCAGTATTTTTTAAAGTTTCAAAAATAGAATCCATAGAATCTTCTACTGGCAAAACAAAACATGCAGACAATTGCTGTAAATGTCTACCTGCGTTCATTAACGTCGGAGAATTTGGCAAAAAATCTAAATCTGCCATTGCAAAATAAAATTCTTTTACAGTTACATTAATATTAACATTTTTATCATAGTTAGTATCTGCTTTAGCAATGTTGTAGGCAACTCTAAAAAATAAATCTTCAGGGGTTTCAATTATATTTCCTTTCTCATCCTTTTTTAAATAACGTTTTTGTAAAACTGTTAAAGCATTTTTTTCTAACTTTATTTTGTAATTTAGCAAATCATTTAATTTACTATTTGCCATTGAAAAACTCCCTTAAGTACTTAACCCATTATATTTCTATATTTTTTCCTTTTCACATGTTCTTTTTTTAATTTTTTTAATTCTTCCATAAAAGTATCTATATCAGTAAATTTTCTATAAACAGATGCAAATCTTACATATGCTACTAAATCAATGTCCCAAAGCTTTTCTAAAATTTTTTCACCTATAATTGTAGACGGAATTTCCATTATATATTCACTAAGGAGCTCATTTTCTACTTCACTTACAAGTTTATCTATAGTTTCGGCAGAAATTTGACATTTTTTACAAGCTCTATCTATACCTAGCCAAATTTTTTTTCTATCAAAGGGTTCTCTAGAGCTATTTGACTTAACAACCATGATGACTAATTCTTCCGGACGTTCAAAAGTAGTGTACCTTTTTTTGCAGCTAGAACATTCTCTACGCCTTCTAACAGCTGATGTGTACTCTACGGGGCGAGAATCTAGTACTTGGTCATCAGTACTAGCACAAAAAGGACATTTCATATTTTTTCCTTACTTTTAGTTTAACAAAATACTATATGTTGTATTACAAACAATCCTACAACATACACATAGTTTTGTCAATCAACCTAAAGGACCTATTTCGTTATTGTTTTAACAAATATATATATAACAAAGAACTAAAAACTTTTTTTAAAAAATTTCATGGATTTTAAAATTAAATAAAAAAAACCTCGCCATAATAGGCGAAGAATTTTACTTTAATTCATATAAAAGCCGATGAGAGGATTTGAACCTCCGACCCATTGCTTACGAAGCAATTGCTCTACCAACTGAGCTACATCGGCACAAATAGAAATATGCTGAGGGACAGAATCGAACTGTCGACACCAGGTTTTTCAGACCTGTGCTCTACCAACTGAGCTACCTCAGCATAAAATACTTAAACTAACCTTTACTATATTTTTCAAAAGCCTTTTTACCAGCATCAAAGGCTTCACTTATTTTATCTTTGTTGGACAAAACTTTTTCACGACCTTGCTCATACATTTTCTTTCCAGCTTTAGCAATATCCTCACTAAAATCATTCACATTGTCAACAATATCTTCACTTAATCTCTTAATATTTTTTCTAGTTTCTTTCCCAGATTTAGGAGCATATAAAATACCAATAGCTGCACCAACTATTCCCCCTAAAAGAAAAAGCAAAAATGTATCTTTATTATCACTCATTTTTTTCTCCTTGCACCTGTTTTTTCTTTTTATTAATACTAGATACAGCATAGAGAAGAAAAGAAATCATTGAAACAACTGGAGATGAAACCTTTTCAGTTATCAAAGCAACGTTATAAGAAACCTTATTTATAAGATCAAGTTCGATATTAATTTTAGTAGCTGCTACTTCAATTTCTACTGCCGCTTTCCTTATCTTAATCAAAGTTAAAACAAAACAAACTACTCCGACAAGTACAGAGATAGTTAAAATAATAACTGAAATAGTTAATATCAAGTCGATAGATTTCATTTTTTTGATTGTAACATAAACAAAAAAACATGTCAAATCTCATCTTAAAACAAAATTTACAAACATTCATTATTTAACTTGGCTTAACCCCTAGAGTTTAGTCTATAGTCAAATCAGATAGCTAGATATGTTTATAAAGCAGATCTAGTTTAGAGCAATATCTGCTTAGTTTGTAAAAGTTCAAACACCTATTGGACTTTTAAAGTCACTTGGCACAGACATAGTTAGTTTGCTCTAGTGTAGAGCCTTATCTACGTTACTAGAGCAATCGCAACAAACATTTAATCAATTTAGCAAACTTGCAAAATGGTAAGACAAGAAAGACTTATATGTATTTTGCTTCAAACAATGCTAATTTGCAATATTAAATGTTTATTGCTCATAGAACGCTCTTTGAGCTAACTCCGATAAGATTCTAAACTAGACCAAATTAAACTTAATAACACTTTATTTTGTCTACTCCTTAGTGTTAATCCGCTAAGTTCAGGATCAAATATAGCACAAACTATATCAAAAACTCATGAACAAACACAAACAGTTATAACCGAAGTCCAAGAAGCAGCAACAAGTTGTTGCGCTTTTAATAGACTTCTTAAAAGCTTTACTCAACAGACATTAATAAAATATACAAAGCCAAGCTGATGCAAAAACTATCTAGCTTGGCTTTGTTTTACCAGACTTCATATCTTTAAGCTCTAACATCCTATCTCTTAAAATAGTAGCAGACTCAAAATCTAAATTTTCTGCTGCAGTTTTCATCTGCATTTCTATATCTTTAATTATTGAATCTATATTCTTTTTGGTAATTTTATAATCAAATTTTTCTTCTGACATCATATATGTAAGGGATTCTTTTTTTGATAAGTTTTTAAACTCTTCAAGTTCATAAACTGCTTTAATTATTGTTTTTGGCTGAATATTATTTTTTTTGTTGTACTCTAATTGCTTTGCTCTACGCCTAGCCATCTCTGTCAATGCTTTTTGCATTGAGCTTGTGATAATATCAGCATAAAATATTACACGTCCATCAACATTCCTTGCTGCTCTTCCACAAATCTGTATTAAAGTCGATTCAGAACGTAAAAAACCTTCTTTGTCTGCATCTAAAACCACAACTAGCGAAACTTCTGGTAAATCTAAACCTTCTCTTAAAAGATTTATCCCTACTAAAACATCAAATTTCCCAAGACGTAAATTTTTAAGTAACTCTATTCTTGTTAAAGCATCTATTTCAGAATGTAAGTATTCCACTCTAAAACCCTTTTCTTTAAGGAAAACCGTCAAATCTTCTGACATTTTTTTTGTTAAGGTGGTTATCAAAACTCTCTGCTTTTTATTAACAGTTTTTTGAACTTCTTCCATCAAGTCACGTACTTGACCATTGATAGGTCGTACAACAACTTCTGGATCTACTAAACCTGTAGGTCTAATAATTAAATCTACTATACTATTTTTGCTTCTTTCTAGTTCATACTTTCCTGGCGTGGCAGAGACCATCATAAACTTTCTTATTAAACTTTCAAATTCTCTAAACTTCATAGGTCTATTATCTAGAGCTGAAGGCAGTCTAAACCCAAAATCAACAAGAGTTTGTTTTCTGCTTCTATCTCCTTCATACATCCCTCTTATCTGAGGTAACAAAATATGAGATTCATCTGCTATCATTAAAAAATCATCATTCTCTTGTAAAAAATAGTCTATCAATGTGGTTGGTCTAACTCCTGGCAACTTCCCAGCAAGATGTCTTGAATAATTTTCAACACCATTACAAAAACCAGTTTCTCTCAACATTTCCATATCATACTTAGTTCTCTGTTTTAGACGTTGAGCTTCTAAAAGTTTATTTTGAGATTTTAACACTTTAAGATGTTCTTCTAACTCAATCTCTATACTTTTTATAGCTTTATCAATTTTTTCTTTACCTATTACAAAAAGCTTTGCAGGATAAATATAAGATTGCTTTTTTTTAGAAATAATTTCTCTGGTAATTGGGTTAAACTCTTTTATACTTTCTATTGTATCGCCAAAAAATTCAACTCTTATTGCTGTCTCAAGATAAGCAGGAAAAATTTCTACAGTGTCACCCTTGACTCTAAACCTTCCACGAATAAACTCAACGTTGTTCCTCTCATACTGGCTAGATATAAGCTCATTTAAAAGATTGTCCATGGACTTGTCTTCCCCAGCCACTATTTTAATACACATATTTTGATAATCTTTAGGGGCCCCTAAATTATATATGCAGGACACCGAAGCTACTACTATAACATCTTTTCTTTCAAGCAGAGAAGTCGTAGCTTTAAGGCGTAATCTATCTATATGGTCATTTATTGAAGCATCTTTTTCTATATATGTGTCACTTGAGGGTATATAAGCCTCTGGCTGATAATAATCATAATAGGATATAAAATACTCTACAGCATTATTAGGGAAAAACGATCTAAACTCTGCATAAGTTTGAGCAGCCAAAATTTTATTTGGCGACATTATCAGCGTTGGCTTTTGAAGTTTCTCGATAATATTTGCCATAACAAAAGTTTTTCCAGAACCTGTAACGCCAAGCAAAACTTGAGATTGTTTATCATTTAAATAATTATTATAAAGCTTTTCTATTGCTTCTGGTTGGTCGCCTGAGGGCTCAAAGTTAGAAACTAACTTAAATTTTTCCATTTTTAAACTTTAATCTCTTTAACAAATTAAAATTTGTTTGGTCTATTTGTAGCGGAGTAACAGATATATATCCTTTGCCTATCATGTCAACATCTGTGTTTTTACTTTCGCCAGTAGCAACATATCTACCTGAAAGTCTGTAAAAAAAGTTACCTTTTTTATCTACAACTGTCTCAATATTTTCATCATAAGTTCTAAACCCTAACGGAACTATCTTTAGACCTTTATAATCGTTAGGTATATTAACATTTAAACAAACATTTTGAAACCTTTCTTTATTCTCTAATATTATCTCACAAATTCGCCTTGTAGCAATAGCAGAATGCGTATACTCTTTAGCATACATTTGACCAGCTGACACAGCTATTGATGGTATGCCGTTTAATGCTCCTTCCCGTGCAGCGCCTACAGTGCCAGAATAAATTACATCTTGGCCTAAATTAGGACAAGTATTTATACCAGAAACAACTAAATCTATTTCAACTTTTAAAAATGAATAAAGTCCAAACTTTACACAATCAGCAGGCGTACCGCCTTTAATTACATAAAAATCTTTCTTTACCTTTTCTACCTTTTTATATTTTGAAAGAGTTATACAATGTCCTGCACCAGACATTTGATATTTTGGAACAATTACATAAACTTTGGCAATTTTAGACAACTCCTCTACAAGAGGTAAAAGACCTGGACCTCTCATACCATCATCATTAGAAATTAGGATTTTATACACTGGACTATTTCCTTAAATATTAAATCTTGAGATAACTTATAAGAAATGTTATGACTATTCAAATTTACATTTAAATGTAAATTTGAATATAAAACTTTTATAGCATTACCTAGATTTTGTTCATTTAAATTTTTTTCTTCTATAACTATAATTTTTTCATCTTCTGCTTCTTTTGCGTTCCAATACTGATGGTTATCTGTCGCATATGGATATGGAATAAACACTGCAGGCTTATTTAAAGTTTTTACTTCAAAAACTGTTCCCGCTCCAGAACGGCATATAACAATATCACTAACAGCATAAGCATCATATATGTTATGCATGTATTCAAAAACTTTATAGTTCTTGTTTAGCTCTACTAATTTTAAAATTTCAGAATAGTTTTTATAACCAGTAATATGTATTACTTGCATTTGTTTATTTTTGGACATTTCTAAAAGAGTTTTACAAGCAACTTCGTTAAGTTTTATTGCACCTAAACTACCACCAAAAATTAAAACCGTAAAAATATTATCCATAAGATTTAATTTTTTTAATGCCATTAATTTAGATGTACGTAAAATTTCTTCTCTTATAGGATAACCAGAAAAGATAACGTTATCGCTTTTAAAATATTTTCTTGAATACTCAAAACTTATAAAAGTTTTGTCGACTATCTTACTTAAAATTATATTAGCTTTACCTGGTAAAGTGTTTTGTTCATGTATAAAAGTTTTTCTCCTTAAAATTTTTGCCACAAAAATAGTAGGCACAGACATATACCCGCCAGTCCCAATAACAGCTGCAGGCTTTAATATAAAAATATATTTTAACACTCTTAGTAACGACCATTTTAGCTTAACTAAAAACAAAACTAATGAAAAAGAAATTTTTCTTGGCATGCCAGAAAGATTAAACAAAATATATTCAAAACCGTTATTTTTTAAAATTTCAATAGAAACTTTATTATTAGTTATAAAAAAAATTGGATTATAACCATTCTTTTTAAATTCTTTTGCCAATGTAATGCCAGGGTAAATATGGCCACCAGTGCCACTTAAAGCAACAATTACATTTTTGTTCTTCATAAAATCCTTACTTATAAACGATGCCTATATATAACTATTTTAACCTAGAATATTGTGATAAATTAATTAGTATACCGACAGCTGCCATATTAATAACCAAAGACGTACCTCCAAAAGAAATAAAGGGAAGCGGCAACCCCTTTGCAGGAAAAATACCCGTAGTAACAGACAAATTTATAATCGCTTGAAACACTATTAAACAAGTTATCCCTAAACACAGATACTTAGAAAAATTGTCTGGCATACATTTACTCATTTTCAAACCTTTAAAAAATATATACATAAAAAAAATAATAACAAAACTTGCTCCAATAAATCCTAACTCTTCACCAATAACAGGAAAAATAAAATCAGTATGCACTTCCGGCAAATACATAAGTTTTATTTCGCTTTTACCAACACCTTTACCCAAAAAACCACCCGACCCTAACGCGTTTAAAGCTTGTTTCACCTGATACGAAGATGCGTCAATGTTTATAAAAGAAGCAAGATAATCTTTAAACCTCAATAATCTATAAGGTTTTCTTACAATCTCCTCTGCCACTAAAATTATTATACTTAGTACTCCTAGCAGTACAGCTTTCATTCTAATGCCAGCACAAAAAAGCATCGCAAAACACACACATGCTATTAAAACAGGTGTACCTAAGTCCGGTTCTAAAACTATCGGAACAAGCATTAATACTACAAGTAGGGTAGGAGCAAAAAGACCTATCCATTTATCTATTAAATCCTTTTTTCTTGATATAAAATCAGCCACTATTACAACCATAGCAATTTTAGCAAGCTCTGATGGCTGTACTGTAAAAAAAGATACAGATAACCATCTTTTTGCTCCTAGTCTAGACACGCCAATAAATAAAACTACTACCACACACACCAATGTAAAAAAATATATTAGTTTAGAATACTTTTGATATATATTATAGTCTAGTAAAAAACCTGTAATAAACATAGTAACAAAACCTAAACAAACCCACAATATTTGCTTAACAAAAAACTTGTAAGGGCTTGCCCACTTTATGTCTGCCATTATAACACTGGAAGAAAATACCATAAAAGAACCAAAAATGATACCTATACAAATTATTATTATTAAAGTATAGTCGTACTTTGAAAAGTCAATTTTAAACATAAAAAACCTATTTACCTAACTTATTTACAAGAGATTTAAAAATGTTGCCTCTTTCTTCAAAATTTGTAAAACTGTCAAAAGATGCACAAGCAGGAGAAAATAAAACTATATCACCATCTTTAGAATTCATATAAGCCTGTCTTAAAGCTTGTTCTAAACTTTTAGAATCAAAAAAGGTACTAGCACCACGTAAATCCTTCTTAATTTTATTTGAAGCTTCCCCTATAAGAAATACTGCTTTTACTTTTTTCTTTATAAGCTGCTTTAATGGAGTATATGGAACCCCTTTATCTTGGCCTCCCATAATAAGATTAATATTTTTGTCAAAAGATTCTAGAGCAACCCTGGTAGAATCAACATTTGTAGCTTTTGAATCATTATAGTAACTAACACCATTTATAGCTTTTACAAACTCTATTCTATGAGGTACACCTTTATATTTTGAAATGATTTTTTCTATAGATTTTAAGTGTATTCCCGCAACATAAGTAGCTGCAAATGAAGCCAAAATATTTTCTATATTATGCATTCCAACAATATTAATTCTAGGTTCTATTTGAAAATGTTTTTTGTCAATTTGTATAACTATTTTTCCATCGTTATAAAACACTCCACTTTTTAAAGGTTTTTTACTAAAAAATATTACTCTCGATTTGGCTTTTTTAGCTAAATTAGCGCATATTTTATCGTCATAATTTACTACTAAAAAATCGTTTTTAGTCTGGTTAACAAATATATTTTGTTTTGATTTTATATAAGCTCTCATCGTCTTATGATGGTTAAGATGGTCTGGAGTAATATTTAGAAGTACAGATATATTTGCTTTAAAATTAGGTGAATCCTCTAATTGATAACTTGAAAGCTCCATAGTTATGTAAGTATCTTTTGTAGTTTTTAAAGCTTTATCCGATAATGGAATGCCTATATTCCCAACAACAATAGAATTTTTGTGTTCCGACTTTATTATCTTAGAAATTAAGTCAGCAGTTGTAGTTTTCCCATTTGTACCTGTAACTGCTATAATCTTTCTATACTTAGAGTTTAAAAGTGCAAAAGATAGTTCACTTAATATTTGTATTTTTTTACTTTGAGCTTTTTTTAAAATAGAAATGTCTGGACACAATCCTGGACTTTTAATAATGATATTTGAACTTAAAATTTTGTCAGAATGGCAACCACCAAGTTCCACTGAAACTTTTTTATTTAAATTCTCTAACTTTTTTGTCTTTCCAACATCGCTAGCAAAAACACTGTTCCCTAATTTAACCGCAAGGTTTGCTGCAGAAATTCCACTTTTTCCAAGTCCTAAAACGCTAATATTATTTTTCATTAGATTATCTCAATTTCAAAGAAGCAAAAGAAAGTATTGCAAGGATTATTCCTACAACCCAAAATCTTATTACAACTTTAGTTTCAGAAAGTCCAAGCATTTCAAAGTGATGGTGTATAGGCGTCATTTTAAAAATTCTTTTTTTAGTCCTTTTGTAATAAAAAACCTGAAGGAGTACAGAACAGGTTTCCACAACAAAAACGCCTCCAAGTAAAACTAAAATAAGTTCTTGTTTTATAAACACTGCTATCATCCCTAAAATTCCACCTAAAAACAAACTACCCGTATCTCCCATAAAAATTTCTGCTGGATGAGAATTATACCATAAAAAACCAAGTCCAGAACCTAAAATAGCACACGAAAATATTGCAATTTCTCCTGATCCTGAAACATGGATTATTTTTAAGTAGTTAGCTATTTGTATATGCCCTGCAAAATAGGAAAACAATGTAAGACCAAAAGCAACAATTATTATATTGCCTATCGCAAGACCATCCAGACCATCTGTTAAATTAACAGCGTTAGAACTGCCTACAACTGTAATTATTACAAAAACTATATAAAAGAAAGAAAAGTTCACAAACAAACTTTTAAAAAAAGGAATATTGACAAGCGTTGCATAATCTGTATTTGAAGGGAAAAAGCTTAAATATGCGGCAAGCGTTGCAGCAAAAACAGTTTGTCCAAAAAGTTTACCTTTAGCAGAAAGACCATCAGAACTATGTTTCTTTAATTTTAAATAGTCATCACTCCAACCTAAAAAACCAAACCATAAAGTGCCACACAAAAGCCAAATAATAAACCTATTGTCAAGTTTTGCCCACAGCAAAGTTGATATAACAACAGATATTATTATTAAAAGACCTCCCATAGTAGGAGTACCGTTTTTGCTTAAATGTGGAATAGGACCATATTCTCTAACAATCTGTTTAATTTTAAAATTCTTTAGTTTTTTTATTATATATGGGCCAAATATAAAACATATTAAAAGGCTTGTTAAAATAGCTCCGCCACCTCTAAATGTAATGTAACCAAAAAGGTTAAAAGGAGTAAAAATGTTATTTAAATTATAAAATATATGGTATAACATTAATTGTTTTGCCTCTTATTGTAAGATATCGTAAAATTTTTCGTAGACTTCTTCTAACTGCATCCCTCTTGAAGCTTTAAATAAAAAAACAGAATTGTTTTCTGTAAGTCTTTTTAAATGCAACAAAAGAGATTCTTTATCTTTAGCATAAAAAACATTTTTACTATTTATTGCATTTGCGACATTTAAAGACTTATCTCCTAAAAGACTAATAGAATTCACATTTTTGTTGCCAATAAATTTACCTAATTCAAAATGAAATTTATCAGAATTCTCCCCTAATTCAAGCATATCCCCTAAAACAAGATTAATTTTCTTGTCAGGATATAGTTCTAAAATAGTTTCAATAGAAGCTTTCGTAGAACTTGGGTTTGCGTTATAAGCATCATTGATTAAAACAATTCCACTAGAAGTTGTTATAGTGTCCATCCTCATTTTAGGACGGATAAAACTTTCCAAGCCCATTTTAATATTTGTAAGTGGCACATTTAAACTTATTGCGCAAGAGGCTGCAGCCAAAGCGTTTGAAACATTAAAAACACCCTTAGCTGGAATAAAAATATCTATTGAGTCGTCATTATAACAGATAGAAAAACTAGTACCATTTTGTGACATTTTTATATTGCTAGCATAAACATCTGAATTTACAGTTTTTAAAGAATATCTAACAATTGTTTTATTTTTAAAATTTTTATCTGATATATGTTTTAAATTTTCATCATCATTATTAACAACTAACACGCCCTTTTCTTTTACATTATAAAACAAATCTATTTTTTCTCTTAAAACTCCTTCTAAAGAATTAAATTCTTCTATGTGAGAAAAACCTATATTTGTAATAACACCGACATCAGGTTTTATAATATTTGCTAATATTTTTATTTCTCCAAAAGCAGATGACCCCATTTCAAAAACGCTGTAGTTAACATATGAATCTAAATTAAATACAGATAAAGGAAGACCTATTCTATTGTTAAAGTTTCCCTTATTTGAAAGAGTTCCCCCTTTTGTTTTCAAAATTGAACTTAACATCTCTTTTGTAGTTGTTTTTCCATTAGAACCTGTTATGCCAACTTTTTTAATATTCTTAAATTTTTCAATATAAACTCTAGCAATTTCTCCAAGAGTGACAACAGTATCTTTTGTTTTGATCACCGCAACTTTGTTTAAACTGCCAAAGTTTTGTTCATCAAAATGCATATCTTTTGAGTATATTATAGCGCACGCTCCTCTAGAAACAGCATCTTTTATAAAATCATGCCCATCATAACGTTTTCCTTTAATGGCAAAGTAAATATCATCTTTAACTATAGTCCTAGAATCTACAGATACACCTTTTACTAAAACATTTTGGAAAGAAATACTTACATAAGGTAACAGTTCATCAAGATAACAAGATTCCATTAGAAGACAAACTCCTTTTGAGCATCAAGAGGCTGAGCATTTTCTTTTTGTTTTCTCAAATCAATATATTTTCTTGCTATTTCTACATCACTAAAATGTATTTTCTGTGTACCAATAGCTTGATAATTTTCGTGGCCTTTACCTGCAATTAAAACAACATCACCTTTAGCAGCCATAAAAACTGCCTTTCTTATAGCTTCTTGCCTATCTACTATAACTTTATAATTATTCTTATAAGACCTCTTTATACCAACTTCTATATCTAATAAAATATTGTTTGGATTTTCTGTTCTTGGATTATCTGAAGTAACAAAAACAAAATCACTCATTTCAACTGCAGTTTTACCCATTATAGGCCTTTTGGTTCTATCTCTATCACCACCACAACCAAAAACTGTAATAATTCTTTTTGGTTTAACTTTTTTTATTGCAGATAAAACATTTTTTAATGCATCGTCAGTATGAGCATAATCTACGACAACCTCAAACTCTAAATCTTCAACATCAACTCTTTCAAGTCTACCAGGCGCTTGAGCTGCATTAGTTATGCCATTTATTGCTGCCTCAAAAGAAATACCACTACAAACAGCTGCACCAAAAGAAGCCAGAGCATTGTAAACATTATGTAGTCCAATATGTTTAATGCTAACTTTTCCTTTTAGTTCATTATAAATTAAATCAAAACTTGTCTCATTATTCTCAACAATTATGTTTAATGCTTTAAAATCTGAATTTATATTTTTCCCTGTAGAATAAAACTTGATATGTGCATTTGTAACAAGACTTGCAAGTTTTTTACCGTATTTATCATCAGCATTGATTATGGCATACTTTTGAGTAGTTTTATTGTTCTTACATAAACTTTCAAATAACATAGATTTTGCTTTAAAATATCCTTTCATATCTTTATGAAAATCTAAATGGTCTTGTGTAAGGTTACTGAAAATTGCTATATCAAATTCTATACCATAAACTCTACCCAAACTTAACGCATGAGAAGACACTTCCATTACTATATTTTTTATACCATTATTTACAACATCTCTCATAAACTTATAAATATCTAAAGATTGAGGAGTTGTGTTTGGCGCCTCTAATATATTTCCTTTATATCTATAATTAACAGTACCCATAACTGCACAATCTACACTAGATTGCTTGAATATGCTTTCTATCATATAAGAAACAGTAGTTTTTCCATTAGTACCAGTTACGCCTATAACATTTAAATGTCTATCTGGACAATTGTAAAATTTAGCGCAAAAAACTGCCATAAATTTTAAAATATCTACAACAACAACTTGTGTTATGTGACAATCTTTCTGTTTTTCAGTCGTAATAATTACGACTGCACCATTATTTATAGCTTCATGAATATATTTACTACCACTTATTTTATGTCCAGGTAAAGCAAAAAAAGCAAAACCAGATTCAACTTTTCTTGAGTCGTAAGAGACACCCAAAACTTCAACATCATTTTTACCAACAACGATCATATCAAAAACTGGTAAAAGCTCTTTTAAATTCATTTCTTCTATTCCAATATAATATTTAATTTTCTTATCGCTCTTGATTATAGTATTTTTTATGGTGTTTGTGCATCTTTTCGTATCGTCACACCTTAAACATTTTAGTATTTTAAAATCCAACTTGCTCGACAGAGTTTACTAGAACAACCAATTTTACAAGTAAATTACCAATATTTCATTAAGAGTGGCCAAATCAGATGAATCCCCAAGACCAAAATATGCCACAAAGACATCTAGCTTCCCTTGCTATATCTAGCCATATCGCTACTGATACTTACGGTATTTCCTGGCACAGACATAGTTTGTTTGGTCAGTTTAGTATCCTTATCTACGGTACTAGAGCAGATTTTATAAAAAGATTATTTTTCGACAGAGTTTATGAGAGATTTAGACATAAAATATTAGTTTTTTTAGAGGGGACCAAATAGATTAAAGCCTGACCGATTTTAAGGGAAAACTATGTAAAATATTTATGATTTTAAATATACAAATTTAAAAAAGGTTTTCTATGAAAAAATTATATTAAAAGCTAACTCCGCCTTATTTTAGTGGGGCTATATTGATTTTCAAGAAGAGAGAGTTCTGTTTTTTCGAAAGTTCGGATAGTTCCCCTTGTTTTCCTTCAATTTTTTGTTGATACACAAAACGTCCCTGCTCTATCACCTCTTTCGGCAAGATTTTATTTAGCAGTCCAGCTGTTGTTAATCTATCCTACAACTAATACGCAATCATAGCTATAAAATTTACAAAAAGCCAACCATCAATTACGAACCTATTTTGCATATACGTTTTGTCTGCTTCCAAAAAATTCTTGTAACTATCAAACATTACTCCTACCCACTAACTTGAGGCGAAGTTAGGGTTTAAAAGCTAAAGAAAGTAAAAGAATTAAAAACGGGAACTTATTTATATTTTATTTTTACTAATATCATCTTTAGGAATTTCCAAATATTGAGCAATAGATTGCGCAATAGAAGAAAAAACAGGCGATGCAACAGAAGAACCATAGTAACTTCGCCCTTTAGGCTCGTCAATTATAACAAGTACAACAAATTCAGGTTCCATGGCTGGTAACATCCCACAAAAAGAAGCTGTATAAAACTTTTTAGAGTAAGCTTTAGTTAAATGGTCTACCTTTTGAGAAGTGCCAGTTTTACCACCCACAGTGTATCCCATAACTTTTGCACTTTTACCTGTCCCAAAATCAACTGAATTTTTTAATATTTTTTTCATCATATAAGCAGTTTCTTTAGAAACCACTCTTCTTATTTCCATAGTATGAAAATTTTCTTGAGTATCATTTTCATTGTACTTACCTATTCTCTGAACTATATAAGGTTTTAAAAGTACGCCACCATTTGCAATAGCTGTAAAAACATTTATCATCTGCAAAGCAGTTACCCCTATACCTTGGCCAAAAGAAATCGTAGGAAGCGTTAAAGCGTTCCAATGTTTAACATCTAGCAAAAGACCTTTGGCTTCACCAGGCAAATCAATGCCTGTTAAAGAATAAAAACCAAACTTTCTTATATATTCGTAAAAATCGTTGACCCCCAATTTCTTTGCAATTTTTATCATAGCAATATTAGAAGACATTTCCATTGCCTTGCTTAAAGACACCTTCCCTTCTATTTTATGGTCATCTCTTATAGTATGACCTCCTATTTTAAGTTTTCCATTTTCTAAATAAAAAGTATCTGAAAGTTTAGCTTTATTTTCTTCTAAAGCCGACGCAACTGTAACTATCTTAAATGTAGAGCCTGGCTCGTATATATCACTAATTGCAGCATTTCTTAAAACTTTTAAATCTTTAATTTTTTCTAAATAGTCAAAATCTGGTAAAGATACCATAGCTAAAATGCTACCTGTTTTTGGGTTTTGTACAATGCATATTGCCTTTTTAGCTTGATATTTCTCAAAAGTTTTTCTAAGTTCTTGTTCTGCTATATATTGTATATTTCTATCTATACTTAAAATTACGTTTTGGCCACAAATTTTGGATTGGTCAATAACTTTATTCTGTATTATATAACCTCTTCCGTCTCTGTACGTACTTGCTATAACACTATTACCTAAAAGACAATTGTTACATGTTTTTTCTATTCCCTCTAATCCGTTACCATGATGGTCAGTTATACCTAAAATATTAGAAAGCATTTTACCTTCTGGATATTTTCTTACATATTTACTTTCAAAACCAACACCTCTCAACTTCATCATTTTTATATTATTTGCCACACTTGAGTCTACATCATAAGCAATAGGAACATAAGCTCTGTTTCCATAATCACTCAAGTTTTTCTCTTTAACTTGTATACCATTTTTTAATAAAACATCTTTTATATTAGAAAAATCTTCTATAATTTTAGGATCTAAAAAAATATTATATTTTTTTACGCTTGTAGCAAGTATATTGCCTTTTGCATCCAAAATATCGCCACGTTTTGGAACTTCTACAGTTTGACAATTTACCATCCTACCTACACTGTGACTTATCTTATTATGTAAAAAAATTTGTATATATATAAGCTTTACAAACAAAACAAAAAAGACTGACAGCACTATAAATGCTAGAACAGTCTTTCTATTAAGAGATTTTTTTCTTTTCATTTTATATTAATTACTCAATATAGACAGTATTTTGTTCATCTGCAACAATGAAATTTCTTTCTTTAGCTATTTTATACATTTTGTCAAGAGCAAGCATAGAATTTATTTTTAACCGCAAATTATCATTTTCAGAAATAATATTATTATATTCACTCTGCAAAGCGCTAATCTTATACGCAAATCTTATTGAAGTGCTTTGTTGCCACAAATATACAAAAAAGCTAATAACTAAAAGTAAAATGAAAAAAAACGATTTATACATTAATTTTCTCACAAGCTCTTATCTTTGAACTTCTACTTCTAGGATTTGCTTTTACTTCTTCATAAGCAGCAGTAATAACCTTTTTCGTAAGTAGTTTATATATTTTATTATCTGCATTTTGTTTAAAATTTAATTTGACTATTCTATCTTCTAGAGAATGAAAACTTATTATTACAATACGTCCTTGAGAATTTAAAATTTCTGGAGCTTGCAATAATAAAAGCTCTAAATTTGAAAGTTCTTTATTAACAAAGATTCTTAACGCTTGAAACACTTTCGTAGCAGGGTTTATCCTGCTTTCTTGTCTTTTAACAGAACATACTATATCTTGCAATTCTACAGCTGTATTTATTATACCTCTTTGCCTTCTAACACAAATAGCATTTGCAAGCTGTCTTGCCATATACTCTTGTCCATACTTATAAAAAATATCTGCTAAATCTTTACTAGAATAAGTGTTAATTATCTCTTTTGCTGTTAATGGATTTTTACTATCCATTCTCATGTCTAAAACATTAGCATTAAAAGAAAATCCTCTACTTAAATCATCAAGCTGTTTAGATGAAACTCCTATATCTGCTAAAATGCCATCAACTTTGTAAACATCTATATTTGATAAAGCCTGTTTAATATTTTTAAAGTTGTCTTTTATAAAAGTTACTCTATTATTAAAACATTTTTTATTTTCAACAAATTGTTTATAAGCATCTTCGTCACAGTCAAAAGCAATAATTTTTATGTTAGGAAATTTCTCAAGAAGATAAGCAGTATGTCCACCACCACCAAAAGTACAATCAACATATAAACCATCTAATTTATTTACCAAACAATTTGACACTTCTAAAGGCATTACAGAAACATGGTACATTTACATTAAACCTTACTTGGATATAAATATCTTTACAGCTGTAAATAATAGTACTACTGCAAAACATTTTTTTAAAATATTTTCTGGAAACATGTCAGCTACATTTGCTCCAAAAAAACCTCCTATCACAAAACCTAGCCCTATCAAGCTAGCAACTGTAATGTTTACATACCCCTTTTTATAATATACTAACATAGAAAAAAAACTTAAAACTATTATCGCAAGAGATGTCCCCTGCGCTTGGTGCTGAGTCATCTTTAAAAGTATAACCATAAGAGGAATTAAAATACTTGCTCCTCCTACACCAAACAGTCCTCCAAAAAAACCTCCTAAAAAACCTATAACTACACAAACAATCATTTCCATAAAGCCACACCCTTAAAAACGATATTCAATGTACCCCCCTCCTAATAAAGATGAACTGTACACCGAATTCTGTCTTTTAATAATTTAAAAGTGCAATCATTTCTCTGCCGTTAAAATTACTTTTAACGATCAAGCGGCCAACCTTAAGCCTTGCTTTCCGGTAAGGATTTAACCGTTTCATCTTTCGCATTACTGCAAAACTTATCCTCTTGTAAGGATACTTTTTACATTTCTGTAAAAAGCGTCTCTGCTCGCACCTCTACTCTCACAAGCGACAGGGATTACCTGCTACCGTTTACTATGCATCAATAAATGATACATAGTTAAAGTTCGGACTTTCCTCTTTAAGTCTGTATTAAACAACTACAGCATAAAGCGATTGCATATCCATCTTTATAGGAGGTTTCACTTTTTAAATAATATTCTAGAACAATTATCACAAAAAACTAGTTCTTGAGCTTTCTGAGTTTGATTAATTAGCTGTGGTCTTAGAACCATACCACAACCACCACAACTTTCTCCATCAACCAACACTAATCCAATACCGTCGCGTCCTTCTCTTAATCTTTCGTATTGTATAAATATAGACTTACTCACTTTAGATCCTTGTTCTTGTCTACTATTTTCTAATGCAACTATTTGCTTTTTTAAACTTTCAATTAAAGATTCTATTTCTGAAATATCAGTTTTTATTTTACTCTCAAAAATTTGCAAATCTCTTTCCAAATTTTTAATAACTAACATTTCTTTGTCAATTGTGTCCATAAGTTCTAAAATCTCATCTTCAATTACATCTTTATCTGCTTTTATTTTATCTATCTCCAGAAGAAGCGCTTTATATGTTTCATTAGATTTTACTTTGTTTAACTCTAGAGAATGTTTAGATATTAGCTCTTCTTTAGAATTAAGAACAGCCTCTTTCTCTTTCCTTACAGAATTTATTTCAACAAAAGACTTTTTTTTGCTTTCAAAATCTATACGTTTATTTTGCAAATTTTTCTTTTTTTCTTCAATACTTAATAAAGCTTGTTGTATTTGTTTTTTAAAATTATCAATTTTAGTATCATAACTTTGCAATTTGTATAATATTTCCAAATCTTGTCTCAAATTTTCCATTTATACCTCATTTACTAAAACAAATTAAAATTAACTATACTAAACGTTTTGATTATAGCAAATTAATAAATACTTTATGATATTATAAAGATATATAAATTCATTAAACTAACAAATCATATATCATAAAAAATTTTGACTGAAGAGGTGTTAAATACAAGATTTGTGCAGACTAAGGGAAAGCTCATTAGATTGGGCCTGGTAGGACTTGAACCTACGACCATTCGATTATGAGTCGAGTGCTCTAACCAACTGAGCTACAGGCCCTTCAACAAGCAATAAGAATATTTTACAAAAATACAAATAAAATCAAACCAAATTTATTGTAAATATCTAAAAACCAATGGGCGGAGAGGGAATTGAACCCTCACGGCTCTTGAAAGCCTCAGGATTTTAAGTCCTGTGCGTCTGCCAGTTCCGCCATCCGCCCAAAAGTAAAAAAACAACAAATAACACATTATGATATTATATTACATTTTATTGTTTCTTTCAAGATAATGTATTGGCTATCATCTATATATACAATACTTTCCTTGTCCTTCAAATTTGAAATATTAGCTGCAAGTTACTAGCTTAATTGTCTGTCCTGACAAACATAGACTCGGAAACAATAGCAGCAAAAAGAAAAAAATGACCCAATTTTAAATCCTGACCAATTTTTATATGTTTTTTATTATTTTGTCTAGCTAGTCTTTTTACCAACGATATAAACTAAGATTAGCACATAAACTTTGTGTGTTTGGCAAGACTATTGAGGCCTTCAGACTTATCAGCATTTTTAACATTAAATAATTTAAACATTACTACAACGGAGTATAAATCTGACTCTTTATTTGCATATACATGCAACGTTTTTAAATATAGTTAAAAAATTAAAGGTTATCAAGTTCTATTTTAATTGCTTTAATTACTTTTGAAACTTCTTGTTTAGTAATTATAAGCGGCAAAAACAAAACAAGTACATCTCCTAGGTTTCTTATTATCATGCCATGCTTCCTCAGCTTATTACAGATTTGAGCACCTATTTTAAGTTTATAGTTATAAGGTTTGCATGTTTGTTTATTTTCTACAATTTCTATCCCTACCATTACTCCACACTGTCTAATATTTCCTACTCTAATATGATTTAAAAGTCCCTCTAATCCTTTTTCTAAATGTTTAATTATATCATTTGTTTTTTCTAAGATGTTATCTTTTTTAAATATCTCAACAACAGCGTTTGCAGTTGCACAAGCTAAAGGGTTTGCAGTATAAGAATGCCCGTGAAAAAATGTTTTAAACTCTTCATACTTACCTAAAAAAGCATTATAAATTTTGTTTGTAGTAACCGTAACTGCCAAAGGTAAATACCCACCTGTTATGCCCTTTGATAAACACATAAAATCTGACTGCACATTTTCATGCTCTATAGCAAACATTTTGCCAGTCCTACCAAAACCTGTAGCAACTTCATCACAAATCAAAAGAACATCGTACTTTTTACAAAGTTTTGCATACTCAGCCAAATATCCCTTAGGCATTACTATCATACCAAAAGCAGCTTGGTTTAAAGGTTCTATGATTGCAGCTGCAATCTTTTTTGAATGTTTAACTAAAATTTGTTCAACTTGTTTTATACATTCACCCTTACAACCAACTTGTACATTATGAGCCTTAAAATTTTTTGCTTTTTGAGGAAATGGTATATCTTTTGTTCTAAACTTGCACCTATAACAATACGGTGACATTGTAAAATAATTTTTGAAAAGTAAAGATTTAAATCTAGCATGAAATAAGTCTGTACCACCAACAGAAACTGCGCCTATAGTATCTCCATGATATGCATTTTTTAAAGATAAAAACATCGTTCTTTTTTCTTTTTTAAACTGCCAATATTGATATGCCATTTTTAAAGCAACTTCTACTGCCGTTGAGCCATTGTCAGAATAAAAAACTTTTTTTAAATTTTGAGGTAAAATAGTTAAAAGTTTTTCAGAAAGCTCTATCGCTGGCACATGCGTAAGACCTAAAAAAGTAGTATGAGCAACTTTGTCAATTTGCACTTTTATTGCTTTATCTATTAAACTATTTCTATGCCCTAAAATATTAACCCATAAAGATGAAACCCCATCAATATACTTTTTACCATCAACATCGTATAAATAAACGCCTTTTGCTTTATCAATAATTAAAGGCTCGTTAGGGTCATTATTTACCCAGTCTGCCATTTGCGTAAATGGATGCCAAATATTTTTCTTGTCAAGTTGAACGTATTTTTCTTTTAACCTATTATCCATTTGTTTTTCCTTAAATCTATTTTTTCATTACAACCTAAACTTAAAACATTTAATTTTGTTATTCTTTTTATCAAAGCTGCATTTGTTTTAGATGATATGTCATCTTTATTTTTATTACCATTTAACACAATGCCCAATATTTTTTGATTATTCTTGGAACTTAATTCCTTTTTTAACTGTTCTATCGTAAGAAGAGTATGGTTAATAGTACCCAAATTGTGTCTAGCAATAACAATGGTAGGTAAATTAAATTTTTTTATTAAGTCAACAACGAAAAAGTTATGTTTTAATGGAACAAGCACTCCTCCTACACCTTCAACTATTGTAAACTCATACTTGTTTAAGAAATATTCAAAATGAGAATAAACTTTTCTTAAGTTAAATCTTTTATTTTCAATTAAAGATGCCCCATACGGAGACATAGGATTTTTAAAAAATATAGGAGTAACCTTTTCTGCTGATTCTCTTATTTGAGAAGATTTAATTAATTCTTTTGCATCGTTTCTATCTCCACTAGAAACTGGCTTAAAAACACCAATGTTTATATTTAAATTTTTTAAAGCTTCTGCTATTTTGCAAGAAACATATGTTTTACCTACTTCTGTATCTGTAGCAGTTACAAACACACCTTTATACATTACACCTCCACAATGAAAAATATTTTAAAACTAATTATTGTGTAAGTCAAATTATGTTATAAATAATGATTTTAAGATGGTTTAAAACACTTAGTGTCCCTATTTACAAATATCTTTTAGTAGCTTATAATTAATGATATGGAAAAATTAGTAATATATTTAATAAGCACTCAATTAGTGACATGAGTGTTTAATTTTAAGGAGAACACACCAATGGATGCAATCATTGAAACATCTTTAGGAACAATTAAAATTAAACTTTTCCCTAAAAACGCACCGCTTACAGTTTCAAACTTTGTTGAACTTGCTTGTGGTACAAAAAAATTTACAGATCCTAAAACTGGCAAAAAGATAAAGAAAAAATTTTATGATGGTCTTACTTTCCATAGAGTAATACCAGAATTTATGATACAAGGTGGATGTCCTTTAGGATCTGGCAAAGGTGGGGCTGGATATAATCTTGAAGATGAAATAGACCCTAGTCTTAAATTTGATAAGCCAGGAATGCTTGCCATGGCAAATATTGGCCCTAACACAAGTGGTTCTCAGTTTTTTATAACTGAAACTGCTATACCTTGGCTTAATTACACCAACACAATTTTCGGCCAGGTTAAAGAAGGGTTAGACATTGTAAAAAAGATAGCCAGAGTAGAGGTAAATTTTTCAGATAAGCCTAAACACCCGGTAATAATAAAAACTATAACTATCCAACAATAAACAATAAAAGAGGACCTTGTGAAAAAAGTTGTTTTTATCACTGCTCCAGATACTTTTAGAGATGAAGAATATTATAAACCTAAAGAAGTACTTGAAAATGCTAATGTTGAAGTTGTAACAGCAAGCACAAAGATAGGCAAGCTAACTGGAAAATTTGGATTCAAAACAGTTAGCACACTCTTAATTAGCAATATTATCCCTAACAATTTTAATGCAATAGTGTATATAGGAGGAGGTGGCTCAAGTATATTTTTTAATAATGGAAAAGCTTTAAGTTTATCCATAGAGTTTTTCAAACTTAACAAAGTAGTAGCTTCTATATGTATTGCAGGAGTAATCCTTGCAAATTCAGGAATTCTAAAAGATAAAAAAGCAACTGTATTTGTAGATGGGAAAGACACATTAATAAATAAAGGCGCCACATATACTGCTGCTCCTTTAGAGATTGATGGAAACATTATAACTGCAAACGGACCTGAGGTAGCTGAAGATTTCGGTAAAGCTATTCTAAAAGCAATAAACCTATAATTACAACTCAAAAAAATAGAATTAGTACTAAGCCTATTTTTTTGTAAAAGTTCAAACACATGTTGTACTTTTAGACTCATTTGACACATAAACAGTTAGTTTGGTCTAGTTTATAACCTTATCGAAGTTACCTAAAAGCGCGGCTTATGAGCAATAAAATAAACATTTAATATTTCAAGTTAGCATTGCCTGAACCAAAATACATATAAGTCTTTCTTGTCTTATCATTTTGCAAGTTTGCTAATTCGTTTAAATGTTTGTTGCGATTGCTCTAGTAACATAGATAAGGTTATAAACTAGACCAAACATCCGCTGCATTTATTTTGAGTTTTGAGTTACTATTTTATATAATCAGTCAAATGAAAAATATAGACATGCTTATAAAACTTGCATTAAAAGAAGACGGCGTTTTTAAAGATATTACCACAAAAGAGTTTATCCCAAAAGATAAAAAAGCAAGGGCTATATTGTTTGCTAAAAAACATGGTATTCTTTGCGGTATAGATATTTTTATAAAGGTGTTTAAAGAAGTTGATAAGAATTGTAAAGTTTCAATAAAATTGAAAGACGGTGCAAAAATTAAACCAGGCGATAAGATTCTAGAAATTTACGGTTTAGCTAAATTAATTTTAGCAGCAGAAAGAACAGCTCTTAACTTTTTACAATATTTATCTGGAATTGCAACTTTAACAAATCTTTTTGTACAAGCCATTAAAAATGGTAAACCAAAAATATACGATACAAGAAAAACACTGCCAGGTTATAGAGAACTTGCAAAGTATGCAGTAAAGTGTGGTGGAGGGTTTAACCACAGAATGGGGCTCTATGATATGGCATTAATAAAAGATAACCACTTAAAACTTACTACAGATTTAAAAACTAAAGTGGCAACATTTAGAAAAACATACAATAAAATTCCTGTTGAAATTGAGTGTGAAACAATACAAGAAGTAAAACAAGCTGTTGACGCAAAGGCAGACATTATAATGTTAGATAACACTTCTATCAGCAACACAAAAAAAATGATTAAACTTATAAGGAATAATTCTAACATACAGTATAAGCCAGAGATAGAAATTTCAGGGGGAGTAACCTTAAAAGCTGCAAAAAGTTTCTCTAAGATTGACGCTGATAGGATTTCTGTAGGAATGCTTACGCATTCTGTTACAGCCTTAGATTTATCTTTAGAAGTAACAATAAAATGACAAACATTATTAAAATTCTAGATTCAAGCAACCGCATTTCCGGAAGCGAAATAGGAAATATGCTTGGTATATCTAAAGTAGCAGTTTACAAGCAAATAAAAAATTTAAAACAAATTGGATACAATATAAAATCTTGTACAAAAGGGTACAAATTAATAAAAGGCAAAAAACTTTTTAATGAGTTTGAAATAGAATTTAATCTCAACAAAAGTCTTGATGTATGTAAAATTATAAAATATTACAAAAAGTTACCTTCTACGCAAATTACAGTAAAAGCATTAGCTCAAAAAAACTTTAATGAAGGTACAGTGGTAATAGCAGAAAAGCAAACAAGCGGTTATGGACGCATTAAAAGAGTTTGGAACTCTAATCCTGGCGGGTTATGGTTTTCTATACTTTTAAAGCCATTTCTGCACCCTGAAGAATCTTCTAAACTGGCATTGGTATTAAGTATTGCTCTAAAGCATACTTTTGATTTGTACACTATCGACTCAAAAATAAAATGGCCTAATGACATTTTTATAAACAACAAAAAAATAGCTGGTATAATAATAGAAATGTCTGCAGAACAAAACATTATAAATTGGGCAGTTGCAGGTGTTGGAATAAATATTAATAATAAATTGCCAAAAGAAATACAAGAAACTTCTGTTTCTTTAAAAGAAATTGTAAACAAAGAAATAGACAGAACAGAGTTTATTTGTGAGTTTTTTATAAATTTTGAAAAACTGTACAACTCTTTTCAAAAAGAAGGGTTTAAACAGTTTTTAAGAGAGTACAATGACAACCTTTTATATAAGAATAAACGTGTACTAATAGATACTGGTTACAATGTAATAGATGGAATAAATTTGGGCGTAGATGAAAACGGAATGCTTATAATTAATACCGAAAACAAGTTAAAAAAAATAAGTTCAGGCACTTTAAGAGAGTACAAAAAATAAATTGTGGTAGGATTAAATGAAAAAAATTAAAATATTTTTTTATACTCTTTTTGTTTCAGATGTTATTGCAGGCTTTGTTGTAGGGGAATTTGTAAGTTTGACTGCTGCAATTATTACAATTTTAGTTCTTTTGTTTCTAAATTTTACTGTCTATGCTATAATTTTAAAACTCCATAAACAATTGGATAAGGTACGAAATGGAACAAAATAAAAAAGCAATTATTTATAAAAACTTGTTCTTAGTTTCAACTGCTTGTGGCGTTATAGGTATATATTTACTCTATAAACAATTTACTGTTTTAGGTTGGACACTTGTTTGTGTTTGGGCAGCACTTGCTATTTTAGTAAGAGTGTTAATAATACTAGACAAAAAATTTACACAAAAATAAAGGAGATTTTAAATGGAATTGTTTAAGATGGCAAAAGAAGCAATTGCTATGAGAAGTAAATTAAGTGAAATGGATAAAAAGTTAAAGGCTAAAATTATTGAAATAGAGCATAAAGGTATAAAAATCCAAGTAAATGCCAAAAATGAATTTTTAAGTTTAAATATACCTGAAGACTTGCTTGCAGAAAAAAAAGAAAAATTAGAAAAACACATACTTACCGCTTTTCAAGAAGCTGGCAAAAAAGCGCAAACTGTAATGGCTGAAGAAGCTAAAAGTTTAACCGGCGGTTTAAAAATACCTGGCTTAAATTAAACTTTTCTTTTTTGTAACAGAACTTTAAACAGATAATAGAGATTTTATCTCTATTATCTGTTTATTTTTGGTATAATATCGAAAATGAAACATAATATTGATTACATACTACAAAAGATTATAAGTTCACGTAATTTACATGAAGAAGAAATACTGTATCTTTTAAAAACTAAAGATACAAAAAAGCTTACTTCTTTTGCAGATATGGTAAGAAAGAAATATGTAGGTAATGAAGTACATTTAAGAGCATTAATAGAATTCTCAAATTATTGTAAACAAAACTGCCTTTATTGCGGCCTACAAAGAACCAATTTAAAGTTGGAAAGGTATCGTATAAAAGAACAAGAGATAGTTAGCTTAGCAAAACAAGCAAAAGATTTCGGTTATAAAACTGTGGTTTTACAGTCAGGTGAAGACGAGTACTATAATGTAAACAAAATGACATATATAATATCTGAAATAAAAAAGTTAGATATTGCTATAACTTTAAGTGTTGGTGAAAAAACTTTTAATGAGTACAAAGCATACAAAGAAGCAGGTGCTGATAGGTACTTGCTTAGAATAGAAACCACAGACGAAGTTCTTTACAATAAACTTGACCCTGATATGAGCTTAAAAAATAGAATGATATGTCTTGAAAATATTAAAAAACTCGGGTTTGAAGTAGGGTCTGGAATAATGGTTGGCTTGCCAGGGCAAACACTTGAAAGTATTGCAAAAGATATTGTGTACTTAAAATCTATACCTGTAGATATGGCGGGGATAGGACCTTTTATTTATAATCCAGATACTTCTTTACAATTTAAAAGTATAAATCAGTACGACAATTTTGATTTGTCTCTTAAAGTTATGGCTATTTTACGGTTAATTATGCCAGATATTAATATACCTGCCACAACTGCAATGGAAACTTTAAACCCTAATGGCAGACTTATAGCTTTACAAAGTGGAGCTAATGTTGTTATGCCTAACGCTACAGAAACTATTTACAGAAAAAAATATGGAATATATCCAGGGAAAATCTGTTTAAACGATTCTCCTGGACACTGTAGAGCTTGTATAGAAAATAAAATTAAATCTATAGGTAGGTTTGTTTCTAAAAGTAAAGGATTTCATAATCCTTATGTTAATGTTACAATATAGTTAAATTTATAGAGAATTTTAGCATGAAAAAGATTTTGGTTGCTTTAAGTGGTGGGGTTGACTCTGCTGTTGCTGCTTATTTATTAAAAAAACAAAAGTTCCAAGTAACAGGAGCTATGATGTCTATATGGGATAGTTCTTACCCTTCACCTAAAAACAAAAGTGTTGACGCTTGTTTTGGTCCAGAAGACGACGATATTGAATCTGTAAAAAAAATAACAGATTTTTTAGAAATACCTTTACATATATTAGATTGTAGAGAAGAATATAAAAAAGTCGTTATTGAAAACTTTAAAAACGAGTACAAACAGGGACGTACACCAAACCCTTGTGTATGGTGTAATGCTTATATAAAGTTTGGAGTTTTACCAGCCACAGCAAAAAGGTATAACATCTCTTTTGATAAATTTGCTACAGGGCATTATGCCAATATAAGATTTGATAATTCTACACAGATGTATCAACTGTGTAAAGCATTCGATGAAGGTAAAGACCAAACATATTTTTTATATAGGTTAAACCAAAAAATCCTATCTGAAGTAATTTTTCCCTTAGGAGAACTAAAAAAAGAAGACGTAAGAACTATTGCAAAAGAAATCGGGCTTCCTATAGCGCAAAAGCCAGACAGTCAAGATTTTTATTGTGGTGATTATAATGACATTCTACAATTTCCTGTAAGTTATGGAAATATTGTAGACAAAAATGGAAAATTTTTAGGTAAACATAACGGCATTTGGAATTATACAATAGGCAAGCGTAAAAGGATAGGCTTATCTGGGGGAACAAAAGAACCTTTATACGTAACAAACATTTTAGCTAAACAAAATGTTATAGTAGTTGGCACCAAAGAAAATTTATATTCAAAATCTTTAACTGTTACAAAAGTTGCTTGGGGATCCATAAGTATACCTACACAACCTATACAAGCAACTGTAAAAATTAGGCAACAACATAAACCTACAAAAGCTACCATTATTCCTCTTGATAGCACGTCTGCAAAAGTCAAATTTGAAGAAGAACAAATGTCTATTACATCCGGGCAAAGTGCAGTGTTTTATAAAAGTGACGTAGTGCTTGGTGGAGGCATAATAGAGTAATTATCGTGTTTACTTCTCCTGACTTGACCGGTTTTAAGGAAAAATGGAAAATTTAAACATAAAAATATAAGGTTGGGGTTCCCTCAACCTTATATTTTTATGTAATTTTGTATTAAACAAGGTTTTTTAAAGAAGTGTATATATTTATGTTGTCATCTGAGCTGTTTTGTAAATGCTTGATTAACATTAACTTAAACTCTAACAACTTTTCCAACTTTATCTTTTATTTAAAAGCATTATAGCTGATATTAAGTAAATATCTTCAGCACTAGAGCCTCTGCTTAGATCGCTTACAGGAAGTGATAACCCTTGCAGTATAGGGCCCAAAGCTTGAAATCCACCAAACCTTTCTGCTACTTTGTAGGATATGTTCCCAGCATTTAAGTCTGGAAAAATTAAAATATTGGCATTTCCTGCAACTGGAGAATTTGGAGCTTTCCTTTTGCCCACATTTGGCACAATAGAAGCATCAAACTGCAATTCCCCATCAACATTTACAGAACTGTCCCATTTAAAATATTCTTTTGTAAGTTGTGTAGCTTCTATTACTTTTGAAAGCATTTTATTTGTTGCACTCCCTTTAGTTGAAAAAGAAAGCATTGCAACGTTTACAGTTTTTCCTGGAAAAATTTTTTTGTAGTTTGCCACCGTGGCTACTGCTATATTCTGTAAACCTAGTGCTTGCGGCTCAGGATTTACAGCACAGTCTGCAAACATTAGAGGTTCTTTTATTATAGGATGATTTTCAGGAGGAATCATAAGGAAATAAGAAGAAATCACCTTTATACCCTCTTGAGTACCAATAACATAAATAGCCGCCCTCAAAACATCTGCAGTGTCATATACAGCACCACCCGCACATGCATCGCAGTTACCACTTTGAAGATACATCATAGAAAAATATAAAGGATTTTTTAATAATTCTAAAGTATCTTGTTCAGACATCCCTTTTTTCATTCTTGCATCGACAAAAAACTTAACTTTAGTATCGTCCAATAAATATCTATCTATAGGAATTATTTCCATGCCAGTTAAGTTGATACCTGCATCTTGGGCCATACTTTTGACTTCTTCTAAATCGTTTGTTGGCAAAACAACAGAAGCTATAGCATCCCTAACAAGCAGAGAAGCTGCCTTTAAAATCCTTATATCAAAACTTTCTGGGAAAATTATTTTACCTCTTATTTTTTTTGCAGTTTCTAAAATTTGTTTTTTAATGTCCATCTTTCAGATCTCCTTAATAATCCATTGCCCTTACTTAACTGCATCAGCCTCTCTTATTTCTTTACGTTTTATTTTACCACTTATTGTTTTTGGAAGTTCTGTTACAAACTCTATAATTCTCGGATATTTATATGGAGCTGTAACTTTTTTTACATGATTTTGCAGTTCTAAAACAAGCTCTGGACTTGGACTATACTCGTTACTAAGCACAACAGTAGCCTTAACAACCGCGCCTCTAATATCATCAGGAAAACCAGTAATTGCACACTCTAATACACTTGGATGCTCTAACAATGCGCTTTCGACTTCAAATGGCCCAATTCTATATCCAGAACTTTTTATAACATCATCCGAACGTCCTACAAACCAAATATATCCATCTTCATCTTTATAGGCAACATCTCCAGTATCGTATATCCCATCTTTCCAAGTTTTTTCTGTCATAATATCATCTTTATAATAACCACAAAACAAACCTACAGGTCTAGACTCTTTTGTTCTTATAACAAGACGACCTTCTTGACCTGGCTGACAAGAATTGTTTTGAGAATCTATAATATCTATATCCCAGCCCGGAGAAGGTTTCCCAAGAGAACCGGGTTTTACTTTCATCCAAGGGAAAGTTGCAATAAAAGCAACACTTTCTGTTTGACCAAAACCTTCTTTTATCTCTAAGTCTGTCATTTGTTTAAATTTTACAAACACTTCTGGATTTAAAGGTTCACCTGCAGTTTCAACATACTTTAAATTAGAAAAATCGTACTTAGAAAAATCCTCTTTTATCATATATCTATACACTGTAGGAGGAGCGCAGAAAGAACTCACCTTGTAATGTGCAATTTTTGATAATAAATCATGATAATCAAACCTTTCATAATCATAAACAAAAATACATGCACCACATAGCCATTGTCCATAAATTTTGCCCCAAGAAGCTTTCCCCCAACCAGTGTCTGCAACTGTAAGATGTAAAGAACTTTCATCTAAATTTTGCCAAAATCGTGCAGTAATAATATGCCCTAAGGGATAAGAAAAATCGTGACAAACCATTTTAGGCATACCTGTAGTTCCAGACGTAAAATACAGTAAAAATTTATCTTTGGAACTTGTAGCTTCAGCATCAATATGTCTGCAAAACACATCTGAACATTTTTCAACCTCTTTTGAATACTCAATCCAACCATCAACTTTACCTCTGACTGACACCACATGCTCTAATCCAGGCAAACCTTTTTTTGCTTCAGTTACTATATCTACAATTCTACTATCTGAAGCTGCTACAATAACTTTTACACCTGCAGCTTTTACTCTATATTTTACATCTTTTGCTGTTAGCAAATGCGTAACTGGTATTAGTAAAGCGCCTATCTTATGTAAAGCAACTGCACAATGCCAATACTCATAATGTCTTTTAAGCATAAGTATAACTGAATCACCTTTACTTATCCCTAAAGACTTAAAAAAATTTGCCACTTTATTGCTTTCTTTTTTTATGTCTTCAAAAGTAAAAGTTTTTTCTTTTCCTTCAGGATTACACCAAACCATAGCTTTTTTATCAGGCTCAGATTTTGCTATTTCGTCAACAACATCAAATCCAAAATTAAAATTATCCGGAACAGAGATTTTACAATTTTGTATAAAGTCTTCATAAGACTTATAATTAGTTTTCACAAACTTTTCAGCTATCATTCTTACTCCCTTTTTTAGGACATATATTATTAACTTATTTTAACTAAAAAACTTCAGCTTTCTTTTTAGCAAACTCATAAGCTAAATCTTGATATTTATACTCTTCCCTTCTAGTTACAGTTATACCTTCACCTTTTTTAACAACAGACAATGATTTATAAGTGAGGTTCTTGTCCTGTTAAAAGAGCAGTTAACTCTTTTCATAAAGGCTTCAATATCTAACTAAGTTAACGCTTTTTGAAAACGTTTCTGACGATAAACCTGCAATTTCTCTAACAGCTTTAATACGCATCCCTATTTGCTTTAAAATATCATTACAATGCATCTTCCCTCCAACAATCAATTCTAGTTTTTAGAATTTGACATACTTGCACTAAATACAACTTTACCACTATGGTTTATAGCTTTTATAGCGTCAAAAGAAACTTTATATTTAGTGACGTAATCTTTGAGATCTTTTTGTAAAGCATCTTGAATTATAGGCTCCACTATAGAGTCTACTATCCCTAAAACTAACAAATAAAGTTCATTGTCTCTTATTCCTATATAGTGCATTTGCATTGCAGCTATTAAAGCACGATAAAAAGGGTTTGTTCTAGCCATCATATTAATTTGGGACGCTATAAGCCTTCCAACAAACTCATCTTTTGTTATATCATGTTTATCATTTATCATTATTGGAGCTAAAGAACTTCCCACAAGCTCTATAAGACTTCTTGATTCATAATCTGAACGAGATATACGCATATAAAAATAACTTTTTATATCTTCAATGTTTTGAACAACTCTAAAAGCCAAAACTTTATTTTGATCAAAAGCTGTTGCAACCACATACTGTATATTAGAATCACTACTTAACACAACTCTAACAACAGCAAGATTTGCAGTTTGTATTGTGCGCATTGTTTGTGCAAAAACTTTAGTGTCATTAGAAATAAGACCATCTATAATTATATCCAAATAGAGAGTTTTGCCGACAACAAAAGCTTTTGAATCCAAACCACACTCTTTTTTTATAAGCGTTTGCAAATCTTGTGATATTTCTCCCTTCTTATAACTAACCCCACAAGAAACAAACAAAAAAACTATAATTACTAGAATCAATGGAATTTTAAAGTTTTTCACAATTACAATTTTTCCCTTGTGATAGTTATAGTTTGACAAGCTTTACTCTTTACTGGAAAAATCTGAAATTATAGAGTTTTCAGTTTTAGGCTTTTTTTTGCCGACAGCTTCCATAACTTCTTCTAGTTCATCAAAATCAAGTTCTTTGTCTTTAACAAGTCTCTTTGCGAGTGCATCCACAGCATTCCAATTTGATTTTAAAAATTCTTCTACTTTAGAGTAACAAGAATTTATTATAGATATTGTCTCATTATTTAATTTTTCTTTTAAACTTTGAGACATTTCTTCCTTAGGTATAACAGAAAAGTTTCCAACCATACCATTGTTTCCCATACCAACCTTCCATACCATTGTATTTGCTGTTGCCATAGCTCTAGAAAAGTCGGCATAAACACCTGTAGTCGTGTTATTGTATTCAATTTTTTCTGCAACATATCCTGCAAGAGACACCATAATATCTGCAAGTAACTCATCTTTGTTTTCACTATGCAGTTCCTCTTTAGGCAGAGGAGCAACAAGCCCTAACGAACCTTGGTGTGACCTTACAGTAACTTTAAACACATCGTCAGTTGGATGCATTAAATATATGGCTACAGCATGCCCTGCCTCGTGATAAGACGTCATCTCAAGTTCTTTTGGTGTCATATCCAGATGTATTTCCATACCTAAATCTATCCTATCCATAGCTTCTGATATATCTTTCATATCTATTTCTTCTTTATTTTTTCTTGTGGCAATTAGAGCTGCTTCTTTAACGATATTTTCAATATCAGCTGGCGACTTATAGACGGCCTTTCTCGCAAGTCTATCAATTTTTACCTCAGAAGATATTTTTACTTTTTTTAGATAATACTCAAACAGTTCTTCTCTTTCTTTTAAGTTTGGGAAAGTAATAGAAATTTTTCTATCAAACCTACCAGGCCTAAGCAAAGCTCTGTCTAAAACAGTCTCATCAGCATTTGTTGCAGCTATAACAATAACATTGCTCTTTTTATTGTCTAACCCATCCATTTCTACAAGCAACTGATTTTGAGTACTATTTGTCTCTTCACCGCCACCCATATAAGAAAATTTTCTACCTCTACCTATAACCTCAATTTCATCTATAAAAACTATACAAGCTCCATCAGTATAAGCATATTCTCTAGCTTTTTTAAAAAGATTTCTCACTCTACTTGCACCAACTCCAACAAACATCTCGACAAACTCACTACCAGCCATAGAAATAAAAGGTATTTTGCATTCTGCAGCTATAGCTTTTGCTATTAAAGTTTTTCCACAGCCAGGAGGGCCTATTAAAATAATACCTTTAATTATTTTACCACCAATTTTTTGAACTTGCTTTCTATCTTTAATAAGTTTTACAACTTCTAAAGCCTCTTTTTTTGCATTTTCAAGCCCTATAACATCTTTAAAAGAAACTTCAATACCTCTAGCTTGAATTCTCTTCTTTCTTAAATTACTAAAACCGTCTCTTGTAAATACAGTCATATACATAAACACAAAAACAGCTGCATTTGCAAATGCTAGCAAAAGCTGTATTGGCATAGTTGCAAGGGTCGTCACTCTATAAAAAGACTCTAAATTACTTAGTCCATACACAGACAACCCTATAAGGCCAATAACAATAGTACCAACAATAAACCATATTTTGTTGTTTATAAAATATAATTTAAACTTTCGTAGCATGCAAAACCCCTTATCTCTATTTATTTTGCTTTTCCTTGATTTGCAACAGCTTCCATAGCTTTTTTGACAGCCTCCTGATCACCTAAGTAGTAATTTTTTATAGGTTTTAAATTTTCGTCAAGTTCATAAACTAAAGATATAGCTGTAGGTATATTTAAATTTACAATATCATTAGCATTTATATTATCTAAATATTTAACTAAAGCTCTTAAACTATTCCCATGCGCTGCAATTATAACTTTTTTACCTAATTTTATTTGAGGAACAATTTCTTTTTCCCAATAAGGGACAACTCTTGCTACTGTATCTTTTAAGCATTCTGTCAGAGGAAGCTCTTCTTTAGAAAGTCCAGCATATCTTTTATCTTTTCCTGGGTATCTCTCATCAGTTTCTTCTAAAGGCATTGGAGGCACATCATAACTTCTTCTCCATATTTTTACTTGATCCTGCCCATACGTTGCTGCAATTTCAGATTTGTTTAAACCTTGTAACGCACCATAATGTCTTTCGTTTAATCTCCAATTTTTTATAACCGGTATCCAAACCAAATCCATTAGATTTAAAACATTCCATAAAGTTTTTATTGCTCTTGAAAGCACAGATGTATAAGCTAAATCAAAAGTAAACCCATCTTTTTTTAGCTGCTTACCAGCATCTAATGCTTCTTTGTAGCCTTTTTCAGACAAATCTATATCTGTCCAACCAGTAAATTTATTTTCTTTATTCCAAACACTTTCTCCATGCCTAATTAAAACAATTTTATACATTGAACTCCTCCACAATTTTAGGACAATTATATTACATTTAAATCGAACACTCAAATCCTTGTATAATCTTGTAACTATTAAAATTTTTTAACATGTACGTTTGAGGTACACTAAATTTTATAAAGCTGACTTAAGTTTAGTATTATCTATGTTACTAGAGCAATCGCAACAAACATTTAAACAAAATAGAAAACTACCAAAATGGTAAGACAAATAAAGACTTAAATGAATTGGGTCTGTCTAAAAACCTTACTGCTGCGTTAAAAAACTTGTGTTTATCACACTATAAACCCTGCGTTTTTTGCCTTGCAGTGTCAAAAAATTCACAGCAATTATAGGCATTAGGGTTTTTTATACAGACCCCTTTTGCAATATTAAAAGTTTATTGCTCAGAGAATGCTCTTTAAGGTAACATAGATAATACTAAACGTTAAGTCAAGCTATTCCTTATGAAGAGTGAAGAATCTTATTTATTATAACTTCAAGACTAATTCTTTTAAGCTCACTATCTATTTTCAAAACTTTAACTTTTAAAGTGTCTCCTACAGAGACAACATCATACGGGTTTTTAACAAATTTTGAACTTAACTTTGATTTGAAATGTGTACAAGTCCATCTTGATGAACACCAATATCTACAAAAGCCCCAAAGTTAGTAACATTTGTAACAGTCCCTCCAAGTATTATATTTTCTTTTAAGTCTTCCAAAGTATTGATATCGTCACTAAATTCTGCTGTTGAAAAATCTTCTCTTGGGTCAATACCTGGCTTTTTTAGTTCAGCAACAATATCATTTAAGGTTAACAATCCTATGTCTTGAGTAACATATTTTTTAGGGTCTATTTTCTTTACAAGTCCTTCATTGCCTATCAAACCACTAACATCTACAGATAAATCTTTTGCCATTTGCTCTACAACAGAATAACTTTCAGGGTGAACTGCAGAATTATCTAGCGGATTTACACCTCCAGCAATCCTTAAAAAACCCGCACATTGTTTAAATGTCTTTTCTCCAAATAGTGGAACTTTCATAAGATCATTTTTATCTTTTAAAGATAGGTATAAATGTCTCTCATATGCAGTTTTTACAGCAGTGTAAAGTTCAGGATAAAACAAAGATCTATTATTTACTGCAACTTTTGAAAGTATTAAATCTATAGCATCTTGATCTTCTACAACTATCTTCCATGATAAAACTTGTTCTTTGGAACCACGTCTTATTGCAAGTAATCTATGACCTAAGACACTTTTTAAAGATTCACTATAATCATAGTACATATCATACTTTGTTTTTAAATTTTGAGCAGCTTTAGTAACTTTAGAACAAATACTACCTGTTGAAATTATAAAATTCCTCAAAACTCCTCTAATATTTGCGTCGTCTGACAACTGTTCTGCGACAATATCTATGCCCCAGAAACCGCCTTTTCAATAGTGTCAATACCTTTTTTCGGATTTAAATACTTATTTACAATACTGTCTCTATTTTCTTTCATAGACAGTTTCTGTGATAAAATTTCTACAGCAAGCGCCTCTAAGCCATTAGCCTTTGCAATCGTTGCTTTAGTTTGTCTTTTTGGTTTATAGGGAAGATAAATATCTTCTAACTTTGTTTTTCCTTTACACAATTCTATTTGTTTTTTTAGCTCAACTGTAAGTTTTTTTTGTTCTTGTATGCTACTTAAAATACTTTCTTTTCTTGTCTGAAGTTCAACATAATATTGCAACTTATCTGAAATATTTCTAACACCAATGTCAGGTAAACTTAAATCTGTTGAGATCCAATCGATTATTTTATCTGCACTCATATCGTCTCTCCAATTCTTGCAACAAAAATTATTTTTTAATGTTCTCTAAATTTACATGCTTTTATTAAACATCCTTCTTGACACTTTAACGTGCATGTATTATCACAAGGTTCCACGTGAATTGTAACAGTAATATTTTCAAGTTGTTTAGAAATTTGATATTCCATTTGCCTTGTTATCTCGTGAGATTGCAAAACGCTCATTTGAGGTCTAACAAGTATGTGGAACTCAACAAACCTTTTATTGCCTGACTTACGAGTTTTTAAATTATGATAACCGCAAATGTCTGTACTTGCCTTTATTATTTCTCCCATAAGCTTAACTTCAGTATCAGGAAGACTTATATCAAATAAATCTTTAGAAGACTTAACGATAAGTTTATAAGCGGTTTTAATAATAGCTATAGCAATAACAATAGCAACGATTGGATCTATCCAATAAATATTTATCTTTGGATAAAAAAGTCCAAATAGAGTAATTATAAACAATACAGACATAACACCTAAAGAAGTATAGACATCCGTTCTTAAATGCCAAGCGTCTGCTTCTATAGCAACAGAGTCTGCTTCTTTTGCTGCAACAAAAAGTTTTTTTGAGACAAAAAAATTGACGCCTGCAGAAAAACACATAATTAAAACGCCTATTATAGGCAATTGTATTTTTAAAGGATGTAAAAGTTTATCTACAGCTTCATAAATAATATAAATAGCAGCTATAAAAATAAGAGTAGCTTCGATTGTGCCTGAAACATTTTCAAACTTCCCATAACCGTAAGGATGTTGTTTATCTTCAGGTTTTGAAGATTCTTTTACAGCAAAATATGCTATTAGCGAGGCAACTAAATCTACCAATGAATGAACAGCCTCAGAAATAATTGATATCGAACCCACATATACACCAGCAAATAGTTTACCAATACTTAATGAAATATTAGAAAATACAGAAAGTCTTGCTGTCTTTATTGCCTTTTTTAAAACACTCATTAAAAAATTCCTTATCTTTTATTACTAAAAAATGTCAATTTTGCAGATACTACACCTATATTACTTTCAACCTTTATATAAATAGGTAATCTTTTTGCATCTGCAGTAATCCAGATTAATATTTTACCACCTAAATCAATTGTATTATTTTCATACAATAAAGGTTCTAAAACAAAACAGTTACGTTGACCTAAAAAAGTAGTATTTAATTGTTCCTTTTTTAAAACCAAAACAGATATCGACACAGAAACATCTTGAAAATATAAATTTAAAATATATTTACGCCCTACTTTTAAATCAAGCGTTCTAATACAATATAGAGTAGCTAAAATATCTTTTACATTTTTTAACGTTTTCCCTTCTTTTATAATTCCATTATTATTTAATCTATAGTTTTGCTCTTTTGGCTCAAATACAATATGCTCATATCTTTCTTTACCATCCTGAAGCATTTTTGAAACAAATTCAAAAGAATACGTACCATTATATTCAAACAAAGATTCAAAATAAGCATTAAGATAAAACATAGAAGACAAAAAATCATTTGTTGTTACATTTAAACGAGCATAACGAGTTTTTATTCCGTTCATATCTTTAAACCCTTTAAACTCTAAGCTTGCATCCCCAATAGTAAGCATATTCCATGTTAAAGTGTAATCTATTTTTTCAAATTCTGGTATTTGTGTTACATTCACCTGTTTTGCAGATAAATTTTTTGCAAAAAAACAAAATATGCATACAAAAAACAAAAATGGTAATTTAATTTTCTTTAACATTTTTCAGCATCTTTAATAATTAAATTAACAGCTTGTTTTAAATCCCTACATATAGCAAAAGGTTGCATCATTTCATGGCTTATTTCTTTTTGTTGCTTCTTTCCATGGCCAGTAAGCACCAAAACACCTTTCCCGCCAATATTATAACCTAACGAATAATCTCTGATACTGTCACCAACCACATAAGATTTTTTTAGATCTATATTAAAATCTTTAGCACCTTGTACAGCCATACCTGTTTTTGGCTTTCTACATTCACACTTATCTTCATCTAAATGAGGACAAAAATATATACCATCAACAGTTGTACCGGCTTTTTTTAAAAGAGATAAAAATTTTTTATGAATTTTGTTTAAATCTTCCAATGTAAACATACCTTTTGCAACACCTGACTGATTTGTTACAACTATTACCTTAAAACCAGCTTTTTTAAGTTTGTTTATACTTGCTGCAGCATAAGAATAAAGTTTAACTTGATCAGGAGAACTTAAATAATTTTTATCATAAATAAGTGTACCATCTCTATCTAAAAAGACCGCAGGATACTTAATATACTTTTTTCCCATTGATTCTTTCCTGTTATAAATTTTGGAAGTACTTTTAAAACGATAACTTTTCTTTTAATACTTTCATCAATATTTTCAAATTTTACAGCATCTTTAGCTGTAACAATAAAATAAGTATTTCTGTATTTTTTATTGACTATATTGTTTAAAAATTTATTGTCAAAATTACTATGATCTCTTAAAATTATACTACCTTTTATTTTTAACCCAGATTTTAGAATGGAATTTTTAAATCCACCTGTAAAACCTATTGCACTTAAAGAGTACAAACTCATTTCATTTAAAACTTTAATGTCAAAATCTGTTTTTAAATCTAAGGTTCTATATTCAAAACTGTTATAGCAAGTTACTATAGCAGTCTTTCCTGTTAAATTTAGTATTTTGCTCTGCAAATTTTCCAATTTTGTCTGATTTATCATATCGGAATTTGTAAGTATTAGAATATCAGCTCTTCTTAAAGCATTTACAGGTTCCCTTAAAATTCCTGCCGGTATTAACATGCCATTACCAAAAGGGTTAAAAGCATTTATACAAACTATATCTAAATCTCTCTTTATATTCCAATGTTGAAACCCATCATCTAAAACATAAACATCTGTGTTCACTTTATTTGCAAATTTTATAGCATTAGTATATCTATCTGCTCCGACAATAACGCTAGCTTCTGGAACACTTTTAGCTATTAACACCGGCTCATCACCACTTACAGAAATATCTACATTTATAACACCATTTTTTAATATTACTGTTTTTTTAGTTTTTCTTAAATATCCTCTAGTTAAAACTGTAGGATTTAGTTCATTTTTAACTAACAATTTCAAAAGTTCTATTACTATAGGCGTTTTTCCTGTACCACCTAAAGTTATATTACCAACGCTTATCACAGGTTTATGTAACTTTTTTGACTTACTAAAACTCCTATCTAACTTATACAAAAAAGAATAAATTAAAGATAATGGGTATAAAGCTCTCATTTATTTTCTAGTTCCCAAAGTTTTACATATTTCATTAAAGTGTAGAATGAAGAATAAAGCAAAGCAAGGATCAAACCTGTAACGCCATCTAAAAAACCTTTTTTTAATATATACATCTTAACAAACATAACAGTAGGATTTACTATTAAATTTATAATTTTAAACTTTTTATCTCTTTGAAACATTTCTTTTGAACGTAAATCACTATAAAAGTCAGATTTTTTAATAAAACTTTTTATACTGTCATACGGATAATGCAAAATATCGCCTTTAAAATAAAACTTTTTACCTTTATAATCTACCTCTTCATGGACCAGTTGATCTTGATATCTTACTTTACGTTTGTTAAACAAAATAGGATGTCTATAATCCGGATACCAACCAGAATGCACAATCCACTTATTTATAAATTTACTTTTTCTTGGTGCAATATAAACATCAAAATCTAGAGACTTTTTGAGTTCATATTCTATTTCTTTTCTTAAATGTTGAGATACTCTTTCGTCTGCATCAAGACACACAACCCATTGGTAAGCGCAATGTTCTAAAGCAAAATTTCTTTGTTTACCAAAACATTCTAATTTATTCTCTATAACTTTACATCCAAAAGATTTAGCAATTTCTACAGTATTATCTGTACTATAATCGTCAACAACTACAATTTCATCAACCCACTTAATACTTTCTATACAATCTTTAATATGCTTTTCTACATTTTTAGTTAACACGTAAGCTGAAACTTTGTTCATTTTAAGCCACCTTTTAAAAAAATAATATGTTAAATACTTTTTAGTATTCTTTCATACACTCCTAAAGTATTTTTGATTGTATTTTTTAAAACAAATTTTTCTTCAACATACTTCTTACCTGCTATACCCATCTGCTTTGCAAGATGCGGATTTAAAATAAGGCTTCTTATTGCATTTGCAACTTGAACAGAATTTTTAGAGTCCACCATAAGACCAGTAACACCATCTATAAAAGCTTCAACGTTGCCTCCAATGTTTGTAACAATTACAGGTTTTTCTAAAGATTCTGCTTCCACAACAACGTTTGGCATACCTTCAGTATCCCAGGCAAGCAAACAAAAAATGTCCATAGACAAAATGTATTTAGGAACATTGTCTTGATAACTTGAAAAATAAACTATATCATCAATATTAAGTTTTTTTGCATACTCTTTTTGCTCTTGTAGTCCTTTACCTGATCCTACTATTAAATATCTTAAATCAGGAAAATCTTTTCTAAGCATCTGGGCGGCTTCCATAAGATATATTTGACCTTTACCTCTAAAATCCACAATTTGAGAAACTGTACCTACAACCTTTTTCCCCTCTAAAGAATACTCTTTTATAACATCACTATAATCTATATTTTTATTAAATTTTTCAAAATTTACACCATTATAAACTACTGTAATTTTTTTAGGATCAACTTTTTCGTATTTTATTAAACCATTGGCAACAGCTTGTGACACAGTTATAATAGCATCTGCAAATTTATAATGATTTTTGCTTATAAAGCTATGCCTAGTATCTTGCCTTCTATGAAAAACTACTTTAATTTTATTTAAACACAACAACTTTACTATAATAGAAGTCCAATAAAGTTTACCTTGATGAACATGCAATATATTTATATTATTTTTTTTTATAAGTTTTATAAGTTTTATAATGCCACAAGGGTCAAAAGAGTTAACTGCTTTAAAATTTACAACTTTAATATTTCTTTTTTCTGCTTCTTGGTACATTTGACTATCACAAGGTAGTGCAACTATATTATCAGTACCTCCAAATTTTTGTAAATTTTCAGCCAAAAGAAGCGTAGTTTTCTCTGCACCACCAAAAGAATAAGATGAAAAAATGTGTAAAATTCTATATCTCATTTAAATATTTTACTCCATAAAGATATATATTCTTGATACATCATGCCACGCTCTTTAATTTCACCCCAATACTGATTCAAACCTTGAGCAATTTTTATATAATCTCTTGTGGCAAGTTGAGTTTTATAACATTCTATTGCCTGCCTTTTGACATCCCATTCTTTACGTATATCAAACAAGCAATTTGGATTTAACGGTGACCACACAGAATAAGCATAAACCACAAAATTCAAATCCATCTTCTTTGCCAGTTTACTAATTGCCCAAGAAACAGCTATGTGGTCATTATGTTTATCAAAAAAGAAAGGCATAAACACTGCTTCTGGTTTTACGGAAATTAAAATAGCACCCAAACTTTCTTTAAAATCCTTATTCCCACTTAAGCTACGTGCAGGAAAATGCATATAATGATTTTTCTTAGAGCCTATTATTTCTACAGCTTTTTTAGATTCTTCCATTCTTGTTTGTGAACCATTTGTGCAAAAAACAATTTCTAAATGTTTCCCAGATTTTACATGTTTTATCAAAGTTCCAGCACAGCCAACAGTTTCATCATCTTGATGAGGAGCAATAGCTAAAACTTTATCTACATAAATGCTATCCTCATTGGGAATAGAATAATTTATAAGAGGCTGAATATATTCATAAAGTCTAAATAAATGTCTATTTTTTAAACGTTTTATTATCTTCTCCAAAAGGACTTAGTCCCAAACTTAAATTATAAACAAATAACTTAGATAGATAGTTTACTAAATTTTTAAGACGTAACATAATAAAAAATGTTAATATATTGACACATGCAGCAGCCACTGCTATCATCTCTGGCAATTTCAAGATAAAAGTACATGACATTAGACTTGTTGCAAAATCCAAGTGAACAAGTATAGTAATACTCACTAGATTTCTTGTATAATTAGTAAACATACTCTATCTTTGTCCACACTTTCATCGCTGGTCATGGTGATGGAGCACAAGGTTCAATGTTTGTAAAAAAATATTATTTAATATTAAGTAGTTTTTATTTTGAAAATGAGCTTCACATATAAAACTCAAGTATTCTAACAAGAGTTTTATTAAAGCAAAAATCAAATAAATATATATATTTAAAAAATAAGTTTAAATTGTTTTTTAACACAGCTTCATCTATAATTTTTTTATATATAAATGGATCTACTAAAAAAACAATTGTAAAATTATGGTAGTAATAAATATATAAATCTGTGATTTAATAAAATCTTTATTTAAAATTTTGAATTTTTTCATTTATTTGTTACCTTGTTTTCTAATTTTTTAATTTTAGTTTGGCGACAAACATTAGATAGATCTTTACCTTTATATAAGTTTATAATAATAGGACATTCACAAAAGTCTTTAGATAAACATTTATTGCATTTTTCATCATATATATTATTTTCATTAAAATTATTACCTAATTTTAATAATAAATTTTCAATTCTCACTCTTTCAAATATATTAATTTTTTTTGTATTAGTAATTGGAATACAAGGTCTCATATCTCCATTAGGTAGGAGCAATTACAAAACTTTGTTTCCAAACTTCACATCTATTTTTTCTTTTTCCATAGACCCAATAGTGTTCTGTGTCATCTACTCTTAAATTCATATTTTTAGTTAGATTTATCAGTTTCAGAAATTTGATATTGCAAACTTTTTAGATCTGTATTTAAAAGTGGAATTATTGAAGATTGAATAGCGTAATTAAAGTTGTTTTTTAACATAAATCAATTATTAAATCATAGTTAAAATTAGTTTTCAAAGCTATATATTTAATAAAAAAATCTATGTTACTTTCCTGTAGGAATTTTAGACTTGAGTAGATAGTTTCAAAAACATTAAAAGAGGTTGTGTCTGTATATGTTTGACAATTGTAACCATATAAACTAATATTGAGATTAAAAGTATCTTAAGAATATCTAAGTTTTTAGTTTCTTCTACAATATATTTTATATTTTCTAAAGAAAGCTCAAGACTTTTATCTTGAGCTTTCTTATAAGAATTAAAACAATGTACACATTTAAAATTACAATTGTATGTTAATCTAATGTAATTTTAATATAACTATCTAAGCTCTGCATTTAAAATCACCCTATTACTAATTAACATTCTAATTATTTCTTTTTCACTATTATTTAATATTTCATAAAAATCTGTAAAGGGATTGTAGTATCTCTTAACTCAACCCACCAGAAAAAGAAAAGGAAGAAAAAATAAAGCAAGGGGAAAAAATCAAGTATATTATAAAAGAAATTTAAGCATAAAAGCTTTACAGCGGTTATTGCTCGCCATTTTTATGGCTTGTTTTATGCCTATCAGTATAAGAATTAACACTTTTAGAAAAAGCTTCAGAAAAAGTCTATTATCTTTTAACCTTTCAAGTATCATTTGTCTGCAGTTTTGATAATGAGGATTTTCTTTTTCAGAAATACACTCTTTCCAGTCTTTAAGCGCAAAATTTATTAAATTCGGGTCGCATCTTTTTAACCAAGCAGACTCTTTTTCGTATCCTTTATTTATTGCCTGCTCAACTTCTTGCTCACACATTTCATCAAAATTTTTAAACATATAATTCCATCGACTCAAATATCCTGTACGCAACTCATATTTCTCACAGGACTGCAAGTCAAAGTCTTTATACATTAGATCAATTGTGGCTTGGACAGATTCCTTTTCATCATGGTGGTCATCATGGCTTTCATAAAATAGATGACAGCATCCTCTACAGGCTTTTCTGGTGAAAAACTACGCCATGTAGCTAGCAGAGATTTAATACTACCAAATATCTTGCATATTCTATCCTCCCTGTCTCACCCATATAGAAAGTTGTTTAAAATATCATTAAAATTGTTTTAAAAACCTTAAATCATTTTCATAAAACAAACGTATATCATCTATACCGTACTTAAACATCGTTATTCTTTCAACTCCTAACCCAAAAGCGTAACCTGTGTACTTTTCACTATTATAATTAACCGCCTTTAAAACATTTGGATGTACCATTCCACAGCCTAACAGCTCAATCCACCCCGAATTTTTACATATTCTACACCCTTTACCATTACAAAAAACACATTGCACGTCAACTTCTCCAGACGGTTCTGTAAACTGAAAGTGTGATGGCCTAAAACGTATATCTATGCCATACCCAAAAAATTCATGTGTAAAATCTGACAAGACTGCTTTCAAGTCAACAAAAGTTATGTCCTCATCTACAGCCAGCCCTTCTATTTGATGAAAAGTTGAAAAATGAGTTGCATCTGGAGCTTCGTTTCTGTAAACTCTCCCAGGGACAATTACTTTTACTGGAGGTTTTTGGCTTTCCATAACATGAATCTGGCCCGGAGAAGTGTGTGTTCTAAGAAGCTCTTCTGTCCCTTCAAGATAAAAAGTATCCTGAATATCTCTTGCAGGATGACTTTTAGAAATATTTAAAGCTTCAAAATTATACCACTGCGTCTCTATTTCATGGCCTTGAGCAACAGAAAAGCCAAGCGATTTAAAAATAGAACTAATATCTTGTATTGTCTGCATTATAGGATGCAAGCTACCTTTAGAAAAAGGAAAATAAAAATCACTTGAATAGTCAAGCTTTTCTTTTCGCACTTTTTCTTCTAATAACGTTTTTCTAAATGTTTCTTTTCTTGACTCTATTTCATTTTCTATAACACTTTTGGCACTGTTTGCTTTGGAACCTATATTTTTTCTATCTTCTTCAGAAAAGTTAGATAGAGATTTTAAAATTTGTGTTAAAGCTCCATTTTTTCCTAAATATTTAATTTTTATATTCTCAATAGCTTTTAAATCTGCTGCTTTTATCTGCAATATAGCTTCTTTAACAATTTCTTCAATGTTATTATTCATTTATATACCTCACCACTATTAACGTAACCATTTATCAAGTTTATTAAAAACTCAAGTTTCGCTCACATAGAAAACCCATCTTCTAACTGGCAAATATAATTACTAAATTATTTAAGTATTGTATATTTTTTGTCCCTAGCGACAAGAACATCCACTACAACACTTATGCTTATTACTTTGCATGTTTTGGCAAAAATCATTATTAGAACAATTATTACTTTGAGATTTTGATGAAAAAGTCGAAAACTGTTTTACAAGGTCAACACTTTTACATTTTGGACATTTAACTTGATTACCGTTAAAAACAAGCGCCTCAAAATGTTCTTTACAACTATTGCAAATAAATTCAAATAATGGCATGTCATTTATCCTCTATTCCTTGAAATAGGACCTCTTTCAATTGAAAAACGTTTATTATTAAAATGTTTTTCCTTAGCAAAAGTGCTAGTTAACCCTTTTGCTAATTCTACAGATACTCTTTTACCCTTTATATTGCTAGAATGCAAAGCGTTTATTACATTGTCTGCATGTTCTGCGGGCACTTCAACAAAAGAAAAAGCATCTAAAATTTTTATGTTACCGACCATATCGCCACTAATACCTGTTTCTCCCGCAATAGTTCCAACGAAATCTCCAGCTCTTACATTATCTTTCTTACCAATATTTATAAACAGTCTAACCATGCCTTTATCTCTAGCACCAGTATCACAATATCTGTCTTTTATATCTGCAAAAATGTCTGCTTTTTGCTCCTGCTCTTTTTTTTGAGCTGCAAACAACATTTTTAAAAGGGCAGATGCAACATCTAAAGAAGTTAAATTGTCAGAAATCAGAGATTCTACAAGCCTTGAATATTTTTCTAAATCTTTTTCTTTTAAAGAGTCTCGTACCTTATCAAGCATAACTATCGTTTTTACATTTTCAACGTCTGACAAAGTAGGCACTTTAGTTCTTTTTATTGTCACTTTTGTATATTTTTGAATGTCTCTCAACTTATAGATATCTTTGCCGGAAACAAAACTATATGCTTTCCCTGTTCTGCCAGCCCTACCTGTTCTACCTATCCTGTGCACATAATCTTCATCATCTTTTGGAACATCATAATTAAACACCATATCTATATCATCTACATCTATACCTCTTGCTGCTACATCTGTTGCTACAAGCACTTCTATAGATCCGCTTCTAAACTTGGTCATAACCCTGTCTCTTTGAGATTGGTTCATGTCTCCATGCAAAGCATCCGCGCCATAACCTCTTGCTTGTAGAGAAGAAGTAACCTCGTCTACTCTTTTTTTAGTATTACAAAACACAATAGAAAGTTTTGGTGCATACATATCTAAACACCTTGCAAGAGCTTCTAATTTCTGGTGTTCTCTTAAATCAAAATAGTATTGCTCAATTAAAGGAACTGTTAATTTTTCGCTTATAACTTTTATTGTTGCCGGACTTTTTTGATATTTTTTTGTAAGAAATAAAAACTCTTTAGGCATTGTTGCAGAAAAGAAAACAGTTTGCCTTTCCTGTGGCATAGCTTTTAATATTAGTTCTATATCGTCTCTAAACCCCATATCAAGCATTTCGTCAGCTTCGTCTAAAACTATAGTAGAAGCAGTCTGTAAATTTAATGTTTTGCGTCCTAGGTGGTCTATAACCCTACCAGGCGTACCTATAACAATTTGGGCGCCTTTAGAAAGAGCTAACATTTGCCTTTGTATTGGTTGCCCACCATAAACAGGTACTATATTAATGCCCTTTTTATATTTAGAAAAAAGTTTTAACTCTTGCGCAACTTGTATTGCAAGTTCTCTTGTAGGGCACAAAATTATAGTTTGCACACCTTTGTTTTTAGGATCAACTTTTTCCAAAACAGGTATACCAAAAGCTGCGGTTTTTCCTGTCCCTGTTTGAGCTTGTCCTATAATGTCTAGTCCTGACAGAAGTTTTGGTATAGATAAACTTTGTATTGGCGTAGCTTCTTCAAAACCTAAGTCTGCTACAGCTTTAATTATCTCGGCAGACAAGTTTAGTTCAGTAAATTTTAATGTCGTCATTTTTCAAATCCTTTTGTTTTCTCTATTATCCTTTTTAAAAAAATAATATTTTTGGTATCGTTATATTAAAAAAATCTTGTTACTTTTAAAACAGTTCTTTTATTGTACTTGCTAATTAAAAATTTGCTAAATGTTTTTGGTCTAGACAAAAACGTATCCTACAACACTTACCAAATCATATATAGTTCTACTATTGTTTACTTACACAGCCTCATTCTTATACAATTTACTCATTAGACTTTATTCCTATAAGTTTGTCTAGTCTTTCTTTTACTATCTTGTAGTCAGAGTTAATAGATAAAGCTCTCGAATACATTTCTTTTGCTTCGTCTATTAAATTTGAACTTTCTTTAATAAGGCCTATATTATAATAAGCTTCTGCATTTGCAGAGTTTATTTCTAAAACCTTTTTAAATTCTAAAATTGCCGCATCATATTTATTATTCAAAAAATAAAATTTGCCAAGCTCCATATACATCGCTTCTAAAGAAATGTTTGTTTTTAAATTTTCTTTGCTCATTCATTATCCTTTTTTATTTTTGCTAGACATTCTTCGGATCCAATAACAACCAAAACGTCGTTTTGATTTATCTCGTCATATGGACCAGGCACCATATTAACTTCTTCTTTTATGTCGCTTTGTCCATCATCATTAATTACCGGAACCCGCTTTCGTATAGCAATAATATTTATACCATAACTATTTCTTATATTTGAATCTCTTATAGTTTTGCCCCAGACAGATTTTGGAGCCACTATTTCAGCTAAATTATAATCTTTAGAAAGTTTTATTTGTTCTAAAATGTTTGGTGTTACTATATTTTCTACAAGTTTTTTTGACATTTCAAGTTCTGGATAAACAACTGTACTAGCTCCAAGTTTTGCTGCAACTTTTGAATGCCAATTACTTGCTGATTTAACAATAACATTCTTAACGCCAAGCTCTTTAACTATCAATGTTGCCAAAATGCTTGTTTCTATACTTTCTCCTATAGATATTATAACACTGTCACAATCTGCAACACCAGCTTCTAGCATAGCCTTTTCATCTGTTGCATCTACAACTAAAGCTTGAGTAACAAATTGGCTTATTCTATCAACTATTTCTGTATTAATATCAAGAGCTAAAACTTGAATGTTTTTACTTGCAAACTCCACTGCAACATTATAACCAAAAGTGCCAAGCCCAATAACTGCAAACTGCTTATTCTTCATTGTAGCCTCTTTATCCAACTAAAATCCTTCCTTCAGGATACTTTATACTTTTCTTTTTATAACCAGGATCTAACATTAACACAAGTAACGTAAGTATTCCTATTCTACCTACCAACATTGCAATAATAATATAAATTTTGCTTGCTAAGGACAACTGTTCTGTAATACCCAAAGACATACCAACAGTAGCAAGTGCTGAAACTACCTCAAAAACAACAGCAATTGGCCTTAAGCTATCTTCATGCAAAATAACAATTGCAGAAAACAAAACTATTAATGCAAAAAATATAATAAAAACTACTAATGCTTTTTTTATTAAGTCAAAAGGTATACGCCTTTTAAACAAAACATAATCATCGTCGCCAACAAGAATGCTCTTTACAAATATAAACACAAGAGCAAGCGTAGTAATTTTTACACCACCAGCAGTACTACCAGGAGCTGCTCCTATAGACATTAAAAATATCATTACAGATTCTGTAAACTCGTTAAACAAGTTTATAGGCACACTACAAAAACCTGCAGTTCTAGAAATGACCGCCTCAAAAAAAGAATTGTTTATTAAATAAAAAATGCCGTGTCCTGAAACAGACTTTGAAAACAAAAATACAAAAAAAGCAAAAACAGTAATACCTAAAGACATAAAAAGTACAACTTTGGTATGTATAGAGAAATGGAGTCTTTTTTCTTTATAGTAATCGTAAATATCTACTATTACAAAAAAACCCAGCCCTCCAAGCAGTACCAGAAACGAAACAATATACAACACTATAGGGTTTGAGGAAAAAGATACCATGCTATCATTAAAAACACTAAAACCTGCATTACAAAAAGCCATTATTGAATAAAATATGCCTAAGTATACTGATTTTAAAAAGGGGAAATCTTTAAAAAAAACAATTGTTAAAGACAAAGCTCCTAAAAATTCTATTATTAAGACAAAAAATACAGCTTTTGATAAAAGTTTTTTTAAACCATTGAAAGAAGAAACATCAAACATATCTTGCATTATCCGTCTATCTTTCAAAGTAATCTTGCCTAAAAGCAATGTTAAAGCTGTAGAAACAAACATATATCCCATACCGCTAATTTGTACCAAAAGCAAAATAATTATCTGCCCGAATTTAGAATAATAGTCTCCTATATTTACAATTGAAAGGCCAGTAACACAAACAGCAGAAACAGAAGTAAACAAAGTAGCTATAAAAGAATAGTTCCCCTTAGAATTATAAGAAGCAGGCAAAGACAAAAATACCATACCTGCTACTATAAGCCCAATAAAAAACAATACTAATGTTTTTGCTGGAGAATATTTCATTACCTTTCTTATGCTGATTTTGCAATTTCTATTAATTGTTTAAATGCAGGGTTATCATTTACTGCGATTTCTGCAAGCATTTTTCTGTCTATGGCAACATTTGCCTTTTTTAGACCTGATATAAACCTGTTATAAGAAATACCTTCCTGTCTTACTGCAGCATTTAAACGAACTATCCAAAGAGTTCTAAAATTTGCTTTGTTGTCTTTTCTTCCCACATAAGCATATGCAAGAGATCTTTCTACTTGTTGAACGACCATTCTCCAACGGTTTTTCTTTGTAGCATAAGAACCCTTTGCTAACCTAAATATTTTTTTCTTTTTTTGTCTTGTATATACAGCACTTCTAGTACGCATTTAAAATCTCCTTAGATTGTGTGAAGCCAGTACCTAAAAACTGTAAGGCATAACTTTTTTTATAACTTTCATATCTGATTCTGCTACAATCACAGCTTTTCTAGACTTTCTATTCTGATTTCCAGAGTCACCTGTTAAAAGATGCCTTTGTCCTGGCTTTTTATATTTTGCTTTTCCTTTTCCTGTAACTTTAAACCGTTTTTTTGCACCTCTGTGCGTCTTCATTTTAGGCATTACTTTCTCCATTGTTTACAACAGCATTGTATACCGTTGAAATGATATTTAGTTTAGTTTACTTTACTTTATTCTCTTCTTTGAAACTAACGTTAAAAACATTCTTGTTCCCATAGAAGAAGTTCTGCCTTCTGTTTCTGCTATGTCAGACAAAGACTCTTTAACTTTGTCCATAACCTTAACTCCTAAGTCTCTATGCTGCATTTCTCTTCCAGAAAACATTACTGTAATTTGAACTTTATTTCCATCTTCAATAAAACTTCTAGCATGTTTAATTTTTATTTCTAAGTCGTGCTCCCCAATGCGAGGCCTTATTCTAACTTCTTTTAGCTGGAAAACTTTTTGTCTCTTTTTTGCCTCTTTACCTTTTTTATCCATTTCATACTTAAATTTAGAAAAATTAATTATTTTACACACAGGCGGACTTGCCTGTGGGGAAATTTCAACAAGATCTAAATCTAAAGTTTGAGCTTTAGACAAAGCCTCAACTGTTTTAACTATTCCTAACATAATTCCATCAGAGTCAATAAGTCTTACCTCTGGCACTTTGATAAACTGGTTTATACGAATTTTCTTGTTTTCGACGATTCCTCCTCTTGTCTTTTTTAACCATAATTTATTAACAGACAATCTTTACAAAAAAATCAGGGCAGAATATTATCCGCCCCGTAAAACAACAAATCAAACATTATTTAACCTTTTCCCTTTTTTAAGCATTACTCGGTTAAGGTGAGCCGGGACGGCTTCTTTTATAGAATTTTAACTTAATGCACTATTTTATAATAGCTATAAAAAATTGTCAAACAAAAAAGAGCCACTAAAAAACAAACGCGGCTCTTTTGAAACGCAGTCTTTAAAGTCTATTCTGCCAACTATGTAATACTCAAGCTAGTATGCAGCTTGAGTATTAGCTGTTTCAGCAGATACTTCTGATGAAGACTGAGAAGTATTTGTGTCTACTTCAACCCCTGATTCTTCAACTGTTACTTGAGATTCTTCTTGAACTTGTTCTGTTTTCTTACCTGAACAAGATACCAAACCAAAAGTTAAAAAAAACGCCAGCGCTGCCAAAAACGAAACTTTTTTCATCTTACTTCTCCTTTTAATATGCGACTTACGGACCCATTCTATATCTTTTATATTTTTTTTGCAACATCTTACAAAATCTTACAAGCACAATGAGCTTTATTGACAAAGATCAACAAAAATTTATATACAAAAAAGTAAACAATAAAACACAAATTATCTCTTTATTGTCGCCAAACACTATCGCTAACAAACTAACCTCCTTACTCTTGGACTTCTCATACTAGTTCCATTTTCTTATCGGCCTCATCCCCTCTTCTCTCTTGCTTTCTATATCAATACCTTTATCTTTTGCGTACTTGATCTCTACCACCACTACACTTTCTTTGCCTTTTATCACTACATCTATCCTTCCTTTGTCAGTATGCACTTCTCCTTCTACTTCATATTCACTTATACGCGTCGCTAGTAAAAACAATGAATGATAGTAGGATTCTCTCTTTGTGTGCAACAAGCAGTGTGTTTGACTTTAACATACAAATATGGTATCCTACCACAAGTTTAAGACACTACAAACTTTTTATTTTGGGCAGTTAGCTCAGGTGGAAGAGCATTTCCCTTACAAGGAAGAGGTCGCGGGTTCAAACCCTGCACTGCCCACCATAATAAAAATCCAAGTAAGTTCCACAAAATCTACCTTTTGTTTCCAACCAACAAGTTACAAAATCCACTACAACCTTTTCGTTTTAATGTTGGTTGTTTCACTTGCTTTTATGATTTTAGTTGCTATCGCCAAAATCAGCTTTGAATTTAGCAATCAATTTTTTTGCCAATCGAAAGTTAATTTTAATCTGCCTAAGAAAAACTTCATTACTTTTGGCTTATAACAAAATTTCAAACCGCCAATCATTTTGCGATTTTCAAACAACCAATGAACTCTGTCCACAACAAATGACAGTTATGACATTGTAAACACACAGTGTGGCACTGCTAAACGCAATAATTCCATATTTGCCAAAAGGATTATTGCCACTTGGATTAAAACCCTCTAGCAGCAAAAACTCCTCAACTTTACCACCTTTATCCAAAACGTGAGCTCGTGCTGTAGTGAAATGATGGTCCATTAGGACTGTAGACCCTGTTGGGCTAAAACATTTTGTGATGTTTTCACAAGCACGCCCTTGATGTGCCCGCAAGAAAAACTTCATACCAAACACCTCTTGAATCGCCTTTTCTAAACGATAAAATGTGGTCGAACCTGCATAACTATCATCTGATTGCATCATAACTGCTTGTTACATATTTGCTCATCGCATTTACACCACTATCAGTGAACATATCCAAAAAGTATTGGTCGTTGCGAAGCAAGAAAGTGTTGTTTCCTGCTTCGTTAATGGCTTTTAACCTATCAGCTAGTAGGATTAAGTTGAGCTTTTGCACAATTCTAACTTTGTGCATTTCTATTTGTGCATTTCTAATGGAATTTCCTTTCCGCTAAAGAACTTGATTTTGTCTGACACAAAAAATGTCCTACTTGTAAGCAACGGGCAGACAAAAAAAACATTTTCTTCTCATGCAAAAAAATGCATGGGAAGAAAATGTTGTAGTTGTATATGAATTTACAAAAATTCTGCGGTACCACCCTAATTACAGGCAAAAAAACCTGCCACTTCGGCTCAAACAAACCTAACCCTCTAACGACGGGAGTAACCCCTAACAAACTACTTGCAAAAAGCTTTCGTTTGCTCCATTCTAGAGTGTATTTACGCAACAGCTTGGCATCTGCTCGCTCCAATCGCAGACTCTTTCAAACACGAAGACTTGTTGCCTTTCTATCTTTCAATGTGTTTATTATATTATACACAATTTAAATAAATTTGCTAAGCTTTTTTTAGATTTCTTTCACGCATTTAATTTCTACGATTAATTCCGGGCTTATTATGTTAATTGTTTTTTTAGTTTATTTTTTTTATATTTAACACATGCATAAACCAATTCTTTTAAAAAATATAAGTTTACTTTTTGACAATCAAACATATTTTGAAAATTTTTCAATCCAAATTATGCCGGGTGCCCATATAGCAATAATCGGCGCAAACGGATCTGGAAAATCTTCTTTATTAAAAATTATCAAAGGGGACTTACTCCCTTCTAGAGGGACTATATACACCAACAAAAACATTGTTTTTGGATACGTGCCACAACTAATTTATGAGCATAACACTTTAAGTGGCGCAGAGAAATTTAACAAAGCGTTAAGCCTCGCTCTTTCTAATCAGCCAGACATTTTGCTTTTAGACGAACCAACAAACCATCTAGACTTAAAAAATCGTACTTCTTTAATGAAAATGTTAAGCTTTTACAAGGGGACATCAATAACAGTTTCGCACGATAAAGAACTTCTAAAAAACATATCCTCTTTTTGGCATATAGACAACAAAAAGGTAACCGTCTTTACTGGAACCTACGATAATTATACTAATTTAACATTACAAAATTGTCAACATATTAAAGATGAACTTAAAACTCTTGTAAAAGAAAAAAAAGAAACTCACAAAGCACTCATGAGGGAACAAGAACGAGCAAAAAAAAGTAAAGATAGAGGCGAAAAGTTTGTTGCACAAAAAAAGTGGCTTCCATCTGTTGGCGAATTAAAAGCAAGTTACGCAAGAAAAGCTGCAGGGAAAAATCATGCCTACAACGCCACAAAGAGGAAACTGCTACATGAACGTCTTGCAGAGTTAAAGATTCTCGAACCGCTTAAACCTTCTTTTAGACTTAACTTTAAAGATACAAACTCAAAAACTATTGTCTCTATAAGTTCAGGATCTGTTGGATATAAAGACAAACCAATCATAAAAGACGTTAATTTGTTTGTTAGAGGCAACGACCATTTAGCTATAGTAGGCAACAACGGAACCGGGAAAACCACACTACTAAAAGCCATTTTAAACTGCCCTGAAATAATAAGAGGCGGGCTGTGGGACATACCAAATGAAAAAGATATAGGCTATTTAGACCAACATTATAGTTCTTTAGATAACACAAAAACTGTTCTAGAAGCAATAACAGACTCCTCACCTGGCAAAACATTTTCACAATTAAGATCATTTTTAAACGACTTTTTATTTAGAAAGAATGAAGAAGTAAACAGACATGTGTCTGTTTTATCCGGTGGAGAAAGGGCAAGACTATTACTTGCAAAAATAGCTATTAAAACGCCAAAACTATTACTGT
>JAIRNY010000019.1 GCA_031257835.1 Candidatus Endomicrobiellum cryptotermitis
AGATTATAAGTTTATAGAAGTGATAGAAAAGACAAACATGTATGGTAGACATCTACTTGTAACAAATGAACATTTGTCAGATATAAAAGACTTTGATAAAAAGATTGACTTTATAAAAACGTTGCGGTTTTCTTGTGATTATGTAGCCATTTTTATCCACTCACTTCTTTGTGCCAATTCTTTAGGTACTACGGGAAATCGAAAAAAGAACCATTGTTAAAAATTGATAAAATAGTAAACATAAAATTGTTTTTTTCGGAAATATTTGATAGCATAACTTTATGACAGAATACAAGAAAAGAATTATAGATAAACAAATAGAATAGAGCAAAAATTAACTGCTCTTGGAGGTATTCTCTTAGAAGGGGCAAGAGGTGGTGGCAAGTCAACTACTGCAAAACACTATGCCGCAAGTTACGTTTCTTTGGACCAATCTCCGCAAACACTAGATGCAGCACGGATAATCCCTAAAAATGTCTTAGAGGGGGATACTCCACGCGTTATTGACGAGTGGCAATTAGCCCCAGAACTTTGGAACACTGCACGCAACGAAATTGATACACGTAATGCAAAAGGACAATTTATTTTAACTGGTTCATCTCCTCCAACAGATAACATCACTCACCATAGCGGCGCTGGAAGATTTGGGCGCGTACGCATGCGACCTATGTCATTGTCCGAAGGGGGAAAATCTACTAACCAAGTTTCTTTTTCAAATTTATTTGAGAAAGGTTTTAACCCTAGTGGCAACAGTGGCCTTTCCATATCAGAATTTGCAGAGACATTAGTTATAGGGGGCATGCCTGCAATTTTCTATTATTCTGAAAAGAGCGCGCAATATTTCAACTCAAGCTAGCCTAGAGACACTTGCTAAAGAATCAGAAATTGAAATTGATGTCACAACAAAAACAATAAGAAAATATCTGGATAGGTTAACTCAAATTTTTTTATTAGAGGAATTATCTGTCTGGAAAACACATATCCGTTCAAGTGCACAAATAAGAATAAAACCAAAATGGCATTTTATGGATCCTGCGATTGCTGTAGCTGCGTTAGGAATAAATTCTAAAGCTTTGCTCAATGATTTGGAAACCTTTGGTCTATTCTTTGAATCAATGGTTTTAAGAGACATAAGAACTTACGCTGAGGCTATAGGTGCAGATACATTTTTTTACAAAGATTCTTCTGAAGTTGAAGTCGATATAATAGTTCAGCTCAGTAATGGCAAATGGGCCGCCTTTGAAGTAAAGGTTGGCGGAGAGCATAACATAAAAAAGGCAGAAGATAATTTAAATAAATTAAAAAAATCTGTAGATAAAAGAAAGTTAGAGGATTTAACTTCGCTAAATATTATCACAGGCGGAGAAGTACAGTTACACTAATTCTAATGGTATAAACATTATTTCTATAGGCCACTTATGTTGATCAAAGAACTATGGTATTGTGCTTTAGCCTGACTAACTAGATTTTTTTAATTTATTATTTTAAAAGTAAATTCCCTATTTTTTATTAAAATACATCAAAGAAACTAAATTATTAAATTATTCTATTTTTTAGTTCTACTAAATAATTTCTCAACTCTTTTGGTATTTTATCACCAAATTTTGCATAAAATTCTTCTATCATTACTATTTCTTTTTTCCACTCATCTTTATTTACTTTCAACAACTTTTCAAGTATCTGTGTATCTATATCTAAACCTGTTAAATCTAAAGAGTCTAGTCTAGGCAACAATCCGATTTCTGATTCTACTGCATCTACCTTACCTTCAATTCTATCTATCATCCATTTTATAACTCTTGAATTATCTCTAAAACCTGGCCACATAAATTTACCATCTTCGTCTTTCCTAAACCAGTTCACCATAAATATTTTGGGTGCCTCTTTTACTTTTTTACCTATATCAAGCCAATGTTGAAAGTAATCCCCAATGTTATAACCACAAAACGGCAACATAGCCATAGGGTCTCTCCTGACTGTACCTACTTTTCCAGTCGCAGCAGCAGTTGTTTCTGAACCTATTGACGAAGCAATAAAAACACCAGTTTGCCAATCTTTAGCCTCATATACTAAAGGTATAGTATCTTTTCTACGTCCCCCAAAAATTATACCAGAAATAGGCACACCATGAGGATTGTCATATTCTGGAGAAAGCGTCGGACAATTGTAAATAGAAACAGTAAACCTAGAATTTGGATGTGCTGCAGGTTGACCTAAATCTTTACTGTATTTTCTACCTTGCCAATCTGTTAAATCAGAAGGAATCTCGTCACAAACCCCTTCCCACCAAGGAGTGTTATCACTATTGTTTATAGCTGTATTTGTAAAAAGAGTAGGAAAAAATTTATCATTCTTTAATGTTTTCATCATAACTGGATTTGTTTTCATCCCTGTCCCAGGAGCAACACCAAAAAAACCTGATTCTGGATTAATCGCGTAAAGTTTACCGTCATTACCTATATTTATCCAAGCAATATCATCACCTAAAGCCCAAACTTTATAACCTTTAAGAACAGGCTCTAAAAGTGCAAGATTTGTCTTCCCGCAAGCAGAAGGAAATGCTCCTAAAAAATATGTTATCTTGCCGTCTGGAGCTTGCACGCCTATAATAATCATATGTTCAGCAAGCCAGCCTTCTTGTTTGCCTAAATACGAACCTATCCTTAAGGAATAACATTTCTTACCAAGTAAAGCATTTCCTCCATAACCAGAACCAAAACTCATAACAAGGTTTTCTTGAGGAAAATGCATTATAAATCTTCTATCTGGATTAACATCTCCTATAGAATGTATTCCTCTAAAAAAATCCGACGAATTGCATATTCTTTCTATTGCTTGATTTCCAACCCTAGACATAATACGCATACTTAAAGCAACATAAACAGAATCTGTCACTTGAACACAGTTTTTTGCATATCTTGATTTTGGCGTGCCCATAACAAAAGCAATTACATACATTGTTCTTCCTTTCATTGCGCCTTTAAAAAGATTATTCATTTTATTTTTAGCTTCATCCGGATTTAACCAATTATTGTTAGGCCCTGATTCTTCTTGTGTTGGAGTACATACAAAAGTTAAATGTTCTGTTCTTGCTACATCATTAGGATTTGAACGATGATAATAGGAATTAGGATATTCCTTACCATTTAATTTTTCTAGAACAATTCGTCCGGCAACTTCAGATTTTTGAGAAATCTCAGTAAGTTTTTCAGCTTCTTCCTGTGACCCATCCATGACATAAACTTTATCTGGTTGAAAAAGATCCTGCATTTCTTTTATAAACATTTCCATTGGCGCTGGCATTTTAGCACTCCCAAGATAAAAATCAAGGCTAGCTTTAAGAATAACACTATATTAGTAATGGACTTACACACTCTTACTAATTTTAGTATCTCAAAACTTCTATTTAACAATCTTTCACATCAAATCGCATATACTACTCTCAACATTCCCTATCCCTCCCACTTCTACTCTATAGTCTTAGGTTTAGCGTGTTGCCGGTAAAATTATCTCTACCACCTACTCCACCAATTAATGTACGTCTTATTGTTACTTTCCCTTCTATTATGTCCAGACTTCCCTTTTTTCTTTTTCCACAACAACTTTTTTTGTAGAATATATTGATTTAACTATTTCTTCAGGTTTAAACCACAATTTAATTTCTCTTTCAGCTTCAGAAAGATCAGAAGAGCAATGAACTACATTTTCATACACCCCCTTTGTAGTTATTCTACCATAAGCCCCTCTTATAGAAACTGGGTCAGCTTCTTCAGGGTTTGTTGCCCCTGCAATTTTTCTCATTCTTACAATAGCGTCTTCACCCTGATAAACAAAAGCTAGAACTCTATCCCAAGGTTCTCCATATATTTTACCTTGAATATAGTCTATGAGTTCACCAAAAAAAGGTTTATCTTTAAGTTGGTGATAATGAGTTTTTGCCAATTCTTCACTTACCTTAACAGCTTTTGCGCCTATAATAAGCATTCTTGCTTCAGAAAGTTTAGTTAAGATATTCCCTGTTAAAGACTTTTTTATACCATCTGGTTTAATTAAAATTAAAAGTTGTTCAATTGGCATTAATTGTTCCCCTTCTTTAAATTTATTTTTTGCTTGAAAGCTCTATAATATTTTGCCCCAGTAAAAAGTATCCCGGAGATAACGTATAAACTAAACAATATAAAAATAATATTTTGTGGAAACGTTATTATAAGAAACAAAAGTACTATTAATAGAACTAATAATCTAAATGCTTTTGGTTTTGATAAATCCATTTTTTTAAACGATAAATATGTAATATTTGATACCATAAGTAAAGATAAAACTACTACAGTAACAGGCATTGCTTTAAAAAAGATAGGCATATTTTTCATAAGAATTGGAATTGTTTTAAATGTCAAATCTTGACCTGGAGAAGCAATAAGAAGCTCGTAACTTAACACAAAAGATATCAAAAGACCTGCAGAAGCTGGCGTTGGCAAACCAACAAAAGAACTATACACAATACCATTCTGAGTCTGAACATTAAATTTGGCAAGTCTTAAAGCACTACACACAACAAAAAAAATAGCAATAGCAAGCCCAACTTTGCCCATAGAATTTAAAACAAGCTGATACATCATAACAGAAGGAGCAACTCCAAAAGAAATCAAATCACTTAAAGAATCAATTTGTATTCCAAACTCGCTAGTCGTTTTAGTAAATCTTGCAATTCTACCATCAATCATATCAAAAGCTATTGCAAATATCAAAAACCATGCTGCTTGAGTAAAATTACCATTTATAGAAGATACTATAGATAAATAACCACAGGAAATATTTCCACAAGTGAACAAACTTGGCAAGATATAAATACCCTTTTTCAACCCTTTATCCATAGCAACACTCTCCTCATCTGCTTAAAGTTGCAAAAATCGTTACACCTGAGACAACTTTATCCCCAAACTTCACTTTAACATTTACATTTTTTGGCATATGAATATCCACCTGAGAACTAAACTTTATTACTCCTATTTTATCACCTACTTTTAAAACGTCACCTGGTTTAACCCAAGAAACACATCTTCTAGCTAAAATCCCCGCAATTTGCTTAACAATATACTTACCATCTTTGTTTTTTATTGTTATAACATTTTGTTCATTAACTATATGAGCCTGAGGGTCCATAGCTTTTAAAAATTTTCCAGGTTTATGCTCTACGCTTACAACTTTACCGGAAATTGGAGAACGCTGTAAATGTACATCTAAAACAGATAAAAAAACTTTCACAACTTTTTCCATTTCATCTTCACTAACTTCTAAAACAGTACCATTACAAGGAGAAAGAATTAACCCATCACCTTTTGTTATTTCTATATTTGGGTCCCTAAAAAAATATAAACAAAATAAAGAAACTAAAAGAAATAAAAAACCTAAAATATTTACTACGATACCACCATTTAAAAAAAATAACACCAAACTTAAAACAAATGTAGGAATGATAAAAACGTACCCTTCTTTTACAATTCTCATTTAAACACCCTTTAATATTTTATAAGTTTAACTTTTTACTATAAAGCTAAAAATAACAATAATAAAACCAAATGATTTAACGATTCTACTAAAAATACTAATAGCTGTCAAAACGCAAAAAAATTTGAAAAAACAATCACTTTTTTAAATATTTATAGCTTCTTTTCCAATTTCCAAGACAAATATGCCTCTATAAAACTATCTATTTCCCCATCCATCACCAAATTAATTTGAGAAGTTTCATAACCTGTTCTGTGGTCTTTGACAAGTTGATACGGCATAAAAACATAAGAACGTATTTGACTACCCCATTCTATTGCCCATTTTTCATTATAATGCTTTTCGTAAGAAGCTCTTTGTTTTTCTTGTTCAAGTTCATATAATTTAGCTTTCAAAAGTTTCATAGCTGTTGCTCTATTTTTTATTTGAGATCTATCATTTTGAGATTGAACAATAATACCTGTTGGCATATGCGTAATTCTGACTGCAGAGTCCGTTTTATTTATGTGCTGCCCTCCAGCACCTGAAGCTCTATATGTGTCAATTCTAATATATTTATCTTCAATAACAATATTTATGCTATCATCTATTTCAGGGATAACATCTACAGAACTAAAAGATGTATGTCTTCTTTTATTAGAGTCAAAAGGAGAAATACGTACTAATCTATGGACCCCAATTTCTGACTGCAAAAATCCATAAGCATATTCGCCCTTTATAATCATTGTTATACTCTTAATACCTGCTTCATCTCCATCCAAACTATCAACAACATCTACATTAAAACCTTTATCTTCAGCCCAATGAGAGTACATTCTCACAAGCATTTGCGCCCAATCACAAGACTCAGTACCACCTGCTCCAGCATGTATAGACATAATTGCACTATTTTTATCATGCTGACTGCCTAATTTTGTTTTAGTTTCAAAAGTAGCCAACTCTTTTTCAAGTTTTTTAGTATTTATTTCTATTTCAGATAAAGTATGTTCGTCATTTTCCAAAACAGCCAACTCTTTTAAATCTATTAAATCTTGCACTTGGTTTTTCATGAATGTCCAAGACTGACTTAAGTTCTTTAAGGCGTCAAGTTCAGACATAATTTTCTTTGCTTTACTTTGGTCATTCCAAAAATTTGAATCAGATATTTCTATTTCAAGCTCTTTGATTTTTTGTAGTTTTGCATCTAAATCAAAGAGACCTCCTTAAAGCATATATTCTTTCTTTTTGTTTTTCTAACATACAATCCCTTTTTTACATTATTATTTATTTTTTACAAAAAAATTTAGCAAAAATAATATTAACATCAGAGAAAATATAAATAAGCTCATATACATACAAACATATACAAATATATCTCCATGCTCTGTATAAAAAGTTTTAAAGTCATTGGGCAAAAATGTTCCTTTTAACAAAACACTTTTTGAAGACATCGTTTGACTTACAATAAAACCAGATGCACTAATTATCCCAGAAATGCCAGAATTAGCAGATACTAACAATGTCTTTCTATTTTCTACAGCTCTAAACACGTTCATTATAAAATGTTGTTCTAGAGCTGCTGTATCAAAAAACCAAGCATCATCAGCTTGGCTTATGAGTACTTTTGCTCCAGAAAGAACAAAGCGCCTAACAATGTCTGGGAAAAAATTCTCCGAACATATCATAGCCCCTAAATACATTTTTCCATTACTAAAAATTTGAGTATCATCTCCTCTAACAAAATCCCCCATTTGATTTAAAACTCCAAAAAATTTTAAAAGGAAAGTTTTGTATGGAATAAATTCCCCAAAAGGGACAAGGTGGTTTTTTTTATGAACAGAAATATAGTCTCCATTATTTTCAAAGGAAAACGTAGCGTTATAAGGCAAATCTTCTTCATAAAAATTAGAACCTATTACATTAAACCCACCTGCAACATTTACAATATCTTTAACACTACCATAAATATATTCATCTATAGGTATATATCCTGGCAACACTGTTTCAGGCCATAGGACCAAATCCGTTTTATGTTCAGAAATTTTATTAGCATACATCCTTAACGTTTCTAAGATATGTTCTCGATAAGCATTATCCCATTTACAATTTTGGTCAATATTAGGTTGAACTATAGACACAGAAAATTCTTCGTCACCAAAAAAGTTAAACTTTTCTGTTCTTACTGCTCCAAATATTAATATAATAAAAACAAAAGATAGCGATAAATATAAGTATTTCTTTTGATTTTCTTTAATCCAAAAATAAAAACACAAATTACAAAATAATATTAAAAATGACACTCCATAAACACCGCAAATTTCAGACAACTGTATAAATTCAATAAACTTAAACTGTGAATATCCAATCAACATCCACGGAAATCCTGTAAGAAAATATGTTCTCACATATTCTAATAGCACCCATAAACAAGCACCAAAAATAATGACAAGACTATTTGCAAATATTTGATTTTTAATTTTTTCTGTATTTGTATAAACAAAAGAAAAGAGTAATGCCCAAAATCCCCAATATAAAGATAAATATGCCCACAAACAACAAGAGCTCACAATCGTTTGTAAATGTGAACTTGTGTAGAATTCTAACATCGGCAATAGCCAATAAAGCCCTAAAGCATTAAAAACAAACCCTGCAATAAAACCATAAAAAAACGATTTTTTAAAATCGTTTCTTGTAACTGCAAAAAGTAACGGTATAAATGCTATATATATCAAAAAAAATAAATTAAACTTTGGGAATGAAACTACAGCTAACAAACCTGTAATACAACAAAATATAATATTCTGTATAGTTTTTTTTAAAACCATTGCTACTCACTCCAGTTTTGATCAAACATATATTCATTTACGCAATACCGTCCGTCATACCAAGATATTTAAGTTATAGTTCATTATCTTTACTATTTAGGAACAAGTTGTACAAATTTATTTTGTACCACAACACTTCTTATATTTTTTTCCACTACCACAAGGACAAAGATCATTTCTCCCAATTTTGTTTAAATCATTAATCTTTTTGGAGTTTGTTATCTCTTTTTTATTTTTAAAAACAGAACTCGAACTTACAACTTCAAAGTCACTCCCATTACTTTGTGGTTGAGATTTTATATTTACTTGGACCTTAAAAATGTACTCTATGGTATTTTCTCTAATTCTTTTCATCATAGATTCAAACAAAGCAAAAGATTCCTTTTGGTACTCTATTTTAGGGTCTTTCTGAGCATAAGCTCTAAAACCTATACCTCTTTTCAATTGGTCAAGCTCGTATAGATGATCTTTCCAAGAAGAATCTATCATCTGTAAAAAAACCATTCTTTGTATTTGAGCCATAAGCTCTGGAGTAAAGTCTTCTTTTCTTTTTTCATAAACTTCTAAAACTTTATCGTAAATATCTCTAAAAAATGCTTCTCCTGTTAAAAAGCTTAACCTTTCTTTATCTTCAATTTCATAATTAATACCAAAGGTTCTAAAAAGCCATGCATTTATACTTGCAAAATTCCATTCTTCTGAGTATTTTGCAGATGCCCATGTACTAAGTTTTTCTTCTATGGATTCATCAATCATATCCTTTATAGTATCTGAAATATCTTCACCTTCAAGAATTTCATTTCTTAAATTATACACAGCTTCTCTTTGCTTATTCATAACATTATCAAAATCTATTAGTTGTTTTCTTATATCAAAATTCATACCTTCCACTCTTCTTTGGGCACCTTCTACAGCCTTTGTTATCCAAGGATGCTCAATGTTTTCATCCTCTTTTAACCCAAACCTTTGCATCATAACGGTCATCCTATCTGAACCAAAAAGACGCATAAGTTCATCTTCCATAGAAAGAAAAAACCTTGTAGATCCAGGATCTCCTTGTCTTCCGGCACGCCCTCTTAACTGATTATCTATTCTCCTAGATTCATGACGTTCTGTCCCTATTATGTGTAAGCCACCTAAATCCTTAACCTCTTGGCTCTGCAACTGATCCTGCGCACCAAGAACAATATCTGTACCTCTTCCAGCCATATTTGTAGCTATTGTAACAGCTCCTTTAGCTCCAGCTGCAGAGATTATTTGCGCTTCAAGTTCATGATATTTTGCATTTAAAACCTGATGTGGAATACCTTTATGTCTTAACATCGAAGCTATCTTTTCTGATTTTTCTATTGATCGTGTTCCAACAAGAACAGGTTGCCCTTTTCTCCAAGATTCTTCTATTTCATTGACTATAGCTTTATCTTTTTCTTTCTCTGTTCTATAAATAACGTCTGGATAATCTTTCCTCTGCATAAGATTGTTTGTAGGAACTTCTACCACATCAAGTTTATAAATTTCCCAAAACTCTGCCGACTCTGTTGAAGCTGTACCTGTCATACCTGATATTTTTTTATACATTCTAAAAAAGTTTTGAAAAGTTATAGTAGCAAGAGTCTGGTTTTCAGCTGCAATTTTTAAATTTTCCCTTGCTTCTACAGCTTGGTGAAGTCCATCTGACCACCTTCTTCCAGGCATAAGTCTACCCGTAAACTCATCAACTATTATTACTTCACCATTTTTTAGAACATACTCAACATCTTTTCGATATAAATTATGCGCTCTTATAGCTTGAGTTATATGATGCACCCATTCAGATTGTAAATCATCATAAATATTTTTAACCCCTAATATTTTTTCTGCTTTTAAAATACCTTGTTCTGTCAAAACTACAGAATGGTTTTTTTCGTCAAGAAGATAGTCATAACCTTTTGACAAATCTATATTATCATACTTTGCCTTTATTTCTTCACTTTCTGTAACTTTTCTACCTTTTAACATAGGAACAATTCTATCTGAAATATAGTACTTATCAGTAGACTGCTCTGCAGCTCCAGATATAATAAGTGGAGTTCTTGCTTCATCAATAAGAACTGAGTCAACTTCATCTATAATTGCATAGTTTAAAGGACGCAAAACTCTTTCCTCTTTTGAGGTAACCATATTATCTCTTAAATAATCAAAACCGAGCTCATTATTAGTAACATAAGTTATATCGCAATTGTAAGCTTGCCTTCTTTCTTCGTTTTTTGTTTCATGTCCAACCTTACCAACCCTAAGACCTAACTTCTCATAAACCACACCCATCCACTCTTTATCCCTTTTTGCCAAATAATCATTAATTGTTACAATATGCACACCTTTTCCGGGCAAAGCATTTAAATAAGCTGCAAGAGTTGCAACTAAAGTTTTACCTTCTCCTGTCTTCATTTCAGCTATTTTACCTTTATGTAAAATATAACCGCCTATTATTTGAACATCAAAATGTCTTAACCCTATTGTTCTGACAGAAGCTTCTCGAACACAAGCAAAAGCTTCCAGCAAAATATCATCTAAAGTTTCACCTTTAGCAAGACGCTCTCTAAATTCAATCGTTTTGTTTCTTAAACCCTCATCTGAAAGTTGTTTTATAGTCATCTCTAAAGCATTAACCTTCTCCACAATAGGTTTTATTGCTTTTATATCTCTTTCATTTTGAGAACCAAAAATTAAACCAAGGATAGCTTTTAGCATTAGTTTCCACCTTACCTATAACTTTAAATTTGATTATAGCTTTATTTTTAAACATTTTAAATATCTTAAAATTTTACACTTTTTGTTTTATTCTTATTGTATATAATAATACTCCTTGCCTCTAGCATAATGTAGCAGACAAACAATTAATCTAGTAACTCACAGCACATTTAGCGTTGCAGGTAATGGTTAGTACTAATGGCAGTATTAATTATGATGGCAAGGTTAGATTTATAGATGCTGAGAATAACTAATTCAATCCTACCAATATGGATAATAATACTGTTAACATTTAGTAGTAGTGGTGATGTAGGTATGTTGTGCGGAACAATTTGTGTATTTTGTGTATTTGCTTAATGACGCCGGGACAGTGATAAATCTAGTTTAGAACCTTATCGGACTTACCTCAAAGAGCAGCTTATGAGCCATAAACATTTAATATTACAAATTAGCATTGTTTGAAGCAAAATTCATTTAAGTCTTTTTTGTCTTCCCATTTTGCTAAGTTGATTAAATGGTTGTTGCGATTGCTCTAGTAACGTAGATAAGGTTCTAAAGTAGACTAGACTAACTTTATATGCTTTCTATTACTCCTGTCAATCATTAAAGATGTCAGTCCTCTCGATATAGCAAAGCCTCTAAGGTTTTTAACATTGTATTAAAATCATCTAAATTAGACATTGTATTAATCATGCAACGTATTTTAGAAGCATTAGGAAAATCTTTAATATAATAGTGCGCAACTTTCCTAAAAACAACTAATCCCTTTTTTATACCATAATTATCAATTGAATATTGAACATGTTTTCTTAACCATTGAACTTTTTCTTCTTTACCAGCCTTTGGTAAAGTTTTACCATATGCAATAAAGCTTTCTAACCTTTTAAAGATGGAATAATTACCAATAGCACCTCGACCCACCATTAAACCAGAACAATTTGGTATTTTCATAAATTCCTGAGCAGTTTTCTCATCAACAATACCACCATTTGCAATAATTGGAATTTTTGCATCAGAACAAGATTCTGCAAAAGCCTCTAAGTCAGGTTTCCCTGAATGTCCTAAAGATGCATACCTAGCATGCACTACCACCATTTTTATACCACTATTGTGTGCTATATGTATAATTTCTTTAGCCACATTCTGACCTGGCAAAAGTCCTATACGTATTTTAATCGTAACAGGAATGTTAACATTATCTACAACAGACTCTAAAATCTTAGCTACAAGGTGTTCATTGGCAAGTAGTCTTGCCCCAGCTCCAGCTTTAGCTACTTTTCGTACAGGACAACCTAAATTAATATCAATAATATCAACACCTATGTCTTGTACGATTCTTGCAGCTTCAGACATACTACTAACTTCCCCGCCAAATATTTGTGCGGCAACTGGTCTTTCTTGATCCCTGATTCTCAAAAGACTTCTTGTTTTTTCATCATGGTAAACAAGAGCTTTAGCCGAAACCATTTCGGTATATACTAGCCCTGCTCCTCCTTCTTTTGCAAGAAGGCGTAATGGCAAATCTGTAGTCCCTGCCATCGGAGCAAGAAAAATATTACTGCAAAATTTTATGTTACCTATAGTCAATTTATTCATTTTAATCAATATGACTTACCAGTTAGATAAAATAAGAGATGGAGATGGTTTTAGCTGCAAACTATTATAGTTATAGCTTAACCCACATTTTTTTTGTTTTAAGTATGCTGCACAACCAATCATAGCAGCATTGTCTGTACAATATATTGGAGAAGGAATAAAAACTTTTATTTTATCCTTTTTATCATTCTCTAAAAACATGTGTCTTATTAAAGAGTTAGAACTTACTCCACCACCTAAAACAATCTTTTTCAAATTAAATTCCCTAACAGCTTTAAAAGTTTTAAAAATTAAAGTCTCAGCTATTGCCATCCTAAAAGAAGAACATATATTGTTTAAATGTTGTTCATTTTTCACAGGGTTTGATTTAAGATAATTTAAAAGCGACGTTTTAATTCCAGAAAATGAAAAATCCCAACTATCTCTTAAATATGGATGAGGGAACTTAATTGACAATGGATCTCCCTTTGAAGCTCTTTGGTCAATTATCGGTCCGCCTGGATATGAAAGGCCCAACATTCTTGCAGCTTTATCAAAAGCTTCACCAACAGCATCATCTCTTGTGCCACCTAACACTTTATATTTACCAAAATCTTCAACTACAACAAGCTCAGTGTGCCCACCAGATATTATAAGAGCTAAAAATGGCGGTTTTAAAAATTTATTTTCAATAAAACAAGAGTACAAGTGCCCCTCTAAATGATTTACGGGTATCAATGGTTTTTTGTATACACTTGCTAATGATTTTGCTGCAACAGAACCAACAAGTAACGCACCAGCAAGACCAGGCCCCACACTAAAAGCCACAGCATCAATTTTTTTTGAAAAATCGTTAAAATTAATCTTAGCATTACTTAAACTCTCAGCTATTACTGGATTTATTTTTTCTACGTGTGCACGACTTGCAAGGTCTGGAACAACTCCACAAAACTTCGCATGTATATGTATTTGCGATGAAATTACTAAAGATTTTACATCTACTCCATTTGAAATAACAGAAACAGAAGTTTCATCACAAGAGGTTTCTATAGCAAGAATATTCATTTCTCATATCCATTTTTTAAAGATTTCACAGGAACAACAGTTATATTGGAGTACGTTCTATCAGGAGAGTAAAATTTATAAGTAGTTGAACCATCTACATTATCTAGCTTACTTAGACCTACTTTCATATCTCTTGCAATTTCTCTAAAATCTTCCTGAAAAAAATGCATCTTTTGATTAGGTTTCAACTTTATTACTTTATAAAATTCGTTCCATTTAGAGCCAACAACTTTCCTCTCTCTCACGTATTGTTTTAATATATCATCTTGAGTTGCACCTCGTTTAATTAAAGTTTCACCAATCCTTTTTTCTATAAATATGTCAACTGAAACCTCTTGTTTTTTTATAGGCTGTACACAAAACCATATAGCTATACCACAAAAAAATAACATAACTATATATAATTTGACCCATAAACTTTCTTTATTTTCCTTACTCGACATGTACTCTCCAGGCACAAAAATTATTCCCTATTTTTTCTTATTTAAAGTAACTAACACCCTAGAAGCTTCTATACTCTCCATAACTTTGTTGCCTCTAATTATTTCCAAAGCCTTGTTTAAAGCTTTATCTTCTAAATTATTATCTTTTAAACCTTTTTTAGTATCTTTATCTTTCTTAAACAACACATCAGCATTTGCATAAAGTTTAATTTCTTCTTCTATAGTAACATCCACATTAATATTATCTGGAGTAATACCATTTTTTGCACTTTTTGCATTTGAACGGTCAATCGGACGACCAGACGGCAAATAGTATTTAGCTATAGTAAGTCTTAATGCTGTACCATCAGACAAAGGGAAAACTGTTTGAACGCTACCTTTACCAAAAGTGTTTGAACCAACTATTAACGCACGTTTAAATTCTTGCATTGCACCAGAAACAATTTCAGAAGCAGAAGCCGATCCTTTATTTACAAGTATAACAATTGGAAGATCAAAAAAGGTTCCTTCGCCTTCAGTAAAATACTCTTTCTTAGTATCTTGTTGTGGACCTTTTGTAGTAAGAACTAACTTTCTTTCACTTATAAATATACTAATTATTTTTAATGCAGACTCTAAAAGACCTCCAGGGTTATTTCTTAAATCTAAAATCAGAGCTTTCATATTTTGACTTTCACAATTTAAAAGTACTTTTTGTATATCATCTGCACTTTGAGAATTAAATTCTATAAGTCTAACTATAGACAACGTTTCCATCCAAAACAGTAGACTCAACAGTTTCTATTTTTATCTTTTCTCTTACAAGTTCAAAATCTATTTCTTTAGCGTCTCTACCTCTGGATATAGTAAGCTTAACTTTTTCCCCTACTTTCCCCCTCATTATGTCAACACCCTTGTCTGTTGACATACCAATAGCAGACTTACCATTTATTTTTATAATTCTATCTTCAGGCAAAATGCCAGCTTTATAAGCTGGCGTACCTGGCAAAGGCGAAACAACAGTTAAGTTTGCATTTTTCATCATAATTCTTAAACCTATACCACCATAAGAACCATCTGTTTCTGTTTGCATCTGTTTGTAGGATTTTTCTTCCAAATACTGTGAAAATGGATCTAAGGAACCAGCCATACCTTTTATTGCGTTAACAACCAAACTTTTAGGTTTTGTAGCTAAAACATAGTTTGTGTTTATAATTTCCATAATATCTACAAAAATACCTAATTTTTCATATGTCTCATCAGTTTGCGAAAAAACAGACACTTTATAAAAACTTATTAATATAAAAAAAATAAGCATTTTTTTTATTCTTGGCATTTATTTCCTCAAAATGACACTTTCCAACCTTATCTTAACCATAAGATAGGGTTTTCTGGTACATTATTTTTTCTTATCTCAAAATAGAGCACATTATCATTTCGCCTACCAACACTAGCAAGCACTTCCCCTTTAGATATTTTCTGATTTTCCTTAACATAAATATTATCCAAAAGACCGTAAATAGAAAAAACAGAACCTTTATGATCTATTATAACAACTTTACCATAAGAATGAAAAACACCAATAAAAACAACTCGCCCAGAAGCAACACTTTTCACTTTATTAAAATCTACACTTTTTATTTTTATACCATTACTTATCACGTAAGTATCAAGGTAAGGATGTTTACTTTTACCAAAACCCACAACAACTTTACCATTTACTGGCCAAGGTAAAAACTTTTTTCTTTTTTCTTGAAAACTCTTCTCAACAGGAGAAATACTTTCTTGTTTAGTTGAAGACATAATTTTATTTATCAAATCCTGCATAGTCTTTGCACTATCATTTAAAGCTTTTATTTCTTGTTCTGCAGCTATAAGTTTACCTGATGTTGTATTTAAAAGTTCACTTTTTTTCTCTATCATACTTCTATGTTTTTTGACTAAAGATTGCTCATATTTTTGTAGATTTAAAAGCTTATTTTTTGCATTTTGCCACTTTTTTAAATCTAAAGAAAAATTAATTAATTCTTCTTTAGCTATTTTATAATTTGCTTTTTTATTTTCTAAAAGTTTTTGCCTTATTTTATATTCAAGAGGGTTTCTTTCATACGATAGTATAAATGTTATTCTATTAAAAAACTTCATTTCATCTTGCATACTTTTATTGCACTCTTTAGTTTTTAAAGAAGCAATATTGTATAGCTTAGATGATTTTTCAAGATTTTTTTCTGCTACTGCTATGTCTTTTATACATTTGTTAAGCTTTAATTCTGTAAGAACAATACTTTTATTTAATTCGTCAAGTTCCTTTTCAAAAGTTTTTTCTTGAATAATAAGTTTAAGCTTTTCTTGTTTTTTTGATTGAATAGCTTTCTTTACTTTAGATAGTTGTTCTGACTTTATCTGTAAATCAGAACTTTTAGAAAATGATAAACTTGAATAAAACAACAAAAAAATTAATAAAAATACTTTTTTCATATTATCAATGTCATTACAATTTATTATCAAATATCAACCCAAATATAGTTACAAAAGGTATCACTAATAAAACTCGTGGTTTATTTATTGACAAATCATATTGAACAAATATGCTCAACATCCAAATTATAAAAAAACCTAAGGAAGTTGCCATAAAATAAAAACAAAATTTTTGAACAATTTTTTTTATAGCAGACTCTTGTACAAAAACAGTAAAAATAATTTTAAAAATAAACAAAACTCCAACAACAATAAGAAAATAAAAAAATGTTTTTTGGCATAACATTAACAAATTTTTCAATTTTCTATATTGACTAAAAGAATAGGCATCAAAAACTATCTCGTCAACACCATTAATAGCTTCTACATGATTTCTTACTTCTAACAGATAATTTTCATCAAAAGTTTCTTTTGGCAAAACAATAGCATAGCTGCCAATAGATTCTACATCATCTGGACTTGATATATCTTTTAAAAAGGGATTTCTTTCTAGAGCTTTTAAATACGATTGCGATGAATCAACGATCTCTTTAACAAACAAGGTCTCTTTCTTTGCTATTTCCTCTGCAATTACGTTGATATCTTTAACCTCATTTTTAAAAAATACAACAATATTAAGCTCATCATAAAGAGAAGAAACATATGATTCTACTTGATAATAATAATTTAAAATCAAAATAAAAAACGAGCTCAAAAATATTATACTTAAAAATTTTATAGTATCAGATATTATTTTCCCCAACTTTTTGCCTCTATTAAACTAACTTCTGCTAAAAATCGTTTCTTTTAGTTTATTTGCAACCAAGTTATTATACATTTTTTCATATTTAAAAACAGACTTATCCCACGAAAAATCGCTATTTAAAGCATTCAACATTAAAATATTCCAGTTTTGCTTGTCTTTAAATATTTTGTCTGACTTTAAAATTGTTTGGACAAAATTTTCACCATAAGTTATATTAAACACAAAACCATTTCCCTCTTTTGTGAAATGATTATAGTACTTTATAGTGTCTGAAAGTCCACCTGTACGATTAACTACTGGAATAGTCCCATAAGCTAAAGCTATCATTTGACTAAGTCCACAAGGTTCAAACCTAGAAGGCATCATGTAACTATCACAACCTGCATAAATTTTATGTGCAAGTTTCTCGTCATAATCAAAAAACACAGCAACCTTTTTTGGCATATTTAATGCAGCTTTCTTTAATTTATCCTTTATCTCATTATCACCTGAGCCTAAAATAACAAACTGCATATCACAATCTTTTAAAGTGTACAACGCATCTATTATAATGTCAAAACCTTTTTGATTATCTAACCTTGAAACACAACCAAACAGATGCATATTATCATTTACTTTAAAACCACATTTTTTTTGTAAATCCTCTTTACATAGTTTTTTGTTATTTAATTTATTTTTATCATAATTTGCTGCTATATATTTATCTGTTGAAGGGTTCCAATAATCATAATCTATGCCATTTAAAATACCATAAATTTCATCATGCCTAGAATTTAACACAACCTCCATACCTCTTCCATTAAACTCTTTTATTTCCTTTGCATAAGTAGGACTTACAGTAGAAACAGCATCAGCCGTAGCAATACCACACTTCATAAAATTTACCCTATTATAATATTCTAGCTTATCTGAAGTAAAATCTTCCCAAGAAAAACCAGCTTCTTCTATTGTACAGGCACTAAATTGCCCTTGATAAGCAATATTGTGTATTGTAAATACGCAAGAAGTGTTCCAAAAGAAACCATCGTTTTTCAAATTTGTTTTAAGATATGCTGGAATTAACCCTGTTTGCCAATCATTACAATGTATAATGTCTGGTCTAAACATTAAGGCTTTAACAGATTCTAAAACTGCTCTACAAAAAAATATATATCGTTCTTTGTTATCGCTATAATCTAAACCAGCATTACCATATACTCCAATACGATTAAAAAAATGCATATTCTCTATAAAATATACTTCTATTTTATCTTTTATCTTACAATACTTTATTCTAAAACTCTCAATACTTTTCCCTACCTGGACATTTAACCTAAATGGAAGTATTTGTAAATTATATTTTTTACCGTCTACACTTTTATATTTTGGCAAAATAATTTTCACATTGTGACCCAACTTTTTTAAATATTTAGGCAACGTTCCAACAACATCTGCCAAACCACCAACCTTTACAAAAGGAACACACTCTGAAGCAACCATTAAAATATTCATTTTAATATCTCTTAAATAAAGTTCTCTTAAAAATTTTGCAGCATGTTCAGGAGTTTCTATAAAATCTCATGAGCACCAATCCCATCTATTTTATCGTATATACCATCTACTTCCTTTTTTAACGCAGTTTCAATATTTAATATAGGCTTGTTATTCGGAATTATTCTTAAATCCCAATTTTTTGAGCCTTCTTTTTTAGCAATGGTTAGGATATCGTCATTAGTCATAAATTCATTGCCTGGACAAAAAGGACATTTAGGAATATATATAGGATATTTACCATAATCTAAAATTTTGTTAATTTTTCTTGACAAATCTATAATAACCCAATTATTTATCCAAAACAGGGTCTTTCCTAAAGTCAGACACTACTTTCCCTTCTATTGTTTTTATTATAAACCAACCATACAATTTTAGCATAACATTTTGTGAGATTTTAATGTTTTCTTTTAATATTCTTTTGTATCTTTTTGTTTTTAGAAGTATCTGGGTTATTTTTTACTGTAAAGCCAAGATAAATTTCATCTTTAAATAAATCTATATCATCATACTTTTCTTTTAATGCTTTTTTAGAAAGTATGTAATATTTTTTTGCTTCACTCATATTAGGATCTGTAACATATGCTGCACTAAAATATCTTGCAGCTTCTTTATAGTTTTTCTCGTTATAATATCGTATTCCTTGTTCAAAAATTACCTTAGCTTGTACTGCAGTTATGTTAGACAATTGAGTTACAATAAAATTTAAATATTTTATTGCCCCTGGTTTTTTAGGATCAATAGATAGGATTTGCTCAAATTTTTCTTTTGCAAAAACAAAATCTTTTTCATTGTATAATTCAATACCTTCTTGCCATATTGTCATAAACTGGATCTGATTTAAAAATAGGCAATGCATAGTTTAAATATACCACAGAGTTATCTTTTAGATAATTTTCCTGGTTTACATAAACAGTTTTAGAAGGGTACCTGTTATAAGAACCTGCCAAAGTAACATTTCCAAACGAAAATGGCATAGATATAGCATACGCTCCAACATATATATTACTTAGCAAAGAAACAAAAGAAAAATCCATTCTTTTAGATAAAAGGTTAAAATTTGTTGAAGGAGAATTTATACAAGAAAACGAATTATTAGAAAAAGAAGCTATACTGTTTCCCATAGCGCAAGATTGTGCATCATAATTTTGGAAAAAAAGTCTATCTGAAGAAATATTATTACTCGCAAAAATATCAATAGGAACCATTAAAATTATTTTTTATTCTAGCCCAACAGTTAAACTTATTGATAAATCCAAATATTTTACAATATTGAGATTATCATCAACTAAACTATACCTTGGATCCTTTAACAACATCCTATATTCCCCAACAGGGAGATAAATCTTTATAGAATAATTTCCTGACAAAGCAATAAACTTATTATACCCATTCTTTTCTTCAATAAAAACAATAGCATTAATAAAATTAAAAGAATAATTTTTGTAAAAACTTTTAGCCTCTTCCAACAATTGTCTTCTATAAACTATAATGGTAATTGTCTACTTCCATAATAGTTTTTAGTTTATCCTTTTTTAAATGTCTTATGTTTAATATTATACCGGAAATTTCATCTAACTTTTTATTGCAGATTTTCTTTTCCTTTTTCTTAGCAAAGAAATAATATCCAAAAAAAGCTAACAACATTATAAAAGCAACTACACATATGTATATATAAATATTTCTTATTTTTTTCTTTTTTCAGATTTTTGGGTATTTCTATAGTTAATTTCTTTAGTTAATTTCTTTGATATTTTCTTTAAAATCCTATCTTCGTATAAATTTTTCTGTAAATCATCATCACTAAATGACACAATATCTTTCTGAATATCTTTGGACAACTGAACAGTTTGGCCGTCATCATCTAAAGTATTTTTTACCTTCAAATTTACCATAAACACCTAAAAGATAATACTTGTCATCTGAAATAGAATTTTTTTGCCAATACTCTAATGTATAAGTACCTATACTATATAGTATCGCCATTGGAAAGAAGCTCTTGTTCTACAATAATTTTGCCATTAATTTTAGTGCCTGATACTGTGTTTTGATCTTTAATATAGTATTTGTCATTTTTTAAAATCAGAGTACAGTGATTATCTGAAACCAATGAATCATTTATAACAATATCATTTGTTTTTTTCTTCCCAATAAAAATTTTTTCTTTTCTTTTTAAAACATATTCACTTAAAATTTCTTCTTTTTTCTTTAGCAGCAACAAGGGCATAAACTTTCTCCTTGCAACAAGTCGTTATTGTTAATTTAATATTTAAGAGACTTACCACAATTTAAACAAAATCTTAACTTTCTACCTTTTGAAATTACGTTAACATACCCACAATACGAACAAACTACTGTACGTTCACCATCTTTTGTAGCAGCTGTTGCAGCTGCTTTTTTATCTAATTGTTTATTACTTCTACTTTTAGCAGCTTGTTTTACTCTGTCTTGTACAACTTCAACATTTTTATTAATAGGCAAAGAATCTTTCTTTGAAATTAAAGTTATCTCGTTAACATTAGCATTACCATTTGTCAGAGAAACAGTAAAATTTTGTGTTACAAATCCTTTAGCAATAATTTTCCCTTTTACAACTTTACTTTTTGCAAATTTATAGTCCCAATCCCCTTCTTGATTAGTTTTACCTAACATTACACCATTAACCCAAACAGCAGCACCAGAAATAGGCACTCTTTTACCATATTAATATATGAAACTTCTAAGTTTAAAAGGAATTTTTGCATTATATAATTCAACACTTATAGAATTTATTTTTTCTATATTCACATCATCTTTAACAAAAGATTCAAATCCTTCTGCAAAAAAAGTAAATTTATATATACCAATAGGTAAAGATAAAGAAAGGGGCTTATTAGCACTTATGTCTTGAACATCATACGATTTGTCATTATCTAATTTATTCTCATTTTCACTTGATTCTTCTGCTACTTCCTGAACCGACTGATCTTGCACATTTTCTGTATTTAACGTTGAAGAACTATTTTCTAAATGGATATTATCAGTTGAAGTAACAACTTGATTTTCTACATTTTAAGGTTTTTACTAAAATGCCTTTTAAATTTACTATTTTTTTCTTAAACCAATCATCAACTTCCTCAAAAATAGTTTTTCCTTTGGATTCAACCTGTGGTTGCGGTTGTGAATACTTTTTTTGTCCATTTTTATTATTTTCACTATCAACTTGTTTAGCATCTGGAGTTCTAGTCCCTACTTTTGTTTGGCCCGCAACAAAATCTGTAGTATTAATCTTAATGACAGAGGCATCATTACTTATCATATTCATATCAATCGTTTTAACAAAGTTTGAAAGAGTAACAGAATCATTAAACTCTTTTTCCATTATTTTTAAAATAAAAGATGAAAAATCTGAGATAATATCCTCTTCGCCTATACCTTTTAAAACTCGCCTTAAATCCCTGTACATTTCAATAGTTCTTTCATAGCGTAGAGTTTTGTCTATTTGAAGAGCTTTCGAAAGAATTTCTACAATTTCAGCAGGTAAATCTAACCCCTCTAAAAGAGTTTCATTGAACTCTCTGAAACTCTATTTAACACACAAGATCTCACCTCAGAAATACTGCCAGAAAAAAGCTTCTTACCTGTAAGCATTTCGTACAAAACAATAGCTGTAGAAAATATATCAGACCTATGGTCTATATCTTTAGATCCTTTTATTTGTTCAGGAGACATGTAAGAATATTTGCCAGTTAAAATTGATTCCTCTAGATTTAGTATTTAGATCGTCTGCAGTTTTTGCAATACCAAAATCACTTAACTTAATATTGCCTTCAAAAGAAAGTAATACATTCCCAGGAGAAATATCACGGTAAACTATACCATACGGTTTATTTGTAACAGGGTCCAGCGCAACACGATTTATTAAGACTTTCAAGATCTGTACCATTGACATGGTCCATTAAAATATAAAAAGAGCCGTTATCACCTTTCCAAAAATGTTGTACCCTTACAATATTTGCATGCACAATACTTTTGGCAATTAACGCCTCTTTGTAAAGCATGTCAACAAATTTCAATTCAGAAAACTGACTTAAAAGTTCTTTGCAAGCAGCATAGTTTTTTAAGCTAAAGTCATATACTTGCCATAGAACCCCAAAACCACCAATACCAATTTCTCTTACGCTTACATATTGCCCATTAACAACAAATTTAATACTCAGTTTTTTTGAGATTGATTATCAAGCATTAGTCATTAGTATATACCCTTTGCTTAAATTTTTAGTCAAATGGTGGCTATTATATCAATAATGGACATATTATTATTATTGTAATAATAAAAATAATATTAATCAAATTAGACCAAAAACAATAATTTTCTTAGGAATCAATAAAAGAAGTTTCTTTTGTATTAAGACTTAAAACTTCTCAATAGTTGTTTCAACAACACCAAGCGATAATTCTGGTTCTGATATGTCATTTGTCTGACAAGCATCTTCAGACACGTCTTCAATAAGAGGCAATTCACTTAAATGTGCCAACCCAAAATGTTTTAAAAAGTCTTGTGTAGTTCCATAAAGTAAAGGTTTACCTAAAGCTTCTTTCCTACCAACTATCTTTACAAGTTTTCTTTCTAAAAGGGTATCTATGACACCAGAAGATTCAACGCCTCTTATTTCATCAATCTCAGCTCTTGTTATAGGTTGTTTGTATGCAACCATGGCAAGTGTCTCTAAAGCAGACGGCGATAACTTCAAAACAGTTTTTTCCTTTAACAGTTTTTTAATCCAACTAGAATATTCTGGTTTTGTAGCAAATGTCCAACCATCTGCAATAAACTTAATATCGTAAGGCTTATTTAGTTTTACACATTCATCCTGCAATTGATTTAAAATGTCATTTATATTAGAAATATCAGGACACTCAGATTTTAGTATATCTTTAAAATCTTTAAAAGTTAAAGGTCTTTCCGAAGCAAAAAGTAATACTTCTATAATTTTTTTAACTTCAGATGTTTCCATCTTCTTCCTCTTGCACACCATCGATTTTAGAAACTCCATTTACAACATGCATATTATCATAAATTATAACATTATACTTTATTTGTGAAGTTATTTCCTCTACTAACCTAAAACATTTTCTTGTACATTAACAATCTCTTCATTATAAACCCTGTAAATTCGTATTTCTGCAAAGAGTTCAGATTGTTTAGCTATAATTTGCTTATTTTTTATTAACTCTAAAACTGCCATAAAACAGACTATCAACGCAGCTTTGGAACTTTGGTTTTTTAGTATTTCTGTAAAAGAAACATATTGTTTTCCTTCTAAAATATCAAGAATTTCCCTAATTTTTACTTCTATAGGAATTTCCTGATACATAATTTCTTTTATATTTTCAGGGACACTAAACAAAGCCTTGCGAAAACAATTTAATAAATCAAAAATCGTAACATTCAAAACAAAATCTTGTTTGCTTATTATAGTCATTGGTCTATAATACACTTGGGCATTTTCTAAAACTTTATAGGATAAAAGCTTTCCAATTTCTTTATATTTTTGATATTCCAACAATCTATTTTTAAGCTGATCTAACATATCTTCTTCATCTTCTTGCAAATCATTACCTGATGGCAACAAAGATTTAGCTTTTATCTGCATAAGTGTAGAAGCCATTACAAGAAACTCACCGGCTATTTCAATGTTCAAATTTTGCATTAAACCTATATAGGCAAGATATTCAGAAGTGATATCAGCTATTTTTATTTCGCTAATTTCAAGTTCGTTCTTCTTTATAAGGTGTAAAAGAAGCTCTAATGGACCTTCAAACATGTCTATATGTATATCATAAGCCATTTAAGTTCCCTAAACTTTAAAACTTTAGCGCATGCCTTATTTCAGTCATAGTTTCCCGAGCAAGTTCGCTTGCTTTTTGGTTTCCTTCATCAATTACTTTTTGCAAATAAGCTTTATCTGCAATTATTTCTTTTCTCTTTACTGTAAAAGATTTCATAAATCCTGAAAGCATTTCCATTAACTGTTTTTTGCATAACATACATCCAATTGAACCTGCTTTACATTCTTGTTCTATGCTCATATAATCTGCAATAAATACTTTATAAAAAGAAAATACAGCACACTCCTCAGGGTGACCAATATCATCTTTTTTTACTTTTAATGGATCAGTAAACATATTCCTAATCTTTTCCTGCCAAATATCATCTTCCTCGCCAAGAAAAATTGAATTCTCATAGGATTTTGACATTTTCCGACCATCCAACCCTAAAAGCTTAGAGGCTTTTGTTAAACATTCTTTTGGCTCAATTAAAACGTTTCCATAAAAATTATTAAATCTTCTAGCTATTTCCCTAGCAAATTCCAAATGAGGAAGCTGATCCTCCCCTACAGGCACAAAATTTGCTTTATAAAGAAAGATATCTGCTGCCATTAAAACAGGGTACCCTAAAAAGCCATAGTTATTAAGATCTTTATTTTTTATTTCTTTTATCTGTTCTTTATATGTCGGACATCTCTCAAGCCAACCTAAAGGCGTTATCATAGATAGAATTAAAAATAGTTCACTATGTTGAGTAACTTTAGATTGTCTAAAAACAACCGACTGTTTTGGATCTATTCCTGCAGTAATCCAATCTGCAAGCATTTCAAAAATATTTTCGTCTATTTTAGATGTATCTTGGTAATCTGTAGTTAAAGCGTGCCAATCAGAAGACATATAAAAACACTCAAAATCTTTTTGCATTTCTATCCAGTTTTTTAAAGCCCCAAAATAGTGACCTAAATGAAGTCTCCCTGTAGGACGCATACCAGACAATACTCTTTTTTTATCATTCATAAAATTGTCTCGCTAATTTTAAAAATAATACCGCTCAAATGTGTTATAAAAAAATTAATCATAGGATACAAAAAACTCCAAACTAAACCTGAAGATAACACTATAAATAAAATTATTAAACACACAAAAGGGTTTAAATTTAAATAATTTCTAGAAATATTCTTAGGCAAAAAATAGGCAACAATTTTTGAACCATCTAACGGAGGAATCGGTATCAAATTTATAACAATAAGAATAAGGTTTACATTAAGCATTACATACAAGAAAATTCCTATTGACCCACCAAAACCGTTAGGGGAAGTAGTAAAATGACTAATGAAACGTATTCCAATACCAGAAAATACAGCAAGTAATATATTAGAGGCAGGACCTGCAAAAGATACAATAACCGCATCTAACTTTGGATTCTTTAAATTAGCATAATTTACAGGAACAGGTTTTGCCCAGCCAAAAAGTATAGGAGCTTTCATAAGTAAAAGCATAGAGGGAAGGACTATACTTCCAAAAAGTTCTAAATGGACAAGCGGATTAAGCGTTATACGCCCAAGATTTTTCGCAGTATCATCGCCCCTTAAATGAGCTATATAACCATGCGAAACTTCATGAATTATAACTGAAAAAATAAAAACAACAATATATACAAAAACTTCCATTTTGATTCCCTATACTATTGATACAACACTTAAAACTTGATATTTTATTTTATCTTTTTTTGAATATATTTGTCAATGAAAAATTATTGAAAAAATCGTTAAATTAAAACTTACACCACTTGCTTTTTTCTATATAAAAAGATAAAATCCTTTTTATTTTTAATATACAAAAGAGGAGAGGCATGGAAAGAAAGTATCAAACTGTAGTTATTGGTGCAGGGCACGCTGGTTGTGAAGCAGCTTTAGCTTCTGCGAGAATGGGATTAAAAACACTTGTTATTACATTAAATGTTGACTCTATAGCAAGAATGCCTTGCAATCCTGCCATAGGAGGCATAGCTAAAGGACAAATGGTCAGAGAAATTGACGCCATGGGTGGGGAAATGGGTTGGATAACTGATCATGCCGGCCTTCAGTTTAAAATTTTAAATAGTTCTAGAGGACCGGCAGTTTGGTCTCCAAGAGCACAATGTGATAAAGAGCTCTACTCTGTTTTAATGTCAAAATCTCTTCAACATCAATCAAACTTGGATATATTGCAATCTGAAGCAACGTCTCTAATAGTAAAAAATGGAAAAGTTTGTGGAGTTAAAATTCTTACAGGTGAAACAATAGAAACAGAAGCTGTTGTAGTCACAACCGGAACATTTTTAAAAGGAACCATACATCTTGGCAAAATGTATTTTGAAGGCGGGAGGTTTAATGAAAGGCCTGCTTCTTATCTTTCAAAATCACTAACCGAAGATGCTGGATTAAAACTTGGAAGATTCAAAACAACAACAACTCCAAGAATTAATACTTTATCAATAGACTATTCAAAAATGACAGAACAATCAGGAGATGAAAAACCAAAACCATTTTCACACTTTACAGAAGTAAAATCTTGGAGAAAAAATTTAAAGCAACTTTCTTGCTGGCTTACATACACAAACCCAACAACACACAAAATTGTTGGAGATAATTTGGGTCTTTCTTCAATTGATATAGGTGAAGTAAACAGCAAAAGTCCAAGATATTGCCCTGCTATAGAAGAAAAAATTGAACGCTATCCAGAAAAAACAAGCCATCATATTTTCGTAGAGCCTGAAGGATATAATACAAATGAAGTATACTTAAACGGTTTATATACTGGCCTTCCTTTTGATTTACAACAGCAGATGATTAATTCTATAGCTGGTCTTGAAAATGCAAAAGTTATACGTTATGGGTACGCTATTGAGTACGATTATTCATGCCCATTACAAATAACGAAATCTTTAGAAACAAAAACTTGCAAAAACCTTTTCTTAGGTGGACAAATTAACGGAACAACTGGGTATGAAGAAGCTGCATCTCAAGGTTTTGTAGCTGGTGTAAACGCTGCTTTGAAAGTTTTAGGTAAAGGCTCTTTTATACTTAAAAGAAATGAGTCTTATATAGGGATATTAATAGACGATATTACAACAAGAGGAATGGACGAACCTTACAGAATGTTTACCTCTAGAGCAGAGTATAGACTCTCTATAAGAAACGATAACGCTGATTTAAGACTTATGGATATAGGACATTCTATAGGGCTTATTTCTGATAAAAGTTATAAGGAATTTGAACTTTATAGAAACACTTTAAACGATATATATAACAACGATACTAATAATCTTCCAACAGACCAAGATTTATCGCCATGGTCATTAGAAAAAGCAAAAGAAGAAGTTTATATTTATAAAAAATATGAAGGCTATATTGAAATACAAGACAAAATGGCAAAGAAAGTAAAGAAAAATGAAGATAAAAAGATCCCTGTTGATTTTGATTATACCAAGATAAATTCTTTATCTGCAGAAACAAAGCAAAGACTTATGCAAGTACGTCCACAAACAATAGGACAAGCTTCAAGAGTACATGCTATTAAGCCTTCTGATATAGCTATAATAACAATACATCTGGAAAAGCAAAAAAAGGAGAGTAAACAGAAGAAGTATGAAAACCACAATAGTTGATATATATTTTTTTACAGGTACAGGGAACACTTTTCTTGCTGCATCAAAAATTGCCCAAACTCTTGAAAGTTACAATTGTAAAGTAAACGTGTTTGATATGGCAAAAATTGATGCTAAATCAGTAAATTTATCCCATACAATAGGCATAGGTTTTCCTACTGCATTTTGGAACACGTACCCTATTGTTAAAAATTTTATAAATGCTTTACCTAACGATATAGCCGGTATTACTGAAATTTTTGTATTTACCACTATGGGAAATTCATCTTTAAAAACAGCATCTAATTTTGGTCTTATTCTTAAAAGTAAAGGATATAAATTAATAGGAGTTAATGGTTTTTTAATGCCCAATAATTTTATAGCTGTACAAAACGAAACCAAAAATGTTAAAAAAAGAGAAAAAGCTTATAAACAAATAGAAATTTTTGCAAAAAATTTAATTAACACAAACGCAAAACCTATAAAAACAAACCTGTTTTTCAAATTATGCTTTGCTATCACAAGTTTCATAACTGATAGATGGAAAAGTAAATTATTTCAAAAAATTGTTAAATTTAAAGTTAAAGAAAACAAATGTACTAAATGTGGACTTTGTGCTCAACTCTGCCCAACAAAAAACATTGTAATTAAAGAAAATTACCCGATATTTAAAGCTCAAAATTGTCAAATATGTATGAGATGCATATCTTATTGCCCTCAAAAAGCAATAAAATCTTTTTTACTAAGAAAAACGTACCGAGCTTTAACCGACCAGGAACTTAAAAAATGCTTTTTTTAGATATATTAGGATTTACAGCAGGGTTCTTTTCCATGGTAATTTTTGTCCCACAAGTTTATAAAACTTGGAAAAATAAATCTGCTAAGGGTGTTTCTATTCAAACGTTTATAATATGCACAATAAGCAATATCTTATGGATAATTTATGGAATATCTCTAAAAGAACCTGCTATTTATGTAACAAATATTGTCATACTTTTTCTTGCTTTGACACAAATTGTTCTAAAAATTAAATATGATATTTTTTAAAAAAAATTAAACTATTTAGATTAAAAAAATATTTATATGTGCAATATTTCAATATTTAAACAATTTCAAGATTATGCTAAAGCAAATATAATCTCTTTGTTATCGGAAGAAATGATAAAAAAGTTTGAAATATACTTTAACAAACTTATAGAATGGGACAAAAAATTTAACCTTATATCTTATAAAACAGAAAAAGACATACTCTATAGACACTTTTGTGACTGTCTTTATAGCGCAAAAGCATTAAACGAGTTAGCAGCAAACTCTGACAATGTAAAAGTGGTAGATTTGGGTACTGGCTCAGGTATGCCAGGAATACCTGTAAAAATTGTGCTTCCTAACATCCAAATTACCTTAGTTGAATCTATAACAAAAAAATGTAAATTCCTTGAGAATGTAAACAACAAACTAAATTCTAATATAGAAATACTAAATACACGAGCAGAAGAATTAGGGCAAAATCCAAAACATAGAAACAAATATGATTTTGTTTTATCTAGAGCTATATGTAAATTTTCTCCCAATTTAGAAATTTCAATTCCTCTATTAAAAGTGAGTGGTTATTTTATAGTACACAAAACTAAAGATTCAACATTAAGTTTAGAAGAGGGTTTACCGTCTGTAGAAAATGCTCTTAAACATCTTGGAGCAAAACTAGAAAAAACTATACCTTACAATTTACCTAATCAAGAGTTAAGTTACTGTATTTTAGTGTTTAAAAAGTATAAGGATACACCTACACAATTTCCTAGAAAAGTTGGCGTACCAGAAAAGAAACCCTTGTAATCAGAGTTTTTTATAGTTATTTATCTTTAAAAATTTCTGACATATCTTTAGGTAAAGGCGCTGTAAAAGTAATTTCCTTTGAAGTTCTTGGATGAGTAAACGTTATATTATAAGCGTGTAACATTTGCCTTGTATACCTTCTACCATTTATTGTATCTGGACCACCATATTGAAAGTCCCCTACAACTGGATGGTTGATATATTTCATATGACTTCTTATCTGATGAGTTCTACCTGTAATAATCCTTACTTCCAAGAGACTATACCCATCTTTCCTAGAAATAACTTTAAACTCTGTTATTGCCATTTTTTTTGCCAAAGAATTTACAGATATCAATTTTCTATTCTGTGGCGATCTCCCAAGAGGAGCTTCTATACGACCTCTGTTTTCAACAATTGTACCTTTTACTACCGCATAATATATTTTTTTTACTACTCTATTTTGTAATTGTTTAGAAATACTTATTTTAGACTTTTCATTTTTAGCAAAAACTATAAGTCCTGAAGTGTCTTTATCAAGCCTATGAACTAAATAAGGATTATATTTCTCCTTTGAATGAGCAACTATTGCATTAAGAAGAGTTCCAGAAGTATGGCCGTATGATGGATGTACAACAATACCAGGTTGCTTGTTTATTATTATTATATCGTTATCTTCATATATAATATCAAGTTTTATATTTTCTGGGTCTATTTGAACAATTTTTTCTTTCCCAAATTCAAAAGCAATAATATCGTTATATTTTAATTTGTAGCTTGGCAAAACTGGTTTGCCGTTTACAAAAATTTTCTGTTCTCTTGCAACTTTTTGAAAATATGAGCGCGAATAATCTTTATACGCAGAAGCTAAATAAGAGTCTACCCTTTCTTTGTCAAGTTTTTGGTAGTATAGATTTTCTTGCATATATAAATACTCCAATTATTAACAAAATTATAGATATATTTTGAGAAATTGATAGTCCAAAATATTGCAGACCTCTATCATCACCTCTAAAACATTCCACTATAAACCTTAAAATACCGTATAAGATTAAATAAACAGCAAGGACATTTCCAACTTCTCTTTGTTTTTTTGCATAAAAAAATAATATAAGAAATATACAAAAGTTCCCTAAAAATTCGTAAATTTGTGTTGGATGTAAATGCTCACCTAAAACTGCTAAAGATTGTTTATCTTTAAAAACAATAGCCCAAGGCAAGCTAGTTTCTTTACCATAACAACATCCTGCAAAAAAGCACCCTATCCTACCTATAGAATGTCCTAAAGCAAGAGCTGGAGCAAAAAAATCGCCAAGATATAAAACCTGCACATTTTTAACCTTACAATATATTATTGCAAAAATAGTTACAGTTAAAAATCCACCATAATACACTAATCCGCCTTGCCAAACTTTAAAAATATCTAAAGGATTAGCAATATATTCTTTTATATTTGTAAAAATATAAAAAATCCTAGCACCAACAATACCAAAAAGTATCAAATATAATAAAAAAGAGTAAAGCTCATCTTGAGGAAAAATTTCTGATTTTGATTTATTTAGAAAATAAGAAAGATAATAAATCGAAACAATAAAAGCTAAAGCTACAAAAAGTCCATATGAAAATATTTTAAAATTACCGAAACTAAAAAGAATTGGGTACATAATCTATACCTTTATTGTCTATTACTAAGTATAAGAACATCAAAAAAGAGAATACAAACAGCTATAAAAATGCAAGAATCTGCAAAATTAAAAGAAGGCCATCTTAAAGAACCAATACCAAAATCTAAAAAATCTACAACTGCTCCCCTAAATATTCTATCTATAAGATTGCCGATCCCACCTGACACTATAAGACAACAGGAATATTGCCATATTCTATTTATTTTATTCCAAGATTTACAAAAAAACATAACCATAAGAGTTAAAGCAATAAATATTATTAAAGAAAATATAAAATTTTGACCTTGGAACATGCTAAAAGCTGTACCTGTATTTCTAATATTTACAATATTAAAAAAATCAAAAAAAGATATTATGTTCACAAAATGACCATAATTAATAAAAGTGCTCGCAAGATACTTTGTGATTTGATCTATAATAAGTAAAACTATGCCCAAAATAATAGGTTTTTTCATTTTATTAGTTCTGAACATCTAGGACATAAATCTTCAACTACATTATTTATATGCCTCCAACACCTTGCACATTTTTCATACTCTGACTTTTTTGCTTTTACAACTAACTCGTCTTCACTATTTGATGACTTAAGACTTATATCCCAACTACCTAAAACTAAACTTACAAGATTTTTATCTTTTAAAAAATCTAAATACTTTTTACCATAAGTTATCTCTAAAGCAGCCTCTAAATTTGAACCTATAATTTTATCTTGTCTTAACTTTTCATAAACAGACAAGGCTTCCCTTCTTACGTCAAGAATTTTATTCCATTTATCCAATATTTCAGCCTGAAGAATAAATTTACTATTCTCTACCGGAAAATCTGAAAGAAAAACCGACTCAGGCAAAGAAGAATCTATTTTTTTTAGTTCTTTAAAAGCTTCTTCACAAGTAAAAGATAGAATAGGAGCCATTAGCCTTATTATAACCGAACATATTATAAACATAGCAGACTGCGCACTTATTCTTTCTATACTATCTTTTTTATTACAATATAAAACATCTTTAAGAGCATCTAAATAAAATCCACTTAAAAAGACAGTACAAAAATTATTAATTGCTGTAGCTGCTTTATGAAACTCATAACTTTCATAAGAAGAAGAAACTACAGAAATTAAATATTGTAACTTACTAAGAGCGTATGTATCTATTTCTTGCATATCTTTAAATGCCAAAGATTTATCTAACCTAAAATCTCCCAAATTCCCAAGCAAGAATCTTAAAGTATTTCTAACTTTCCTATAACTATCACTTAATCCTTTTATAATCTCATCAGATATTCTAATATCTTCCTTATAATCACTTGAAGCTATCCATAAACGTACAACATCTGCACCATATTTATTTATTAATTGTTGGCTAGAAACAACATTACCTACAGACTTAGACATTTTTTTACCTTGCCCGTCTACAGTAAAACCATTTGTCAAAACGTTTCTATAAGGAGCAATCCCTTTAAGAGCAACTGATGGGATCATAGACGTTTGAAACCACCCACGATGTTGATCGCTACCTTCAAGATATAAATCTGCAGGAAACTCCAAATCTTTATAGTTCCCACGTGATAAAACAGCTTCATAAGAAACGCCTGCATCAAACCAAACATCAAGAATATCTTCTTCTTTTTTAAATGCAGAAGAACTACAAACAGAACATTTTGCATTTATACCACTTAAAAGCTCTTCTTCAGACATTTCAAACCACGAGTCTGAGCCTTTTTGCCCAAAAAGAGTCGATATTTTATTTATAACTTTCGGATCAACAAGTGGTTCTCCGCATGCCTTACAATAAAAGACTGGAATTGGCACCCCCCATAAACGTTGACGACTTAAACACCAATCAGGACGAGTGCCCAACATAGAATTAATTCTACCTTCACTGTATTTTGGTATCCAATTTACATCTTTAACACAATCCAATAACTTCTTCCTCAACTCATTATGATCTACAGACAAAAACCATTGAGGAGTAGCTCTAAAAATTATTGGTTTCTTACACCTCCAACAGTGAGGGTAAGAATGTTCCATTTTAACTTTTGCAAGAACTTTACCTTCTTTTTGAAGCTTTTCAATAATTATTGGATTAGCTTTAAAAATATGAATGTTTTCTAATTCCGGAACTTCCTTCGTATACAATCCTTTACCGTTAATAGGAGACAAAATTTCTAAACCATATTCTAATCCTGCGTGGTAATCTTCTGGGCCATGTCCAGGAGCAATATGCACTATACCAGTACCACCTTCCATACTTACAAATTCTGCAACAATACCTTGAGATTGTCTATGTTCAAGCAAAGGGTTTTGACATTTTATATTCACAAAATCAATCCCTTTAGATTCCATAAGTATTTTATAATCAACTGCTTCTATTGTATTTTTAACATTTTCTATTAACACTTTGGCAACTATAATATTTTCATCTCTACCATCTTGCATTTTATAAACAACTGCTGCATATTCAGACTTTTCACTAAAAGCTAAAGCAACATTTGAAGGGAGCGTCCAAGGTGTTGTTGTCCAAATCAAAACAGAAAAACCTTTTAATAAAGACGCTCTTGTCTTAAGGATATCTGAAACAGACACAACTTTAAATTTTACAAAAATAGAATCTGAAGAATGATCAGCATATTCAACTTCTGCGTCAGCCATAGCTGTTTCACATGTAGGACACCAATACACAGGCTTTTTTCTTCTATAAATAAAACCTTTTTCTACTAAATCTCCAAAAACTTTGACTATAGAAGACTCATACTTTGGATCTAAAGTTAGGTATGGATTGTCCCAATCTGCAAGCATACCAAGTCTTTGAAATTCTACTTTTTGTATTTCAACAAACTTTTTTGCAAAATCTGCAGCTTGTTTTCTAAAAGTTACCTTATTAACTTTATTTTTGTCAGTATTAAGCTCTTTTAAAGCAAGTTGCTCTATTGGAAGTCCATGGCAATCCCAACCTGGAGTAAATGGTACATAATTGCCTGACATAGAACGATACTTAATTATAAAATCTTTTAACACCTTATTAAGAGCTGTGCCTATATGTATATGAGCATTTGCATATGGAGGCCCATCATGAAAAATAAATTTTTCTTTTTTTTTATTCTTTATGCAAAGTTTTTCATAAAGCTTATTCTCATTCCATTCCTTCACAAAAAAAGGTTCTCTTTGAGATAGATTTGCTTTCATTTGAAAATCTGTCTTAGGGAGGTTCACAGTTTTTGAATAATCTTTCTGCTCTGACACTTTTTATCCTTAAAATTCATAATAAATTATGGTATTGTATCTAAAACTTCATTTAATTCTTCTTCTGAACGACCTGTGATTTCAATAGTCTTTTCTCTTCCACGTTCGCCTTTTCTTAAAAAAATCATTGACCTTTTTACATCAAAAAAATCTACTAAAAAATCACAAAGATCCTGATTTGCTTTTCCGTCAACAGCAGGAGCTGCAATTTTTACTCTTAAAATAGAACCAACTCTACTTATCACTTCGTTCTTTTTTGAGTTAGGGATAACTCTTACTTTTATAATCATTACAATCTCCTTCTATTACTTACTAAATTCTTTTGACCTTTTCATCGCTTCAAGCATAGCATTATAAACTATACCTGAAAGATTTTGAGATTCAAAATATTTTAAAGCAGCTTCTGTCGTACCTTTTGGAGATTTAACTTTCTCTTTTAAAGCTACTGCAGATTCATTTGTTATATCTAACATTTTACCAGAACCATAAATTGTTTGTACTGCAAAACTTTTTGCCATTTCTTTACTCAATCCCAACTTAAAAGCAGAATCTTGTAAAAGCTCACAAAAATAAAATATATAAGCAGGGCCAGAACCTGATAATGCTGTTACAATATCAAATTTTTCTTCATCAAGAATTTCTGCTTTACCTATAGCAACAAACAAATTTTTTGCTCTTTGCAGCTGCTCTCCTGAAACAAATCTACCCTTACATAAAGCAGTAGCACCACATCGCACTAAAGCAGGTGTATTAGGCATAGCCCTAATAACTGCAACATCTTTTTTTATATTATCTTCAATAAATCTTGTGGTTATTCCAGCAGCTATTGAAATAATAATTGTATTTTTTTTTACAAAATTTTTTATTTCACCAAAAACTTTCAAAACATTTTGAGGTTTTAGAGAAAGAAAAATAATATCAGCATCTATTAAAGCTTCACCTTTATCTTCTGCTATAGATACACCAAACTGTTGTTGCAGATTTAAAACTTTCTCTTTTACAATATCATTACAAATAATGTTTTGAGCTTTTACAAGTTTGGCTTCTAAAAGACCACTGATAATGGCTTGGGCCATATTCCCTGAACCAATAAAAAAAAGTTTTTTACTTATTTCCATAGTCTCTTTCTCCAAATATTGCTGAACCGATTCTAACCATTGTTGAACCCTCTTCTATAGCAATCTTGTAGTCTGTAGACATCCCCATAGATAGAATATTAAAATCGTTATCAGCAAAAAAAAATTTCATATCTTTAAATAAATTATATACTTGTTTAAAATACGGCCTTGAATCACTAAGGTTATCACTGTAAGGAGCTATAAGCATGAGCCCTTTAATGTTAACGTTAGAAAGATTCCTACACTCATTATAAAAATCAGCAACAAAATCTGGATTAATGCCAGTTTTAGAAATCTCTTTAGAAACTTTTACTTCTATAAGACAATCTTGAATTTTACTAATATTTTTAGCATGATGATTTATATTATAAGCAAGTTTAACACTATCTAAAGACTGTATCAAATCAAATGTTTCTACAGTTTTTTTTACTTTATTGGACTGTAAATGCCCCATAAAATGTTTAGTCACTCCAATAAGGGAATCCCCAATTTGGTCAAATTTAGCAACTGCTTCTTGAACTTTGCTCTCACCTATATGTTTAATTCCACATTTTAGTGCTTCTAACACAAAAGGATACGTAAAAGTTTTTGTTACTGCAACTAAATCCACAGTACCAGCAACGTTTTCTAACAATTTTATAGTATTATTAATACTTTTTATATTTTGGCAAATATGTTTCATTTTTTTATTTATTATGTTTATGTTTATATTGTAGCATATTTTCAAGCAAATCGTTTTTTTTAGCACTAACACTTTTTTCTATACCCAAACACTACAAACTTTTTATTAAATTATTATTTTTTTATTATTTTTTTGAATTAAAGAACATTTATTTAGTAATATATCTTGATATGAATAAAATGTAGTGAAAATATAGGTGAATTAAAATGCACGATTATCAACTATTGCAAATAATGGCTATTGGTTTTACTCTTTCTTTAACATTTGGCTTTATAACACAAAAACTAGGGCTTTCTTCTATTGTTGGCTATATTCTTGCAGGATTTTTGATAGGGCCTTCATCCCCAGGCTTTGTTGCAAACTATAGTCTAGCATTTCAACTTTCAGAAGCAGGCGTTATACTTTTAATGTTTGGAGTAGGCTTGCATTTCAAAACAGATGATCTTTTTGCAGTTAAAGGTGTCGCTATACCTGGAGCTATAATACAAAGCACTGTTGCTACAATTTTTGGAGTTTTCCTTGGCACACTGTTTGGAATTGACTTTAAATCTGCATTAATTTTAGGATTAGGACTTGCCGTAGCAAGTACTGTCGTGCTTTTAAGAGTTTTGGAAGACAACGATGTTTTAAATACAGTTCATGGCCATGTAGCAGTTGGCTGGCTTGTTGTAGAAGATATTTTGACTGTACTAATTTTAGTCGTACTTCCTAGTCTTTCTGTAGTGCTTTCAAATTCTAACACAACATCTTTAGGAACAATAGAAATATTTAAAGCTATAGGAATCGCCTTAATAAGAGTAATTTTATTATGGTTATTAGTTATAAAAGGCGGCGGACGGTTTGTACCTTGGTTTTTGTCAAAAATAGTTAAAACACGTTCTCAAGAACTTTTCACTTTAGCTGTTTTAGTTATAGCTTTTGTAACTGCAGTCATTGCAGCGCTTGTGTTTCAAACTTCATTTGCTTTAGGTGCATTTTTAGGAGGTATGGTCGTAGGCAAAAGTAAAGTAAGTCACCAAGCAGGAGCAGATATTTTACCATTAAGAGACGCTTTTGCAGTTTTGTTTTTTTTGTCAGTTGGAATGCTTTTCGACTGGAAATTTATTATCGAGTATCCATTACTTGTATATACTTGTTTAATTATAGTTTTATTAATTAAACCTTTAACAGCACTGGTTGTTGTCTCCATGTTAGGATACTCTACAAGAACAGCACTTACTGTAGCTGCAGGATTAGCACAAGTTGGAGAATTCTCTTTTATATTAGCACAAGAAGCTAAACGTTTAGATCTTGTTGGAGATCTAGTTTATAATTCTATAGTTATATGCGCTATCGTATCTATAACTTTAAATCCCTCAATATTCAAAAAAATACCTTCTTTTGAAAGATTTTTACACTCAAAAAACAAAATATGGAAAATGCTAAATTTCTCAGTAAACAGGAAATGTAATAAAGTTAACGAAATAGCAAAAAATTTACTCCCTACAGAAGAATTTCTTTCTGAAAAAGTTGCCATAGTTATAGGATATGGACCGACAGGAAAAGAAATTACTCAAGCATTAATAAAGCAAGGAATAAAACCTGTTATAATAGAAATAAATATAGATACTGTAAATTCATTAAGTTCTCAGGGACAAGCTGTAATATATGGAAATTCAACAAGAAAAGATATTTTAATTGCCGCTGGCATAAAAAAGGCAAATTACCTAATAATCACTGTTCCTTCTTTAAATATAACATTAGAAACAGCATCTTTAGCTTCTTCGCTAAATCCTAAAACCCGCATTATTGTTAGAGCTCGTTTCTTAGATCACAAAGAAAATCTTAAACAACTTGGCATTTCTGCAATCGCCTTTGAAGAAGAGGAAGTAGCAAAAGCTTTAACTTCTTTAGTTTTAGACGACTTAGAACAACAAAGCTTGCTTGCCACTGCTTCAGAAATAGCATCTCAAACAGCTAAAGAAAATAATTAAGCCTTTTATGATGGTTAATTTGATCTAGTTTAGTATCTTATCGGAGTTACCTCAAGGAGCATTCTATGAGCAATAAACATTTAATATTGCAAATTAGCACTGTTTGAAGCAAAATTCATTTAACTCTTTCTTGTCTTTTCATTTTGCAAGTTTGCTAATTTGATTAAATATTTGTTGCGATTGCTCTGGGAACGTAGATTAATATACTAAAGTAGATCAATATCCGCAAAATAGTTTGGTTAGTCTAGTTTAGAATCTTATCTACCTTACCAGACGCATCCCAAATCATAACTTCACCATATACCACCGACATTAGTACTACCATTGCTTGCAACACTAAAGGTGCTATGACTTACTAGATTAATAACTTAACCTGCTACACTGATACTTAGGAAGGAAGAGAATAGTGAGAAAGAAGAGGGTGACAACTTGTTTACACACATTACAAAAATTAAATTAATTCTGATGGCATAATTTCTGTTATAATAGAGGTCCCTGAAGATTGTTTTATGTTTTCTGTAAACTTTGTAAGTTTTAATATATTATCTCGTTTCCCTTTAATTATTATATATTTTCTAAAAAGATTATTTAATTTTGCAATATATGCTGGTACCGGACCCAAAAGAATCAAATTTAATCCATATTTCTCATTTAAATCTTTAAACAAATAAAAAAGTTTTTGAGAATCTACACCTGTTCTTTTTTCATTTTTATTTTTAATAGTAATTTTTGCAATGTCACAATATGGTGGATAATTTAATTTTCTTCTTTGCTCTATTTCTGTATTATAAAAAGATATATAATCATTCTTTTTTGCATATTCTATTGCATAATGAGAACTATGATTTGTTTGAACTATAACACTACCCTTTACATCTCCCCTTCCACTACGTCCTGAAACTTGCGTTATAAGTTGAAATGTTTTCTCTACAGATTTAAAACCAGGCAAATATAAAGATGTGTCTGCATCTATAACACAAACTAAACTCACCTGAGGAAAGTCAAAACCCTTTGCAATCATCTGCGTGCCAATTAATATGTCAAATTCTAAATTCTTTATACCATTGTAAGCTTTATCATAGCTCTTTTTTGATGTAGCAGTATCACCATCAAGTCTAAAAATTTTTGCATTAGGAAAAAGTTTTCTTAACTCATCTTCAACTTTTTGCGTACCAGTACCAAACACTGTTATCTTTCTACTTGCACATACAGGACAAATTATAGGCAAATTTTTAGTCGCTCCACAATAATGACATTTTAGAGTATCGGGGTTTCTATGAAAGACCATAGATATAGAGCATCTTGGACATTGATAAACATTGCCACAGTGTCTGCACATTAAAGTAGGAGAATATCCTCTACGATTTAAAAAAATCATAGTTTGTTCTTTTTTGGCAATTGTGTTTGATATTGCTTCAACAGTTTCAGGGATAAATAAACTAGATCTAGGCCTATTATTTAATGGTACAACTTTTATTTCCGGTAAACTTTTTTTACCAACACGTTCTTTCATTTCTATTAAAGTAATTTTTTTTTCTAAAGCATCTTTATAAGTTTCTAAAGACGGCGTAGCTGAACCAAACACTACAACTCCGTTACTATATTTAGCTCTCCATTTTGCTATTTCTCTAGCATCGTAAGATGGTTTTTGTTCTTGTTTATAAGTATGTTCGTGCTCTTCATCAACAATTATAAGGCCTAAGTTTTTAAAAGGGGCAAAAACAGCAGATCTTGCTCCAAGCATAACTTTTATTTCGCCATTTTGTGCTTTCAAAAATAGTTGATATTTTACAATATTACTTATATTGCTATGCCAAACACCTAAATTTTCTCCAAACCTTTGCGTCATAATATTAACAAATTGAGTTGTAAGAGAAATCTCTGGTATAAGCATTATGGCACTTTTGCCTACTGCTAAAGCTTTTTCTATGGTTTTTATATAAACTTCTGTTTTGCCAGAAGCTGTTATTCCATGAACTAAGAAACAAGAATTTACGCTCTTTTCTAATGAAGAGTTTATTAGAGATAGAGCGTTTGTTTGCCAAGAATTTAAAATATGTCTTTGTTGAACATTACAATCTTTTAAAACCTTAACTTTAAAAGATCTCTTTGAAGCTTTCATTGAGATAGGCACAACAGATGACAATGCCTCACCAAAAGAACAAGCATAATTGTTTGAAATGTAGTTACTTAACTCAATAGTTTCTTGTGTAATAAGCGGCTTATTATCTAAAACTTCAACAACTGTTTTAAAATTTAATTCAGATATACTGTTTAAATCTATATCCTTTAAAGCAATTACATACCCAACTAAAACCTTATTTGCAAAAGGAACCTTGACTCTTTTACCAACAAAATTTTGAGGTTCTATATTTTCTAAAGGTAGATAATAAAAAGTTTTTTTCAAAGGTACAAAAAAAACAACTTCTAAAACAATCATATTTCACCAACACTTAAAAAATGCATGACTTTTTTCATGTCTTCCCAAACAAATCTTTTTAAGATAGGGTTACGAAGCAAAGCTGCCGGGTGATATGTAGGTATAAGTTTAACATTATTATATTCTTGCAATGTGCCTCTTATTCTACTTATAGGTTCTTCATTATTTAAAAGTCCTTTAGTAGAAGACGCTCCCAAAGTAACAATAATTTTAGGTTTTACAATATTTATTTGCATATCTAAATATTTTTTACAAATTTGCATTTCTAAAGGCGTTGGAGGTCTGTCATTTCCCCGTTTTTCTGTATCTGAAGGGTCTATCATAGGGTGACATTTAACAATATTTGCTATATATACCGTATCTCTAGTTTGGCCCATAGCTTCAATAATTTTAGTTAAAAGTTGACCTGCATTTCCAATAAATGGCTCCCCTTTATGGTCTTCATCATATCCGGGACCTTCTCCAACAAACATTAAATCTGCATTTTCAAAACCTTCTCCAAAAACAGCATTTAAACGTGTTTTGCACAAAGGACAACCCTTACAATTTTTTACTTGTTGTCTCAAATTGTCTAACTGCTCTTTAGCATTCAGAGGTTTTACTGTAAAAGTTTTTTGTTGTTCTTCTAGAATCGTCTTATTATTAGACAATGCTTGGCTAGATTTATAAACTTCTGTTTCTCCCCAGTTACTATAATCTTCTATAGTTGTCTTTGCAAACTTTAATATTTTTAAATATTTTAACTGTTTCATCGATAATTTTCCCGGCTATTGTGTTTTTACTTTTATTTTTTATTTTTAAAACATTATTTTGAGTTATTATATTTACAGTAGAATTTTTAGAATTAAAAGTTTCTACTCCATTAGCTACAATTAAATCTAAATTTTTCTTCTTTAGTTTTATTAAAGCATTACTTATTAGGTTTTTTGTCTCTAAAGCAAAACCTGCAACAATTTGACTTTTTTTATTTTTACCACAATATTTTATTATATCTGGATTTTGTTTAAGTTTTATTGACATTGTAGGACTTGAACAATCTTTCTTTATCTTGTGCTTACTTACTTTTAGAGGTCTATAATCTGCAATTGCTGCCGCACTTATAACAATATCAGTCCTTTTAAAATTAAGTTTTGTGACTTTAAACATATCCAAAGCTGTTACAACATTTATAATCTTTACATTTTTTGGCAACACTTTTGCAGGTCCAGAAACAAATATAACCTCATAACCTTTTTTAATTGCAACTTCTGCCAAAGCACTACCCATTCTTCCAGAAGATTCATTGCTTATATATCTTACAGGATCAATATACTCCTTAGTTGGCCCAGATAAAATAAGAAATCTAATTTTTTTGTTCATCAACTCAAAATTTCCATAACATTAGAAACTATAACTTCTATTTTAGCAAGACGACCATCACCACAATCCCCACAAGCAAGTTCTCCACTTTCTGGCATGACAAAATTATATCCATAACTTTTTAAAATTTTAATATTGTTACAGACCGCCTTATGTGACAACATATTAGAATTCATAGATGGACATATTAGAATTTTAGCTTTAGAAGCAAGCACTACGCTAGAAAGTAAGTCATTTGCTCTACCAACAGCAAGCCTTGCAATTGTATCGGCAGTAGCTGGAGCTACAACAATAATATCTGCCTTTTTTGACAAAGAAATGTGATTAATGTCATATTTTTCAATACTTTCAAACATATCTTGATGTACTTTATTTTTTGACAAAGTTTGCAAAGTAAGCGGTGTTATAAAATTAGCTCCGCTCTTTGTTAAAATACACTCTACATTAGCTTTCAGTTTAGTAAGCTGCCTTATTATATCACAAACTTTATAAGCTGCAATGCCCCCACAAACTCCTAAAACAATGCTTTTATTTTCTAAAGACATTTTAATTATCTTTTACTTTTTTACGCAACTCTTCAATTTTTTCTAAAGTTGCTACACCTGTAACAACATCATTTAAAGCTCTATTGATTAATTCTGTTTGAGGCAATTTCCTAAACTCTTCGTTATATTTATTTACAAAAATCCAATCTAATGCCATCTTTACTATCTCATATCTACAAATAGCAGATGATGCAACTGCTTCTCTTAAGTGCCTATCTGTTAGTTGTGCCATTTTATTCTCCCTTTTGTTGAACTAATTAAAATAATTCTTATTTTTTATTACTTTATATTTTAAAGATCTTATAATAGTTTTTACAGAATCTATAGCTTTTTTTAAATTGTCATTTATAACAAGATATTCATATTTTTTTAAGCATTGTATTTCTTTTTTAGCATTTTTAAGGCGCAGCTTTATTGTTTCTGCGCAATCTTTATTTCTAGAAATTAAACGTTGTCTTAAAATATTAAGATTTTTAGTCATAATAAAAATCATACAAGATTGCGGGTATTGTTTTTTTATTTTTAGTCCGCCTTGAACATCAATTTCTAAAAGAACATTTTTGCCAGACTTTAATGTTTTATCTACAAAACCTTTTGATGTACCATAATAATTACCATGCACTTTAGCTGATTCAACAAATTTATTTTCTTTAAGCAATTGTTTAAATTCTATTTCTGACACAAAAAAGTATTCCCTAGAATCTCTTTCTCCCTTGCGGGGCATTCTAGTTGTATAAGAAACTGAACGTACTATATTTTTATCACTTTTTATAATAGCATCACATATAGTATTCTTCCCAGCTCCAGAAGGAGCAGATACTACAATTATATTTCCTAATTTGTTAATACTTTTTTTCATTTATTAATAAACCTGCCATAAACTTGTAGCATACTGTAATATTTTACATGTTTTAAAGCTATTTGCACACAATAATACCTCTTAACCATAGCTGCCTCTGCTCCTCCTTGGTTCTATTGGCTAATAACAATAATCCTCTTATCTTTAGAAACATACTCTTCCAATATACTTAAACTACCATCACTAGATCCATCAGTTACACATATTATTTCTATATCTTTGAGTGTTTGATTGCAAACACTGTCCAGGCATTGTTTTAAATATTCTTCTGTGTTATATACAGGTATTATGACACAAACCTTTGTGTCCATTAGCTCTACTACAGCAAATTTCTCATTAATGCTATTTTTGTTTCAATAGGGCTTGTCTTTGGTCTTCCAAGATCTTTTCTTGCGCCCTTTCTAACTAATACCTCAATAAAAACAGAATATTTTTGTGAATCTGAAAGAACTTTTATAAGTTCTTCTTTGGATTTTACCTTATAGCAATATTGATATCCACTAGCACGTGCTATTTCGCAAAGATTTATGTGTTGAGCAATTGTTGGTTGACCTCCAACACTATCATGTGCAACATTGTTTAATACTATATGTCTAAAATTATTTATTTTTTTTGATCCAATTGCCGGCAGAGCTCCCATATGCATAAGAACTGCATCATCGCCATCTATAACAGTTATTTTTTTATCAGGTTTTTCCAAGGCTATATGTGAAGTATGCCCCATTGAACCTACTGTCAAAAAATCATGAGAGTGGTTCATTTTATACTTGTCTCGTATTTCATATAACTCTCGCGATGCCATTCCTGTTGTAGAGAAAAATATTTCATCTTTACCTGAAACTTTTATAAATTCTTCTATAGCTTCTTCTCTGCTCATTAATTCCGTATTTTTTTTCTGAATATTTTTTGAAGAATAAGAATCAAAAGTACCTTTTCTTACTAGCAAAGCATATGATGCACTATTTTTAGATATAAAATCAAAACATGTGTTTATCTGCTTTAATACTTCATTTTCATCGCTTGAAAGTATTTCGTATGGAATCCCCATAGATTCAAGCAATTTTAATGTTACTTTCCCCTGCTTTATATGTTGAGGTTCATCATAAACACCAGGATCTCCACGCCACCCGACAAGTAATTAAAACCACTAAGGAGTTCTAAAATAGATTTCTAAATTTCAAATTCAGATTTTTCGGGGAACCATTTGTTCATAAAATGTCTTTGGATTTCCCTATAAACCTCTAAACCCGTAATCTTATCTCCATCATATGACTGAACACCTATTTGGCGAACGCCGTTTATTTTGTTATACCAATGAATATCTGTTTCTATAATCATACGAATATCACCAAGCCAATTTGGATTTTTGAACCACGTTCCTTCTTTACTTTTAATATATTCGTGAATCTCCGACATCTTCACCCAATATTCTCCCCTTGATTCGCCAACCAAAGCAAACAACAGATGGTTCATATCTGTTATTTTTCTAAATCTGTGGCTTTGCATCAATTTATAATATGGAGTTAAAAATGAATTTGTTACGGTTTTTGTAATTGATTTCAATGAATGAGGCTGTATTCCATGATATGTTGCTATACGGGTCGGCCAATCTTTGCCAGTAGCCAAATATGCCATTTGGTTACAAAAATCAACATGCAAGAGATAAGGGCTTCGTTTTTTAGAAGTAGATTGTTTGATCCTGTAAATCGGACGATTGTACTCGTCAAAGAAAAAATCTCTGTCCGTTGGCAGCATAACCAACAAATCATCACACGACATCAAAAATTGTTCTGACAAGCCTTTAATTTTATATACATTTCCTTCTATCAGATTGGAATTAAACACAGGAAGGTATTGTCTATCAATTATGTCGCTTGTATTTACCAATTTTACACGGGGATTAGATAAGTTCAGCCATTGCGGATATTCATCGGCACTTATAATATAAACATTTCTAATCCAATTCATATTTTTGAATATAGAGCGCAGTGCGTATCTTATTTCATCATTCTCCGATATTCTGCTTAACGAAAAGTTTTCTCTATGTTCTGTTATTTCCGTACTGTTTTCCTTTGCAACATACTCTTGCCATAAACGCAATCTCGTCTCAGAACTAGAGGACCACAAATATACAATATCAACTGAAAAATTCATATTTTTATCCTCTCTTCTCCTTTTTTACCATAATTTTTGCAACCAATAATCTATTTTCATTTTTAATCCACCTTTATTGACCATAAAGGAAATATCTTAAATAAATACCATACCCATCTATTACCTCTACGCTTTAAAAATATAATAGGAATTTTATCAAACAATTTTATTTTTCTATTAAACAGTACACTGAACCGATTTGACTCATACCTCATATGATTAGTTATATAATCTTGGTTTAAAATTCCAAAATATGGGGTTATTTTTGCATATTTCCACCACAAAATATCCATAATCTTATTTTCTCTACGACTTTGCCAAGGTTTCTCCCAACCAACGAAATGATATACAACAGGTTTATATAACATTTCGTTAACTTCTTCTTTTGTCCATATTTGCTCATCCATCATTTTCTGCACAAAATTATGAGACATTGGTAAATATGAGTTGTATTTAGGTGGCAAAAATCCAATTTTCCCTTCACACGTTATATTAATAATATCTTGATCGGGGAAATAATACTTATTGAGAGACAAAATATTCCACTTATAAACTAAATTTAACTCACGCATCAATTCCAGATTCATTACTATAAATCCAGAACAAATATAACTCACATGAATTGGTATTTTCCTTTTAGGAATTTCTTCTTTAAGGGTTGCTGTATCTTTTACACCTAATACTAACTTTCCGTTTATATCAATAGATGTTAAAACTGCTAAGTCATCTAGAAATATAATATCAGAATCAGCATAGATAATTTTTTTAACATCTGGTAATAAGTTTGGTAACTGCAATCTATAAAATATTGCTTTTGACCAATAAGCATTTTTACCACAATAACCTTTATTAAATAACTCTAGATTTACATCGAGAATTTTATATTCAAAGTCATAGGATAATGAATTTAAATATTCTATAAATTCTGTCCGATACATCCCCTTCGGACAAACTAAATACAATTTATATCTTGTTGTCTTATTCGCATTGCATAAAAGACTAGTGATAGCCACCATTGCCTGTATAAATTGATTTACATCAAAACAAAAAGCTATGTCAACTAATGTTGTTTGTTGTTTGTTGTTTGTTGTCATCATACTTAATATTCTAAAAAAATTTATTAATATAAAAATCCTTAATTAGCAGAGCACAGGACTTTTTAGGTTCACTCAAATACAAAAATAATAACATCGGGAAGGCGGGACTTGAACCCACAACCTCCTGCTCCCAAAGCAGGCGCGATAGCCAATTACGCTACTTCCCGGTTTGTTTATAATTGGTTAAGTAACCTTTAACTTGTTGCAAAGCTTTTGCCCTATGGCTTATTGTATTTTTAATATCAGGCGTTAACTCTGCAAAAGTTTTATTGTATTTAGGAATATAAAAGATCGGATCATACCCAAAATTATATTGTCCTTTTTCTGTAAGGCTAATTATACCATATATCTGTCCTCTTGACAAGCACAACTGCCCATTAGGGCTAGCAATTGCAATAACTGTTCTAAACCGTGCAGTTCTTTTTTCAAACGGAACATCTTTTAAAACATAAAGTAACTTACTAATATTATCCGCAAAATGACAACCTTCTCCAGCATATCTAGCACTAAAAACTCCAGGCTCGCCATTTAAACAATCTACCTCAAGACCAGTATCATCTGCAAGAACCCAACTATTAAAAAACTTAGCTGCTTCTTTTGCTTTCTTTATTGCGTTATCTTCAATAGTTTTTCCATCTTCTATTGTTTTAGGATACTTATCAAAAGCGGTCATAGAGATAACTTCAATATCTAGATCTTTTAACAATGCTTTTATTTCTCTTTCTTTATACTTACTAGTAGTAGCTACTACTATTTTTTTTATCATAATTTTAATCCAAAAACTTTAAACTTTCACTAACTTTTTCTAGCTTTATGTTAGCTTCGTTTAGTCTAGTTTTAATTTTTTCTATTTCTGAAGATGGAGCTCTATTTATAAAATTATCATTTTGCAACTTAGAAGTACTTTTTTCTATTTCTTGTTTTGCAAGAGCTAAGTCTTTAAGAAGCCTGGTTTTTTCTTTTTCTATGTCTATAAGCCCTTCTAAAGGTAAAAATATTTCAAAGCCACTAACAACAGCTAACGCAGAATTTTTTGGTCTTACAATATTTTTTGCAAAAGATATTGAGCTAAGTTTTGCAAGCTGTTTTACATAACTTTCATTTTCCTTTACAACTTTTTCCTTACTTTCATCTAGCACATTAAATAGTGCTTCTATTTGCTGCGCTGGAGAGATGTTCATCTTGCTTCTAATAGTTCTTAAAGCTATTATTATATCCTGCAAAGATTTCATTTTTTCAATATTACATTTATCATTTTCTTTAAGCTCATTTAAAAACTCGCTTTCTGCGATTATCTTTTTTTCTCCTAATATTTGCCAAATCTCTGAAGTTATAAACGGCATAACAGGCGACAACAACTGCAATATAACTTTAAGGACATGTGCCAATATTTTAAGTACCTGCTTTTTTGCTTGCAGATCTTCAGACATCATGCGTATTTTGGAAAGTTCAATATACCAATCACAATACTTTACCCAAAAGAAATCATAAAGCGTCCTTGAAGCAGTGTCTATATTGTAAGATTCATAAGCTTTTTTTACTTTTAAAGACATTTTGTAAAGTTCTGCTAAAATCCACTTATCAGAAAGTTCTATAGCTGTTATATCTTCATCATCTAAATTTTCAATTCCTTCTAAGTTCATTATTATAAACCTTGAGGCGTTCCATATTTTGTTTGCAAAATTTCTTGCAGATAAAAACGATTCCTGTGAAATTTGGATATCTCTTCCAGGAGCTCCAGCACAAGCTAAAGCAAATCTTAAAGTATCTGTACCATAGTTATCCATAATTTCTCTAGGATCCACCACATTACCTAAAGATTTAGACATCTTTTTGCCATGTTTATCCCTTACAATACCATGAATAAAGACATCTCTATAAGGAACTTCTTTCATGAATTCTAACCCAAACTGTACCATTCTAGCTACCCATAAATATATAATCTCATGACCTGTAGCTAAAACTGATGTTGGATAAAAATACTTCAACTCCTCATTATGTTTGTCTTCTTGCCAACCAAAAACACTAATTGGCCATAAAGCAGAAGAAAACCAAGTATCTAAAACATCTTCATCTTGAACAAAATTTGACCCTTTACAACACAAGCATTGCGTTGGTTTTTCAAAAGAAGCAATTGGTTTACAATTAGTTTTATTGCCTTGTTTATCAACACAATAATATATAGGTATTCTATGTCCCCACCACAACTGACGACTTATACACCAGTCTCTTAAATTTTCAAGCCATAAAGTGTAAGGTCTTTTCCAAGATTCTGGATGAAAAATAGTTTTACATTCATCTACCACTTCTATTGCTTTTTTAGACATTTGCCTAACATCTAAAAACCATTGCTCTGACATCAGAGGTTCTATTGTTGTAGAACATCTATAACATTTACCAACTTTATGATCATAATCTTCTACTTTTATTAAATGGCCATTTATTTCTAACTCTTTAACTACTTTTTCTCTAGCCTCTTTTACCGTTAAACCTTTATAACTTTCTGGACCATTTATCAATTTTCCATTAATATCTATTACATCTATAACTTCAAGATTGTTTCTTCTTGCAATTTCATTATCTACAGCATCGCAAGAAGGTGTTACTTTAAGAGCACCTGTACCAAAAGTTTTGTCTATAGTATAATCTGCAATAATTTTAATTTCTCTATTTACTAAAGGCAACATTACAATTTTCCCTAAAAGTTTTTTATATCTGTCATCGTCAGGGTTTACTGCAACAGTAGTATCACCAAACATAGTTTCTGGCCTAGTTGTTGCTATAACAATATACTCGTTAGAATCTTTTAAAGGATACTTAATATGCCACAAACTACTTTTTTCATCAGCGTACTCAACTTCTATATCTGAGAGCGCTGTACCGCATCTTGTACACCAATTGACAAGTCTTTTTCCTCTATATATTAAACCTTTATTAAATAGTTCTATAAAAGCTTTTTTTACAGCTTTAGAACGACTTTCGTCCATAGTAAAAGCAACTCTATCCCAATCTAAACCGCATCCCATCATTTTGAGTTGGCTTAATATTGTATCACCTGTTTCGTTTCTCCACTGCCACATCTTTTCTAAAAACTTTTCACGGCCTAATTCGTATTTATTTATACCTTTTTTCTTTAAAAGTTTTTCAACTACATTCTGTGTAGCAATACCACCATGATCAGTGCCAGGCACCCACAAAGTATTGTACCCTTGAAGCTTTTTAAACCTTATTATAATATCTTGTAAAGTAGTGTTTAAAGCATGCCCCATATGTAATGAACCTGTAATGTTAGCAGGAGGGATAACTATGGTAAACGGCTTTTTGTTTTTGTCTACTTTTGCTGAAAATACTTTATTTTCTACCCAATACTTGCTCCATTTCCCTTCAACTGTTTTAAAATTATAAACTTTCTCCATATCCATAACAAATCCCTCTTGAGTAATTTAAAATAATGTAATCTTTAAGATTATACTAAAAAACTTCTTTCGTGTAATTTTTAGTATAATTTCATTATAGTGAGGTTTTATGCAAAACAAAACAATATTAATAACAGGTATATCTAGAGGTATAGGAAAACATTTAGCAATCGCATTTTCTGAAGCTGGATGGAGCATATGTGGTTGTTATAAAAACAATAAACCAGATTATACATTAAAAAATTCTAAGTTTATACAAGCAAATGTTTCCGTTTATGAGGACGTAAAAAAGTTGGTTACAACTACTATTGCAGAGCATGGACGCATTGATTGTCTCATAAACAATGCTGGCATTTCTGATCCATCAACAATATTAAAAATGGCAAACGACAAATGGTCTTCTGTTATAAATACTAATCTAACAGGTGTATTTTATACAACAAAAGAAATTTTAAAAGTCATGAGCAAACGTAAGAGTGGGTCTATAATTAATATAGCTTCTATACGTGCATTCACAGCTTTTATAGGAAGTGCAAATTATTCTGCTTCTAAAGCAGGCCTTATTGCATTTACTAAAAATCTCTCTATAGAAGCTGGACATTTTGGGATAACGGCAAATGCTGTCTTGCCAGGGTTTCACTTTACAAGTATGGGCAACAATGCTAGCGATTCTTATATAAAAAAAATAAAAGAAGAAAGTGTTCTAAACACAACAACAGACATTAAAGAGTTCACTGATTTTATTATTTTTTTATCAGGACTTAAAACTGTTTCAGGACAGGTATTCAACTTTGATTCAAGATTAATATAAAATGAAATGAATAGTAACATTAATGTAGCAATTACAGGTATAGGTATAGTTTCCCCCTTAGGCATAGGCAAAGAAGAAAATTGGAAACAATTAATAAATTGTAATCATAAAATTTACTATAGTAAAAAGTTTGATGCATATATTGCTAACGTAGGCAATTTAAATGTATGTGACACTAAAAAACAATACCAAATGGCAAAGTTAGCTATTTGCCAAGCATTACAAGATGCAAGCATTGCAAACTCTTTTTCTAATAAAAAGGTAGGATTTTGTCTAGGTGAAAGTAAAATAAACCTTTTTACTAACCCTTTTAAATATTCTCTATTAGAAAAACTAAATCAAACTTTTTATTTTAACGGACCACTATCTTGTGTGTCTGCAGCGTGTGCTACAGGAATTTTAACAATTATACAAGGGTGTAACCTTATAAAAGATGGGATATACGATGCTGTTGTCTGTGGTTGTAGCGAAACTTCTATACATCCACTTTATATAGCAGGATTTAAAAAGATGGGCGTTTTAACAAAACATTTACCTAGCCCTTTTGACAAAGACAGAGATGGTTTTGCAATAGGAGAGGGAGCTGGTTTTATCGTACTTGAAAGTTTAGAAAAGGCTATAAAAAATAATGCTAAAATTTATGCTGAAATAGTAAATTTTTCAAATGGTATATACTCTGACAATACTTTATCTATAAGTTCCCATTCAAAAATGACACAAATAATCAAAAAAACCGTGTCAAACCATACACCTGACTATATACATATGCATGGGACTGCAACTAAATTAAACGATTACAATGAAAGTAAAGCTGTTTTTGAATCTTTTAATAATGCAAGCAAAATTTCTTTAAGTTCCACAAAAGCTGCAACTGGGCACATGCTTAGCGTTTCTGCAATAGCTGGAACAATATTTTCTTTACTTGCTATGGCAAACAATATTGTCCCTCCAACTTTAAATTTTACACAAACAGACATAAATTTAAATTTGGATTACACGCCAAATAATCCAAAAACAAGAACTATCAACTCTAGTCTTGTTTTGTCTTTTGGGTTTGGCGGACAATCTTGTGCTTTATTTTTAAAAAAACATAAAAGGGAACAATATGTTTAATAAACTCTTATCACAACAATTATCAGAAATGGAAAATAGTGGACTTAAAAGATTTTTAAGAAATGTAGATTGTTCCCCTACATCCAAAATAAAACTTCAAGGAAAAGATTTTATAAATTTTTCATCTAATAATTATTTAGATTTGGCTGGGGATAAAGAAATAGAAAAAAAAGCCATAAATATTATTAAAATTTATGGGCTGTCTGCCACATCTTCTAGACTTGTGTCTGGCAATATTTCAGTACATAAAGGATTGGAAGAAAAGTTGGCCTTATTTAAAAACAAAAAAGCATGTCTTGTATATCCGAGCGGATACCAAACAAATTTAGGTGTTATAAGTGCGTTGATATCTTACCAAAAAGATGCATGTATAATAATGGACAAACTAAACCACGCTTCAATTTGGGACGGGGCAAAACTTTCAGGCAGTAGAATTTTTGTTTACAAACATTGTGATATGAACTCTCTTGAAAAGGTCCTTAAAAGAGCAGAAAATTATAACTTAAAACTAGCAATAACAGAATCTGTTTTTTCAATGGATGGGGACATAACGCCAATGAAAGATTTTATAAATCTTTGCCAAAAATATAAAGCTGTAAGCATGGTAGACGAAGCTCATTCTACAGGCGTTTTTGGTAATCAAGGGAAAGGCCTTGCTGACACTTTTGGCATTTCTGACAAAATAGATATAATTATAGGTACTCTTTCAAAAGCTTTTGCTTTACAGGGCGGCTTTGTGTGTGGCTCTAAAACATTAATAGACTTTTTAATAAACAAATGCAGATCTTTTATTTATACAACTGCAATTTCTCCGTTTCTTGCAGCTATTGCTATAGAAACTTTAGAAATTATTAAAAAAAGCGACAATAGAAGAGAAACGCTTTACGACAATGCAAAAATATTAAAAAGCAAATTAATAGATTTAGGGTTTAATATTGGAAAATCTGAATCTCAAATAATTCCAATTATAACAGAAACTGTTGAAAACACTGAAAAATTGTCCTTACATCTTTTAAAAAACAATATCTACACTCCTTCAATAAAGCCGCCAACTGTACCTAACAGTAAAGCAAGGATAAGAATATCTTTAACAGCTGGCCATAGCATTAAAGATATAGATCTTTTAGTAAACGCGTTAAAATTATATAAACACAATTCTACTCGACTTTAACCTTTTGGGTTCCCCTGATTAATAAAACATAAGAGCAAATACAAACAATATATAAATATCAAGCAAAAAACGTTAACAAAACAGTTCAGACGACAATTTTAATATACTCTCCTTAACAAAAACAAAAAACCTTCTTTACCACACATTTATATGTAAATATAAGGTTGGAGCTTTCCTCATAACCGTATATTTTTATGTGTAAATCCATCGTGTTCTCTTAAACCATTGCAAGTTTGGTACTAACAAGGAAACTAAACTTCCTAACTTAATCTCTAAAATAAAAAAATAAAGTGTAATATATATACACTTATGTTATGTATTTACTACAGTGACGATAACTTATTTAAAAATCAACAACTGTTAATACACAGCTCTATTTTAGTCGGTCTAAAATATTACTATATCCTTACATATTTTAATATTTTACATTAAGTTGATACCACCCCAGTCTTTTAGTACAATTGAGGCATTAATACACACAAAAAATAATAGAAGTAATGGTACATGGGTACGCATGGTACGGGAAAGAGTTTGTATATAATCCGTTTTCAACAATGTAGGGTTGGCAATGAGAGAGCAAAAAGATGGCATTATTGAACGCAAACTTTATGCAGGAATTGCCCCTAAATTATAGAGTACAATTTAAGCAAGCTAGGTAAAAGTTTAAAGCCAACAATAAAATTGGGGAACGCAATATAAACAAAATCAAAAGTGATATTTCGTACCAGTTATGATAATTTTAACAATAAACTTATCTAACTTTTTAAAATATAATTTTTATATTTTTAATTTTCATTTGATGTAAGTGTTAAAAATTGTTTGTTCAACCCAAAAACAGCAATAACCCAAACTAAAACTATTACAATAAACACACTTGCTACTACTCCTGCAAGTGACAGAAGAGACGATCCTACAAATATCATATTGAGCAACACATATAAAATTAAAGATCCACCAGATTTACCAGCACGAGTGCCAATAACATCAACAACAGCTTTACCTTTAGATTTTAATTCATCATCCAGAGGTATATAGCTCATTTCTTTAGTCGGATCAAAAAGTGAATACTTTACGCCTTTAGCTAGGAGGTTTTGAATTAGTCCAACCCAGACTATAACATCTAAAACTGTAAGCCCAATGCTTGCAACCGAAGTTGAAAAAAAATCTTTAAAAATAATAAAACCAAAGAAAATAATCCCGGTTAAGGCAATCATAACTGGAGTCATTAAGGCACCTGTACGCCAAGAACATATACGTAATATATTCGTACCTATTAGCATACATATAATTGTACAAATTCCTGTAAGAAGTTGAAGATTGCCCATAAACGCACCATATGCAGCTTTTGTTGGATACAGTAAGCTTACTTGCCCTTTCCAGACAACTTCTACCAAGTTTATGCTTACCCCATAGCAAATTACTAAAAGCGCTATATAACCTAAATATTTTGATTTGATAATATATTTAAAACTATCAACTAAAGGCAATTTTTCTTTCGTTTTAGATTTTTTTATTTCATCAGGATTGTAATAAAGAGGATCTTTTAAAATATAGTTATTTAAACGATAATATAAAGCAACCACAATAAGCCCAGCTACTATTGTAGCCATCATTAAATATGGCAATGCGTTCCACTGATTACTACTAGAATGTGCTTCACTACTGTTTAGTACCTTTAAAATAAGACCAGTCACTATTAATGCTACATTTGCAATAAAACCAAACATTGCATAAAAACGTCTTGATTCTTTAATGGAAGTTACATCATTAGCAAAACGCCAAAACATTAACCCGATCATTGTGCTACCCCACAACTCTGCCATTACATAAAATGAAGAAAACACCCAAGAACCAATAGGTTTCAATAATCCGCTTACCAAAGGGATAGAAACACTTGAAACATCAAACTGTAGATAATGATGAAAAGGATATAGAACTGTCATAAATAAAGCAAAATACGCCACAAAGGAAAGCGTTATAATATAAAAAACTGTATCTTTTTTAAAAACATTTACTAACTTAGAATAAATCAACATAAGTAACATAGCAGAAGGTAGTACAAACCATAACTTTATTGTAGGAATTACTTCTGCTCCAAGAGATGTAACTACTAAAGAATCCTTTATAGACCTTAACATACTATAGTTAAATAAAATACATAAAAACATAAACGCCATAGGTAAAAATTTTTTTAACTCAAAATTATGTATTGGCCACAACACGGCTTTCCAACCTGTAATTTGCTGATTATTCATAATATTTCTTTTTCTCCTCTATTTTCATTTAGATAAATCTAACTTTGTTTGCATATATACATATTGTACATTTACTCTTACCAAAATAAAGCTTCCTTTTGTAAAAAATGTGTGAATTTTACAAAATCAGCCAAATCTAGCAAAACTTAAAAATTTAAAGGAGTTTTTAAGATTTTAACTCTACAAAACATTATTAAATATTTAGTTAATACTTAATAACACTTACCACCAGAATAATTACTTTCTTCTTTGGTTATAAATATGTCATGAGGATGACTTTCTATAAGACCTGCTGAAGTTATCTTTACAAATTGACTTTTTTCTTTAAGTTCTTGCATATTAGCAACTCCGCAATATCCCATAGCAGCTCTTAACCCACCAATTAATTGATACACAACATCACTAATAGACCCTCTATAAGGTACACGACCTTCAACACCCTCTGCTACTAATTTTTTTGTATTTTCTTGAAAATATCTATCACTACTGCCAGACATCATGGCAGATGAAGAACCCATACCCCTATAAGATTTAAATGCACGGCCATTATAAATTATATCTTCTCCTGGACTTTCTTTTGTACCAGCAAACAAAGAACCCATCATACAGACATCAGCACCTGCTGCAATCGCTTTAGATATATCTCCAGAATATTTAATTCCTCCATCACCGATAACTGGAATATCATATTTTCTTGCTATTGTATAACAATCATAAATTGCAGTAATTTGTGGAACACCAACACCAGTAACAACTCTTGTTGTACATATAGCACCAGGCCCAATGCCAACCTTAATTGCATCTGCACCTGCCTTAATTAAGTCCTCTGCAGCTTCAGCAGTTGCTATATTACCTGCTATCAATTGAACATTTGGAAAAAATTCTTTAACTTTTTTTACAGCATCAAGAACACCTTGACTATGTCCGTGAGCCGTATCTATAACTAAAACGTCTACATTTACATCAACTAAAGCTTTTGCTCTAACTAAAAAATCTTTAGTAATACCTAAAGCTGCACCTACAAGGAGCCTTCCCTTTTCATCTTTGGCTGAATTTGGATAACGTATAGCTTTTTCTATATCTTTAATTGTAATAAGGCCTTTCAAAGTAAAAGTTTCATCTACTAAAGGAAGTTTTTCTATTTTCTTATTTTGCAATATATTTTTTGCTTCCTGCACAGAAGTACCAACTTTTGCAATTACGAGATTTTCTTTTGTCATTACATCTTCAATCTTTTTTGTTTCATCAGTTTCAAAACGCATGTCTCTATTTGTGATAATACCAATAAGTTTTCCCTTCTCATTTACAATGGGGACACCGGAAATTCTATATTTTGCAGCCAAAACTTTTGCATCTTTTAAGGTATTGTCTTTCTTTAGAGAAAAAGGGTCATATATAACCCCATTGTCACTTCTTTTAACTCTATTCACTTCCGAAGCCTGAGCTTCTATAGACATATTTTTATGTATTATACCTATTCCACCTTCTCTAGCAATAGCTACAGCCATTTTCGATTCTGTGACAGTGTCCATCCCAGCACTCATTAAAGGAATATTTAATTTAATTTTTTTAGTTAAATTTGTCCCTAGTTGAACATCTTTAGGAAGTACTTTTGAATGTCTTGGAATTAACAAAACATCATCAAAAGTTAACCCTTCTTTTGAAAATTTCGTATCCATTTTTGTCTCCATATTTTATAATAAAAAACTATCGGTTAAAGCAAAAAGTCCCGCTGTTTTAAAAGCAGGACAAAAGTTTTAACATATAAATTCATAAAAGCATAAATCCAGCACTTATACGGAGTTGGGAAACTTTACACATGAAAATTACTCTAAATTATTAGAGCTTCTCACACTTATACCTGCCAGAGAACGCTTAATAGCTGATGGTGAATTAAACAATAATCTTAACAATCTGTCAAATGTATATACTATTAAAAGATAATATTTGTTGGTTCTTCTCTTTTATCAATAGTAGCTGTTGTAGCTAGCATGTTTATTTTGATAGTTTTGGTTTGAATATTGCCTTACACAATCGTCATCAAATGCTACCATTAATATTGTTAAAAAACAAGCAAACATCAAGAAGTATAGTTAATTATAAATTTTTAGAAAAGTTTTAATTTAGCCATAAAGAAAGAAAGGCAGCAGAGTAAATATCTGCTGCCCTTTTTATACAGAATCTAAAAGTTTATATCTGACAACTACTAGGAACTTTTAGAATTTCACATGTTAATTCCAGCATTGACTGCCTGGGAACTAGTATTCAATTAAACAAATAAAACTAGAAAGCGTAAAATCTTACCGGAAGCACTCCCTGAAACCCTAAGTCTCTTTTTCTGAATTTATCGTGTATTTTAAGTCAAGTGACAGGGCTAAAAGTTTGTTAAATCTGTATTCCACCCCTCCTGCTATGTGAGGTGACGTTTTGATTTTGAAAGCATTCTCCTTTTACTTTGCGTATTATTATAATTATCCGTACTCGTCCATTTCATATCAATAATAGTTAATCCTACGCTGCCAAGCACCGAAAATTTAGAGTCTTTAAATTCGTATTTATAGTAAACCGTTACAGGGATTGACTGCATCTTGCTTTTAAATGTCAACTCTCCCTTTTCCCCTTCATCTTCTGTTGTGTAGTTGCATTTTAGACTTATAGTATCGTGCCAATTATAGCCACATCTATCTTACACCTAATAATTGGTTTTCGCTTATTAGTGGAGACTCATAACCTATTCAAGTCCGTAAAAAAACTTTGGCTGAGAAAGCTCTATACTAAGGGAGGGAGTGATCTCTTTTAATGCATTTTCCCTATCTTTAAAGTTATCGCTGCCGGCCGCCATACCTGTAGTACCGCCGATATAAAAGCCTTTCAAACTTTCCAACTTTCGGCGCTTAACACGCCGCTAAAAACAAAAAACATTAACAGTCAACTGCTATGGACGTAAGTCCATAGCAGTTGACTTAATTTGCTGCCCACATCTTCAACTGCTGTTGTAACACCCTCAACAACTCCAGCTGCACCATCTTTATTACCACTTCTTGCAGCAAGATAAAGTATTGTTCCACCAACAACTATCA
>JAIRNY010000012.1 GCA_031257835.1 Candidatus Endomicrobiellum cryptotermitis
ATATATCAACCCACTAGAAAAAGAGAAGGTAAAAAATTAAGCATATATAAAAGAAGATTGAGCATAAAAAGCTTTAGAGCGATTATTGATAATAATTAAAAGTTTACGCATAAGAGCAACAATAGCAACCATTTAAAGCTTGTCGTTGTTAAGAAGATGATGATAAAAAGCCTTTAAAAGGGAGTTATGTTTATAGCAACAAGGGCACACATAAAGAGAGAACGCTTAACAAGAGGTCTACCAAGGGAAGAAGAGCCAGAGTTGTTAGCAAAAGGGGCAAGGCCAGCCAAAGCAGCAATTTGCCTACGATTAATAAGGCCAAGTTCAGGTAAGGCAGCTAATAAGGTCATAGTAGTTTTTTTGCCACAGATTTAACCCAAGAGATAGCTTTAGCTTTGAGTTCTTGTTGATCATTGTCTATGCGATGATTGATTTCTAGTTCAATAGAGAGTAATTGTTTTTGTAAGACTTTAATGATAGTATCTATAGAACGCTTAGCAGATTTATTATAGAAATGTTCTTTACGATTATTTTCTTTTTGTAACATATCTTTGATATCTTTGTGGTGGCTAATAAGTTCTTGAAGTTGATTGTTGGAGGGCTGATGTAAGCGTAAAGATTCTTGCATTTTTTGTCCATAGATGGTAAGCATTTTAGCGTCAATTTTGTCGGATTTGGCATTTTGGCCAGAGCTTGAAATGAAAAGTCGTACTTTAGGACCTTGAGCTCTATGGACATTAAATCCTTTAAAACTAAAGAATCGGCAGAAGGGGAAATAGATTTAAGCAAAGAATTAATACCAAAAATGGCATTGGAAAAAGACAAAAGAGAATTGTTCTTTGATAGGAAGACATCAAATTTAGCTTTAGAAACATCAATACCGACAAAATGAGCGTATAAGGGGATTAGACATAAAAGTCTCCTTTAAAAATGGTAATAAGCTTAGCTTACAATTGTTCACAAGCCTCATAAGGAAATAACCCATCAAGCAATTACCTAGAGGCGTTGGAGATTGTGATATGCACGGGCATTAAGCCCTATAATTGTGTCAATCGTCCAACGCCTTATACGCTTTATTATATTATTTTTTAAGGAACAATATTCAAGTAGAATAAACAAACAACATAGGTTAGTTCACCAAGTATTGGAAGAGAAGAGGATAGTTAAAATAATTAGCATATGGACACACTAGTAATTAAAGAGTGAAAAATGATACAAAACAAAATTGAAATAAACAAAGAATTTAAGATAGCTTTTGATTTAATAGAAAAAAGCGAGGACTGTGTTTTTGTTACAGGTAATGCAGGTACAGGAAAAACTACTTTTTTATATTATTATATTACTCACACTCATAAAAAAACAGTGGTTCTTGCTCCTACAGGTGTTGCTGCTCTTAATTGCGGAGGGGAAACGGTCCATTCCTTTTTCCATTTTAAGCCAGACGCTACTTTGTTAAAAATCAAAAAGAAAAGTCTTTCTGAAAAATCCATATACAAAAAAGTTGAAACTATTATCATAGACGAAGCTTCGATGTTAAGGTGCGATCTTTTAGATTGTATAGATAAATTTTTAAGATTAAACAGGCAAAAACATCAGCAGTCTTTTGGTGGTGTCCAAATGGTGTTTATTGGGGACTTAAAACAACTTCCTCCTGTGGTAAAGAGAGAAGAACGCAACATTTTTAGTTCTGTGTATAAATCTCCATACTTTTTAAGTGCATATTCATTGCAAAACTGTGTACTTCATAAAGTAGAATTAAGTAAAGTGTACAGACAACAAGATAACAGTTTTCTATCATTGCTAAACAGTGTGCGCAATGGCACAACTAGCGATGAAGAATTTCTAAAGTTGAACGCTCGAGTGTGCAAAAAAGTTTTAGATAGCAAAATGTCAGTTTGTCTTACAACAACCAACAAAAAAGCAACTTTAATAAACAACAGATATCTTTCGCAAATAAAAGCAGAACATTTAATATTTTCTGCTCAAACAGAAAATATTGACGAAAACTCTAAAATTTTGCCTGCAGAACGTAACCTTATAATAAAGAAAGGTGCGCAAGTCATGATGTTAAATAATGATACTAAGTGTAGATGGGTTAATGGTAGCGTAGGTATAGTTGAAGATATACGAAATGGAACTTCTTCAGACAAAATATTTATATATGTAAAATTTCCAAACGGTAGGACAGAAGCCGTGGAACCTTATAAATGGGAATTGTTTAAATATAAGTGGAACGAGAAAGAAGAACAAATAGAAACAGAAAGCGCAGGATTTTTTAGTCAGTATCCACTAAAACTGTCATGGGCAGTTACGATACACAAAAGTCAAGGCAAAACTTTTGATAATGTAGTTATAGATATGGAATACGGTGCTTTTGCTCCTGGTCAATTATATGTAGCGTTAAGTAGGTGTAAGTCTTTAGAGGGCATATCATTAGTCAGACCGCTAACTAAGAGAGATGTTATAGTTCCTCAAGTAAACTTTTAATAAAAGAATCCTCATATTAGTTTTTTTAATTTTAGCGCTTTAAACAAATTGTTTAAAGCAGCTTTATGTTTGCAAGTAAGAGTGGCTAGCTATTCGTATAGAATTTGTGTTTGTTCTTTTAATAATTCTGTTAAAGTTATACTTCAAGATATGCGCTCCTTTTTATAAAAGTAAAATATGCTATTTATGTTATGAGTATACAACCAAGAGAAACTTTATTTACTTACACTATTTATATATTCTATTGCTTTATGTGCTACAAACTCTGGAGAAATAGAATTCATGCACAAAGAGTTTTCATAACCAAGAGCGCATCTTCCCCAAAATTGGTGATCAAATATATGGTAACAGTCTCTACACAAAGAAGAAGTTATGTTTATATTTTCTGGATATCCTGTAATTTTAGCAGATGTTGGGCCAAACAGAGTAATAGCTTTAGTACCTATAGCCTTTGCAATATGTATACAAGCACCGTCTACATCTATATGGAGTAACGAATTCTTAAGTATTGTGCAAAGCTCATTAAAAGAAGTTTTACAAGTTGCGTTTATTATGTTAGTGCCACTAAAATTGTAAGTTGAGACTCCTAACTGAACAATAGTCACTCCTTTTAAATTTTTTTGTAATATTTTCAATAAAGTTTCCCAATGTTGCCTAGGCCAACATTTAGGGTCGGCGTTAGAACCTTCTCCCCCAGTACCGTAATTAAAAGTTATATACTTTAAACTTTTTGTTATGCCAAGCTTTTCTAATGGTACAGGGTTGAAATTGAGGGTTAGCGATATGTCTTCTATATTGTCAACTCCAGATGCAGCTTTTGATATGGAAATATGATGTAAGTTGTTGTTTGGGGAAGATAAAAATTTATCTTTATAAGCTCTAATATTGCTTTGAATTTTATTACTTTCAGCTTTATTTTTTGTGTTGAATAGAATCTCTTGTTCTATTGAAGAGGTTTTATATACAACCATAGGTTTATAAATTATGTCATATTTTCTTTTAGTTAAAACAATTAAATCGATTTCAAAGAAAAATCTTACTTTTTTTATTCCTTTGAATAAGAAATGTAACTCTCTGTTAGTATAAATATCAATTACAATGTTTGGAAACATTTTTACAATTTCGCTGATAATACTTATTTGTCTAATAGTGTCGCCAATACCCCCATTTATAATAAAAGCAATATAAAAATTCCCTTTATTATTTTTTTGAAATATCAAACATAAACAATTGAAAAAACATCTAAAAACAGCTTTTATTAAATGCTCCAACTTTTTAAGTGCGGATCTTTCTAAATTAACAGTTTTGATAATTTTGTTGCCTGACTTAGCAATTTTTGAAATCTTGCCAAGGTTTTGTTCAAAAACATCTTTATTTTGTGTAACAGGGCACTCGTATATCATAAGTAGTTCCTTAGAGTTGTTGTATAATGGGGATACTACTATTTTTTGTATTAATTTTACAAATAGCTTTTTTTTATGTTTTAAATAATATAACTAAAACACTCTAAATTGTTAAATGGTTTGCAGTAAGGTAAAGAAACTTAAATTAAGAGAGAATATGTAAAATGCTAAAAATATTGTTAAAAAATAAGTATTTTTGTACAATTTTGTCAATGTACTACATTTAGGAGTGCTTATGTTAAAAGAAGAACTTGAAACTACTGCTTTTTTAGCAAGGATAGACATTAAAGACGAAGAGAAAGAAAAGTATCTTAAAGACATAAATTCTATGTTTGAATATATAGAAATTTTGCAAGAACCTAATGTCGCTACACTAAAACCTACTACGCACGTTACTGAACTTAGAAATGTGTGGAGAGAAGATATCGTAAAGCCTTGCCCTAGAGAAACAATAGATCAAATGCTTAATGGAGCTCCTGAAAGAGAAGGCACTTTTTATAAAATTAAAAAAGTTATAGAGGCGCAATGATAAGAGCAATTTACTTTAAAAACGGCACAATTGTTACAGAACGCAATGCCTTAAAAATAGAGCAAGATTATAATAATAAGAATAATAAGTTAGATCTTGTATGGATAGACATTCACTTAGAAAATCACGAGATAACTCATCAAGAAACAAATCTTCTTTCGGAAACTTTTCATTTTCATGAAATGTCCATAGAAGATTGCCTTTTTCCTCAGTATTATCCAAAAATAGAAGAGTTTGAAAACTACGTTTTTGGTGCTATCCATGGGATACAGCTTAAACCAAATTATTATCAAGATTTTGAAGATAGTATCTATGAACTTAACTTTTTTGTAGGTAAAGGGTTTTTGGTTACTGTGCACACAGAAGAACTATTTTTTCTTGAAACTCTCTTGGAAAAAGCAAAAGCGCGTCCTCAAGTTGAAATGAAAAGTTTAGAGAATTTACTTTACAATGTTTTTAATAAAGTTGTTTCTAGTTACGAGTTTACTTTAGAAAAAATTGACGACAAGATGGAAAGTTTAGAAGACGAGGTTCTTGAAGATCCAGAAACAGAAAATATGGAAGATATTTTAGACACAAAAAAGGTGGTTTTTGCTATGCGCAAAATAGCAGAATCTCAACAAGCTTCTTATGTTTATTTTACTAGGGCAAACAACAATTTAATCGCAAGAGAATATCTTGTATATTTTCGCGGCATTTACACTCAGTGTGCAAGGATGAACCAAGCAATAATTATGCGAAGCCAAATGATTGTAAGTTTGATAGAAGTTTATATGTCAAGCGTTACGGTAAAACTTACCGAAGTTATGAAATTTCTTACAGTTATAGCTACAATTGTAATGCCAGTACTTATTGTTTCAGGTTATTACGGCATGAACGTTATTTTCCCTGAATATTCTTTTTTTGGACAAAAAGGAAGCTGGTTTTTTGCGATAGGAATAATGCTTGTTACGATAATTGTTATGTTAATATATTTTAAAAAGAAAAAGTGGTTTTAAGTTATGATTAGAGCTAAAGAGTTAAGGAGAAGAATTTGTTCACAAAAAGTAAAAAGTGTAGATGTGGTAAAAGAGTGTTTTAGTCGTATAAAAGAAGTAGATTTTAAAGTTAAAGCTTTTTTAAAGTTAAACGAAGAAAGCGCTTTGCGTCAAGCTCAGCAAGTTGATAAAAAAGAGAACAAAAAGTATGGCCTTCTTGAAGGTGTACCTATAGCCATAAAAGACAATATTATGGTAAAAGGTGAAAGTATGACGTCTGCATCAAAATATTTAAAGCGATATGTTTCTCCTTACAATGCTACAGTTATAGAAAAATTAAAAGAAGCAGGCGCAATTTTTGTTGGTAGGACAAATATGGACGAGTTTGCTATGGGCGGTTCTACAGAAACTTCTGCTTACCAAAAAACCGCTAATCCTTGGAACATAGAATGCATTCCGGGCGGCTCTTCTGGTGGTAGTGCTGCAGCAGTAAGTGCAGGGATGGTTCCTTTTGCTTTAGGTTCAGACACTGGCGGTTCTATAAGGCAGCCAGCAGGTTTTTGTGGGATAGTAGGATACAAACCTTCTTATGGACTTATAAGTAGGTATGGAGCTTGCGCTTTAGCGTCTTCTTTTGATCAAATAGGCACTTTTACAAAAAATGTAATGGATGCAGCCTTGCTTACAAGTGTTATAGCAGGTAAGGATTACAGGGATCCAGTTTGCCAGCCTAATGAGTGGATAGACTACACTAACGGGTTAAACGAGCTAGCCGTTTTAAAAACTTTAAAAATAGGTATTCCTAAACAACTTTTCGACTATAAAACAGATCTGGAAATAACAAAATATTTTAATGAAACTGTAAATAAACTAAAAACAGAAAACGTCCAAGTCGTAGAAGTTGACATTCCAGCTTATAAGTACATTCCTGCTTTATATAAAGTTATTATGTGTGCAGAAGTTTCTGCAAATATTGCTACATTTGATGGGATACGTTACGGGTACAGATCTCCAAACAGTGTTAGTTTAAACGATCAATACGCAAAATCTCGTGGAGAGTCTTTAGGTTATGAAGTAAAAAAGAGAATATTGTTTGGCACGTATGTTTTAGGTGCAAAAAATTATCATAGATGTTATCACCAAGCTCAACAAGTAAGGACATTACTCATAGACCAAATAGAGCAAGCTTATAAACAGTGTGACTTTATATTTACGCCTGCTACTTTACAAATGCCTGTAAAGTTTGGAGAAATGCTTTCTGAAGAGTGTGACATTTTCCTTATAGCAGCAAACCTAGCTGGTCTTCCAGGGATTACAGTGCCTTGTAGTTTTACTTCAAATGGTATGCCTATGGGAGTACACTTTATGGGAACACGATTTTCTGACGCAAAACTTTTTAAAGTAGCTAACGCGTTTGAAAAAATTGCTAATTTTGATGTTGATAGATACCCAACACTTTAATAAGGTTGAAACTGTTATAAATGTTTAAGGAATAAATAAATGGCTAATTATGAAACAGTAGTTGGGCTTGAGGTGCATATGCAAATTAACACAAAGTCAAAAGTGTTTTGTGAGTGCTCTACACAGTTTGGTGGTGAACCTAACGCAAACACCTGTTTTGTTTGCACTTCTCAACCAGGAGCAATCCCAATATTAAACAAAAAAGCTGTAGAAGCTATAATTAAAACAGGGCTTGCTTTAGATTGTATGATAAATAAACAATGCACTTTTGCAAGAAAGCAGTACTTTTATCCAGACGTACCAAAAAATTATCAAATAACACAATCAGAACCTCCGTTATGTTCTAAAGGGAAACTTGCAATAAGTGTTGAAGGGAAAGAAAAAGTTATAAACATAGCAAGAATACATCTTGAAGAAGATGCTGGCAAACTAGTGCACGAAATAGGTAACAGAAAGTTAGACTATTCTTTACTAGATTTAAACAGAGCCAGCGTTGGTCTTATGGAGCTTGTCACAGAGCCAGAACTTAACTCTCCAGAAGAAGTTTTTGAATTTTTAACAGAGTTAAAAAATATAGTTACATATTTAGACACTTCTGAATGTAGTATGGAAGAAGGTAAAATGCGTTGTGATGTAAATGTAAGCATACGCCCTGTAGGGCAAAAAGAGTTTGGTACTAGAGTAGAAGTTAAAAATATTAACTCGATGACTGGTGTAAAAGAAACAATAACTTACGAAGTCAAAAGGCAAAAAGAAGTGCTTGAGTCAGGCGGTAAACTAGTGCAAGAAACAAGGCTTTGGGAAGCACAAGAAGGTGTAACAAAGTCAATGCGTTCAAAAGAAGGTGCGTTAGATTATAGATATTTCCCAGAGCCGGACTTAGTACCTTTTAATTTGCCGGACTCTTTTGTTGAGGACCTACGCACTCAATTACCAGAACTTCCAAAAGCTAAAAAGCAAAGATTTACAAACGATTATTCTTTGTCAGACTATGATGCGAGTTATTTAACTTCTAGTAGGCAAACTGCAGATTTTTATGAAGAAGCCTTGAATAGTTCTAAAGATAAAAAGCTGTCTGCTAAACCCTTAGCAAACTGGATTGCTACAGAACTTAGTGCAAAGCTTAATGCATCAAAAATAGACATATCACAGTCTCCCATTTCTAGCAAAAACTTGGCAAAACTTATAGATTTAATTTTGAATGGTACAATTTCAGGCAAAATAGCAAAAACAATTTTTGAAGACATGTACGAAAAATCATCTGACCCTGAACTGGTAGTAAAAGAAAAAGGCTTAACGCAAATCTCAGGCGAGTCAGAAATTATAAAACTTTGCCAAGAAGCAATAGCGGAAAGCCCTAAAGCTGTAGCGGAATTTAAAGCTGGTAAAGAAAGAGCTATTGGAGCAATTGTTGGTCTTGTAATGAAAAAATCTAAAGGAAAAGCAAACCCACAATTAGTAAACAAGATTTTGCTGGAACAATTAAAAGTATAATTTTTAATTTGCTAATAAGGATTTAAGCGGAATAACTTTTGATGAGCAAAAAAATCTTTTTTTGTAAGCCTACCTAAGAGAAATATTATAGTTGTATATATTGTTTAGTTGAGATTTAAATTTATAGGAAATTAGTATTTTACATGAGAATAGTTATAAAAGTTGGTACAAGCACTCTAACGACAAAAGAAGGTTTGTTAAATGAAGGATATATTTACGATTTAGCAAAAGAAATATCTGTTTTACGTAATGATGGACATGAAATTTTAATTGTAAGCTCTGGTGCTATAGGCGCAGGAAAAGCCCATTTACGTATAAAAAACGATCAAAAAACCTTAAGGGAAAAACAAGCTTTTGCAGCAATTGGGCAACCTTTACTTATGAACGTTTACTCTAAAGCGTTTGCAAGTTATAATAATATTGTTGCACAGATTCTACTTACAAGAGAAGTTTTTGACAGGCGCACAAACTATTTAAATGTTCGCAACACTTTAAATGCTTTAATTGAAAACAAAGTAATACCTATAATTAATGAAAATGACTCAGTTTCAATTGACGAAATTGATTTTGGGGATAATGACACGTTGTCAGCTTTAGTAGCTTTAGCAGTGAATGCGGACAAACTCGTAATTTTTACTGATGTTGACGGCTTTTACAATGGTGATCCAAAAACGTCGTTATTAGTTTCTAGAATAGAGCATATTACAAAAGAAGTTGAAAAATTTGCAAACCCTGTATCATCTAGTGGTAAAGGTGTTGGAGGGATGAGGGCAAAGATAGCAGCTGCAAAGATTGCTGCTAGTTCAGGTGTAGACACAATAATTACAAACGGTATAAAGATAAGTTTGTTAAAGGATATAATTTTAGGCAAACAGGTGGGAACAAGCATAATAGCTTCAAAAAAGCGGTTAGAAGCGAAAAAATCGTGGATAGCTTTTAGTAAAAAGCCTAAAGGAACAATTTATGTTGACCAGAATGCTGAAAACTTTTTAACTAGTAAAGGTAAAAGTCTTTTAGCTGTAGGGATAACAAAAGTCAGTGGTACTTTTAAAAGGGGTGATACTATAAATATTGCAAATGCGCAAACAGGGAAACACTTTGCTAGAGGGCTTACTAATTATGATAGTAAAGATATTGAAAAAGTAAAAGGTAAGAAGACACAAGCAATGAAAGGGATAATAGACATTGTGGAAGAAGTTATCCACAGTGACAATTTAGTTGTTATTGAGACTTAACACAGAAATAATTACAGGATTAATATTCCTATCTCAACTTTTTATGAGCAAATCCTTCAATCGTTTCAAAAAAAGACCAAGACACAAGTAAAACCAAGTTCATGATAATATTCTTATAAATTTACAATTCTTTCACATTTCCATATTACACCTTTATATTAATTGAATTAAAATTGTAATACCTGGCTTGACCGAGTTTAATGGGAATTAGGAATTTACACATAAAAATATTAGGGTGAGAGAGCCGGACCAACTGGTCAAGTCAGGTATTATAATAATCAGGTACTCGAATTTGTTTAATATAAAGTAAGTAAAGGAGAATGAAAATGATGGATAAATTGTTAATAGGTTTTTTTGCTTATGTAGCTATGTATTGTGTAGTTGTAGTAAGACTGATAATAGTGTAGTGAAAAGAGAAAGTATAATTGCTCCGTCTTCAGAAACGTCTGTTGTAGCACCTGAGGTAGCTGCACAAAATTTAATAGCAAGGTTGGATGCAAGATCTGCTGCTTTTGATGGTACACAAAAAAGACCAAGACCAAGGACAAATCCTGGATCAGACCAAAAACCGTGCAGAAAATATTTAGGACATCATCATAATGGATGAATGAAGTAAATACTTATGAGACTGGGGAGAGGAAAGAACGTTTAAAATCGTCTTTAGAAAAAAATTGCTAAGTATAGAGGATGGTCCATTAAATAACAATTAGTATAGGAATAATTGAAACTTTTTAATACAAAATGATAAACTAATGCAGTTATGGCAATATTAAATATAGAAAAGTACGGTAGCAAAATTTTAAGGCAAAAATCTAAACATGTTGACAAAATAACCAAAGACATAAAGTTACTTGCTAAAGATATGGTAGAAACAATGTACTTTGCTAAAGGTGTTGGTCTTGCTGCACCTCAAGTAGGGCAACTTTTAAGGTTTTGTGTTATAGATGTAAGTCAAGATCAGAAATCGCCAATAGTTATGATTAACCCAGAAATTGTTTTTGGAGAAGATAAAAAGATTCTAAATGAAGGATGTTTGTCTATTCCTGAATTTTATGAAAAGGTAAAGCGTTTTGATAAAGTTATTGCTAATTATACGGATTTGGATGGCAGCAAAAAAGAAGTTAAAGCTCAAGGGGTTCTTGCTGTGGCTATTCAACACGAAGTAGACCATTTAGATGCGAAACTTTTTATAGACTATTTGCCAGATTTTAAAAGAAAAGTGATAGAAAAAGAAATAAAAAGAAAAAAGAAAGCAGGCAACTGGTGAAAGTTTTATTTTTTGGTACAGCTTCTATATCTAAATTTTATCTTGAACATCTATATAGTAGTGGACACGAACTTTTTATTGTAACAATGCCAGACAAACCTGCATTAAGAGGGCAGCGTATTGTAAGTCCTGCAGTCAAGATTTTTGCTATAGAAAAAAGTATAAAATTTATTCAGTCTTTAAAGTTTGCTCAAGACGTGCAAGAAACTATAAAAAACTTTAACGCAGATGTTGGCATTGCAGTGTCTTATGGGAAACTTATACCAAGAAATATCTTTGCTTTACCAAAATATAGGACTTTTAATATACATTTTTCTCTGTTGCCAAAATATAGGGGAGCAGCACCTGTACAGCATGCTTTGCTTAACGGGGAAACAAAAACAGGTGTAACGTCTTTTTACATTGAAGATGGTTTAGACGCAGGCAATATTTTAGTGCAAAGGTCTGTTGACATAGAAAAAAAGGACAATGCACAAACTCTATTTAATAAGTTGGTCCCTATAGGCGTAGAAGTTATGGACCAAACTTTATCATTGTTAAAAAGTGAAAAAATTGTAATAATACCTCAAGGAGAGCCCACTTTTGCACCGACATTTAAGAAGGAAGATGGTTTAATAGATTGGTCAAAAAGTGCTAAACAACTATACAACCAGTTTAGGGGCTTATACCTTTGGCCTGGAGTTTACTCAACGTTTATTGAAAATTGTGCAAAAAGTAAAAGAGTTAAATTTTTAGATTTTGAAATTGTAGATGAAGAATCTAAAAATAATAATTATGGGACAGTTGTTTCTATAGAAAAAAATGTAGGGTTTACCATTGCATGTGCGGTAGGAAAAATATTAGTTACAAGACTCCAACCTGAAAATAAACCTATAATGTCTGCATGGTCTTTTGTTTTAGGCAGAACCTTAAAAGTTGGCAAAACTTTTAAATAGTAAAGAATTGAGAATTCCAAAAAGCGCATCTTGAGTGTTTAAACTCAAGCAAATTAAGTGTTAAAGTATTGTGAGTTTTTATAAGTTTGTGTAAGTTAGGGAGGCTGTTATGGCAATTGAAGTTAATGAAAGTACTTTTTCTCAAGAAGTGTTGTCTTCACAAAAACCAGTTTTAGTAGACTTTTGGGCACCTTGGTGCGGCCCTTGTAAAATGCTTTCTCCAGTTATAGATGAGATTGCTGCAGAGTACGAAGGTAAAGCAAAAGTTGTTAAAGTAAATACCGATGCAAACATGTCTTTGTCTAGCCAATACCAAATTGCATCTATTCCATGTTTAATATTATTTAAGGGTGGTAATGTAATCCAAAGAGTGGTAGGTTTTAGGTCTAAAAACGATCTAAAAAAATTAATAGACAGTGTGCTTTAAAAGTCCTTTAATTTCTAAGAAAGGGTGTAGACATGGTATATGATGTTATAATTATAGGAGCTGGCCCTGCTGGTCTTGCAGCAGCTATTTATTCTTCTAGAGCAAGGCTTAACACTTTATTAATAGAAAAAAATGGTTGCGGTGGACAAATGATTGTTACCGACCTGCTTGAAAATTATCCTGGCTTTAATGGCGGAATAAACGGGTTCGCTCTTGCTTTAAAATTGGAAGAACAAGCCAAAGAATTTGGCACAGAAATAATTTATGATGAAGTTGTAAGTGTACAAGTTGGGAACATAAAAAATGTTGTAACGGTAAATGGTTCTTATCAAACAAAAACGATTATTATAGCTTCAGGCACGCACGTAAAAAAAATGAACATTCCCGGCGAGTCTGCTTTTATAGGTAAAGGTGTATCTTTTTGCGCTACCTGCGACGCTCCATTTTATAAGGATAAAGATGTGGTTGTTATAGGTGGCGGGGATTCTGCTATTCAAGAAGCTATATATTTATCCAAGTTTGCCAAAAATGTAATAATTGTGCACAGAAAAGATTCTTTAAAAGCAGCAAAAATTTTACAAGAAAGACTGTTATCTTACAATAATATTTCTATAGTGTATAATAGTGTACCTAACGAAATTGTTGGTACAAGTTCTATAGAAAAAATAAGAATAACTAATATTAAAACAAGTCAAGTGCAAGAACTAAACGCAAATGGTGTTTTTGTTTTTATAGGTTTATTGCCAAACACAGACTTTATTACAAACATTTCGTTAGATGATGAGGGGTATGTTATTACAGACGAAAATATGTGCACTTCTATTGCTGGGATTTTTGCTTGTGGAGATGTAAGAAAAAAGCAGTTAAGACAAGTAGTAACTGCAACTTCAGATGGAGCTCAAGCAGCAGTAAGTGCAGGGCACTACTTAGAAACTTTATGAAAAGATTTTTTATAATAGATGGCAACGCTTATATACATAGAGCATATCATGCTTTGCCGCCGCTTACTACTACTAACAATCAGCAGGTTAATGCAGTTTACGGTTTTATAAAATTGCTATTTAAAATAAAAAATAACTTTAAACCGGACTTTATGATTGTTTGTTTTGATTTCCCGTCAAAAAATTTTAGACATCAAATATTTGTAGAGTACAAAGCAAACAGAAAGCCTCTAGAAGTTGGTCTTATAAGCCAAATGCCCATAGCAAGGGAAGTCGTCGACGGTTTAGATATTAAAAAGATAGAAATAAAAGGTTACGAGTCTGACGACTTAATCGCAACTCTTGTAGAAAAAAATAAGCAAAACAACGTTGAAACTGTTATAGTAACTGGCGATAAAGATATTTTACAGCTTGTTGATAATAGTCAAAATGTTTTAGTTTGGAACGATTCCAAAGATGTAATGTACGATGATAATAAAGTTGTAGAAAAGTATGGCATTTCTCCTGTCCAAATTGTAGACATGCTGTCTTTGATGGGAGACAGTGTTGATAATGTGCCAGGCATAAAAGGTATTGGCGAAAAAACAGCAATAAAACTTGTACAAGAATATAACACGTTAGAAAATATTTTAAAGAATGCTAGTTCTATAAAGGGCAATGTTGGCAAACTATTGTGCCAATATCGGGATAGTGCTTTGCTTAGCAAAAAGTTGGTAGAACTAAAAAAAGATGTACCTTTAGAATATAATTTGGAAGACTTTCGAACTAAAAACTTAAATTTAGATAAAGCAATTTCTTTTTTTGAAAAGTACGAGTTTAAAAGTTTAATAGAGAAAGTTAGTCCAAAAGTAAACAGTAATATGAAATCAAATCAAGAAAAAGATTCGCAATTAAACAATTCTTTTGAAATCAGTTTTGAAGTTGTTTCTTCAATACAAAAAGCCACTGAAATAGCATCTCTTATACAGGAAACAAAAATATTTTCATTAAAAACGGTAACTTCTTTACAAGATTCTTTAAAAGCTCAAATAGTTGGTGTTAGTTTGTCTATAGAGCATGAAAAAAACATAAAATCTTTTTATTTCCCTATAGGGCATAGTGACTTAACTGCTTGGCAAATTACTTTAAAAGAATTTGAATCAATTTTTAAGCCTATTTTTATTTCGGTTGAAATAAAAATAATAGGTCACGATTTAAAACAAGAAAGAAACATATACAGTACTAACAAGATAACGTCAAACAACATGTTTTTTGACACTATGTTAGCGGCTTATTGTTTAAACTCTCAAGAGTCGCACGATATTTTTGATATTGCAAAAAAATATTTAAACTTTCATGTTGATGACGCATATCTTGCTAAAAACATAAGAAAAGTTATTTTTGCTGACGCTCCTGCAGAATTTTGTGCAAAGTATGCAAGCACAGTTTCTTGTTTGGCGTTTACAATTTACAAAGTTTTTTATAGCCAAATTGAAAAAAATAAACTAACAAATCTCTTTTTTGACATAGAAATGCCTTTAATTGAAGTTCTTTCAGAGATGGAAATAGCTGGTATAAAAGTGGACCATTCTTTTTTGCATAAATTTAATGAGCAAATAGTCTTAGAACTTAAAAAAAGTGAACATGAAATATATAAAATTGCTGACAAAGAATTTAATATTAACTCTCCAAGACAGCTTGCAAATATAATGTTTGAAAAGCTCCAGCTCCCTATCATTAAAAAAACAAAAACAGGATATTCTACAGACGAAGAAGTGTTGTTAGAACTTTCATCGTATAAAATCGCATCTGAGATCTTAAAGTATAGAGAATTGCAGAAAATAAAAAGCACGTACATAGACCCAATAACAAACTATTGTGCTTATTATGGAGACAGAATTCATACTGTTTTTAATCAAGCTATTACAACTACAGGACGACTTTCTTCTACAGAGCCGAATTTGCAAAATATTCCTATAAAGTCTACATACGGTAAAAAGTTTAGGAAAGTTTTTATAGCTAAAGAAGAAACAGTTTTTGTTTCTGCAGACTACTCTCAAATAGACTTAAGAGTCTTAGCCCACCTTTCAGGAGATAAAAAACTTATAGAGGACTTTAATAACGGAGCAGATATTCACAACGCTACAGCAAGGGAAATTTTTAATATACCAGAACCAGAGCCATTACCAGAAAATTTAAGAAGTGCAGCAAAAGCGATTAATTTTGGAATAGTCTATGGGATATCGCCTTTTGGTCTTTCAAGACAGTTGAACGTTAACATACTGCAAGCAAAAGAGTACATAGACAACTATCTTGCAAGATATGAAGGTGTAAAACTTTGGATGAGTCAAGTTGTTAGCCAAGCTTTAAAAAGAGGGTATGTGTGTACTATAACAGGCAGGATGAGGTACATGCCAGAACTTACATCACCGATAACAAGAATAAAAAATGCAGGTGAAAGAATTGCTTTAAATATGCCTGTGCAGGGAAGCTCTGCAGACATAATAAAAATTGCAATGATAAACATTTACAAAGAACTTAAAAAAAATAATCGCAAATCTTTAATGTTACTTCAAGTTCATGATGACCTTCTTTTTGAGGTCCCCAAAAAAGAAAAAGAAAACTTAATTTCTCTTATAAAAGAAAAAATGGAAAATGTTGTTAGTTTAAAAGTGCCGTTGTTTGTAGATATAAAAGTTGGTGCTAATTGGGGCCAAATGCAAAAATATGGGTATTTTAATAGTTGATTTTTTCGAAATTTGAGGGTTTGGAGTGTTAATGATAGTGGGGTTGACTGGTGGTATTGCTACTGGCAAGACTGAAAGTGCAAAATATTTGCAAGAGTTAGGAGCTTATTGCATAGACGCAGACTTAATATCTAAAGAGTTAACAAAGAAAGGTCTGCCGGCTTTCAATGATTTAGTAAAAGAATTTGGCGAAAATATTTTACTTTTAGATGGTTCTTTAGACAGAAAAAAGTTAGGTGATATTGTTTTTTCAAACAAGCAAGCAAAACTAAAAGTAGAAAAGATATTGCATGCTTACATAATTTCTTGTATTAACGAAATTGTTTTAGCAGAAAAATATAAACAGAGCTTAATAATTATAAACGCTCCACTTCTTTTTGAAGTAGGGTTAGACAGAATTTGCGATAAAATTGTTGTGGTATGGGCTCCTTATAAAATAGAAGTAACCAGACTTGCTATTAGAGACACTTTGAATACGCAAGAAGTCAAAAGAAGAATACAGTCCCAAATTCCTATAGAAAAAAAAATGGAACTAGCAGATTTTGTTATAGACAACTCTGGAACAAAACAAAAGTTAAAAAATAATATTATAAGTTTATATAAGTTGTTGACATATAACTTAAAATAATATACTATAAATTAGCTTAATCTACGTAATAAGAGTTTTTCAAGTCTATAATTGTTGATTTAAATCAATTCAATTTAACATGCAGGAAAAATCAATTATAATAATCCTATTTGCAAAGAACAATCAAAGAGTTTTGACAGCTTTAGAACGTTGGAGGGAGTTAATGGGAAAAGATAGGCCTATGAATGTGTCAGTTTTATCTAAGCGTACTATGGCAGAATTGGTAGAAATTGCAAAAAATTTAAAACTTAACAACGTTGCAGGGTTAAGAAAACAAGAACTTATAGCGCAAATTTTTGAAGCTCAATCAAAAGCCAATAAACTAGTTTATGATGAAGGTGTCTTAGAAATTTTGCCTGACGGTTTTGGTTTTTTACGTTCTCCAGACTACAATTATCTTCCAGGTCCAGACGATATATATATATCTCCTTCCCAAATTAAGAAATTTGCTCTAAGAAAAGGTGACACTGTTGCAGGGTATGTTCGTCCACCTCAAGCTCAACAAGAACGATATTTCGCATTACTTCAAGTGAAATCAATTAACGGACAAGAAGATCTAGATCATATAAGAGATAGAGTCCTTTTTGATAATTTAACTCCTCTTTATCCGAACGAGAAAATAGTTTTGGAAACAAAAAAAGAAGAAGTGCCTACAAGAGTTATAGATATGCTAGTCCCTATTGGTAAAGGGCAAAGAGTTTTAATTAATGCTGCTCCTAGAACTGGAAAAACAGTCCTTTTACAGAAAATAGCAAATGCTATAACAGAGAACAATCCTGACATTACACTTATGGTGTTGCTTATAGATGAAAGACCAGAAGAAGTTACAGATATGCAACGTTCTGTTAAAGGTGAAGTTATTTCTTCAACTTTTGATGAACCTTCAGACAGACATATTCAAGTTGCAGAGATGGTAATAGAAAAAGCTAAAAGAATAGTAGAAAATGGCAGAGATGTAGTTGTGTTGTTAGACTCTATTACAAGGCTTGCTAGAGCATATAACACGGCCATACCTTCAAGTGGAAGAGTTCTTTCAGGCGGATTAGATTCTAATGCGCTTCAACGGCCCAAAAGGTTTTTTGGTGCAGCCAGAAACATAGAAGAAGGCGGTAGTCTTACAATTATAGGCACAGCGCTTGTTGAAACTGGCAGTAGAATGGACGATGTTATATTTGAAGAATTTAAAGGTACAGGTAATTGTGAGATTTATTTGGACAGAAAGCTTGCAGATAGAAGAATTTTTCCTGCTATAGACTTACTGCGTTCAGGCACTAGAAAAGAAGAATTGCTATTAAACGAAGATGAGAAAAATAAAATGTGGATAATAAGAAAATGGATGAACTCGATGAATTCTATAGAAGTTATGGAAGAACTTAGTAAACGTTTACGCAATTCAAAATCTAATAAAGACTTCTTAAAACAGATGGAACTTGCCAGCATGGAAGGTTTGTGATTTGTTATAGGTTATATCACATAACTGCTCAATACAAGTTCAATATTTAGCAATATTGTAAAATTTCTCGTTAAAATAATAGATATTTCTCTAGGCATATACTTTAATTTGTGTTGTTTTATCTTCAAATTTGAATTTTCAAAAGTTCTTTTAATTTTTCTTGCAATAATTTTTTGTCAGTTAAATGTATTTTATATTCTGCAACCGTGGCAGGTTTTATTGCTCTGTTTAAAGCATGCTCTATAACTTCATTGTCTTTGTTCTCTTAAATCCGGTCAAATCAGGTAAAAATTTAATTGTCCTAAATGTTTAGATTTAAATTTCACATCGAATTTAGGTATAATTGCTTCATTGGCAAAGATATGAAATAGTTAGTTGTACAAGAGGGCCGCAGTGGAACGAATAAGGAGCACAAGTGTGCGGCGGGTGCGAGAAGAGTGAGCACCCCGGAACAGGGTCTTGCCCCTGACGGGGAGGTTTATTGAAAAGTAAATGAGTGTGTATATTGGGGCTATAGCTCAGCTGGGAGAGCGCTTGCATGGCATGCAAGAGGGCAGGGGTTCAATCCCCCTTAGCTCCATTTTTACTCCGACTCATTTAGATTTCGTCTAAACTTCACTTCGTTTTAAGTTGTTCAGTAATTCTGAAACATTTATATTGAGTTTTGAAAATGCAAAACATTTTAAATCCAAATCTTTTAGCGACGCTCCAAATTGTTATTATTTGCAAACAATTTGCAACGTGATTATATTTTTTGTCAGTTGCTCAAATTCAAGATCTTGATGACGGGAAACTATATTTGCTAAAGATAAATGATGTCTTTTTGACATCAGTTTATTTATCATATCTTCTGTCATAGGTTGAGAGGAACTGCCTATACGGACAAAACAACCTGCTTCCGACCGTCCTTTTTGCTTTATGTAATACGGAGTTTCTGCTCTGCCTGCAACATTAACGATTATTGTTGTTTTGCCGTCTTGCTCTTTTGTCAAAATATCAAACAATCCCATAATACTTGGACGAATATTATTTATCAATCTGTCTTTAATTTTTAGCTGCACTTTATCAGGATTAGAAATATCTATTATATGACTGTTATCTTTAATGCCAATCTGAATCCGCCACCTGTTGAATTAAGAAAAGCGACAACTTCTTTTTCCAAGTCATCGGTTAAGCTCTCTTTGTATTCTGTGTGCTTGTTTTTCATAAACATAATTTAAAAAGATTTTGTAAATCTTTATCTTAAACTTTAAATAAGGTGGCTTCTGCGAGCTTGTTGATTGGGTTGAGTTCAGCTTTAGACTTTACTTTTTTACAGTCATTTAATTGTTAAAAATGATTTAAATATGGACTAGTTTTGATTTTCTGTCCAATTTAAGTATAATTGATAGCTTAAGCTTAAGAATTAAAAAAGTGCTAGGAGCGTAGATAGAAGATAACAAAGGTGTTTGTGCAAGTGGTAACGTTCCAAGAAGTAGTTTAGCAATATTATGTAGAAGGGTATAAAAAAGGTATAACCCATTTGTATATAGTTAAAGAAGAGATGGCCGAGAAGGCCGCAGTGGGACGAATAAGGAGCACGAGTGTGCGGCGGGCGCGAGGAGTGAGTGCCCCGGAACCGCCTCCTGGCAAGAAGCGTTTCCACCCTAGAAAGTAGAAGGTTATGTAATATTATTGTTGCTTGAAAAATAAAAGAGGAGAGATGGCCGAGCGGTTTAAGGCGCAGTCCTGGAAAGACTGTTTACTCAAAATGGTAACTAGGGTTCGAATCCCTATCTCTCCGTATACTTTTAGGGCCAGTATTAATTGAAATGGTAGTGTAAGTTATTAGGGGCATGGGCAAAGCCAACTATTTGGCTTTGCGATGGGGTTCGAAGGAGGAGTCCCTATCTCTCTGCCATTTAGTATCGCCGTTTAGAGAACGTCACCTCTAAACTGTGATATTTTTTTTATGCCTAGTCGGTAGTTTTTCTATAACTTTCCTCTCAGAGCCTTCTCTATCTGCTTTTCAGTCTCCCTATTTGTTTTTCATTTGTCTAGCTTTTTCTAATACGGTGCTAAATTCTTCCGTTATTCCATGCTTATTCTCAGTCAAAAGCCTGTGGAAAATGTTTTTCATCGTCTCATCTGGATGTCCGGGTTTGGAGTCAGTCCCCATAACAACTTCCATATTCGGATATGCTTCTTCAATAATCTGTTTATATTTTTTAGCGAACGGGCATAAGGTTCCATACAAATTGAAAAATGAATTTTATCAGCTTTAGCAAACTCAACCAAAGGCTTAACATGCTTTAGAATTTTTTCATAAGCATACAATGTCGGGCAGCCCGCGCACGGGATTACCCATAGGGCCCTCATCCGCAAATTTATGTAAATGCATCTTGTGAAGCAGATACTGTAATTTCATAAACTTTTCCGATAAAACATCATTGTTCCAATCCATAAACGCCTCTGGTAAATTCTTTTACAGGTATCTGTAGAAATGTCAAGTTTATTGATGATATGCTGAAGATTGAAAATGATATCATTTCATAGTTGAACTAATACACAAGAATATGTTCCTCCCACCACTTTAGTAGTTTCAATAAAATATTTTAAAAAGAACTAAGTGCTTAAGAGGTGTTTTTCCTGCTCTTTCCAGTCTGTAGTTTTTATATTGGTTAACTTTAGGTTGTGTCCCATTCAATATACTCTGTATTATTTTGGGAGATAAACATGTAAGTTTTAAAACTTTATCCACATATCTTTTTAATATCCTCTTCTTCGCATATTGTTTTTAGGCTGAATGTAAAACTTTCTTTTAATTTTTTGTTCCACTTATATGCTTTTAACACGGCTTTTGTAAGCTGTTCGTTTTGTTCCTTATTTTCTTCATTGGCAACTATGATTATTTTACTGCCAGTATCTACAACAGTAATTTTTATATCTTTGTTTATTGTCTCTTCAATTTTGTTTTTCTATTTTTTGTTTTAATAGCCTGTCTTAGTAGTGGCTTAAAAGGACTTCTTTTATATATTATGTGTAAATAAGTTACTATCCTTGTGCACATTATAAAGAGATAAAGCTGCGGTTTGACTTATTAATCTTTTTATATTACACTACTTTTGGTTAATAAAAGTGTAAAAGATGGCATAAAATAGAACAAAGTAGAGAAAGAATGTTTATTGAAAGAGAAATTTTTGCAAAATTAGAGCAATGGAAGAATTTTACCAATCGTTTGCCTTTAATAATCCAAGGAGCACGTCAGTCAAACCGGCAAAACGTTTGCTATGAAGGAATTTGGAAAAAGAAACTTTAAATGGAATGCTTATTTCAATTTTGATGAAACCGAAGAATTAAAAAAAGAATTTGAAGAAACAAAAGACCCGCAAAGACTGATAAAAAGGCTTTCTTTTTATACCAATGTTCCGATTGATCCCCCAAATACTCTTATAATTTTTGATGAGATACAAGAATGCAACAAAGCATTAAACAGCCTAAAATATTTTGCGGAGAATGCACCGAATTTTCGTATTGTTTGCGCTGGCTCACTGCTTGGCGTTTCTTTGTCTAAAGGAGATTCGTTTCCAGTTGGCAAAGTTAATTTTATGCATTTATATCCGGTAACCTTTAAGGAGTTTCTGGCGAAATATTCTAAGGAATTGTATTCATATGCAGAAAACATTTCTGCCGTAGAAAATATGCCACAAATCATATTTTCAAAATTTAAAGACGCATACATATCAAAAATATCAGATTTCCGGTGGAATGCCTGCAGCAATATCCGAATGTTTGAAAATTCTGGCATAAGCGCGGTTGAGGAAAAATTACAGGATATTTTGAATTCATACTCTCTGAATTTTGCCAAGCATATTCAAACCGCCGGTATCGTGCGGATTTCGGCTATATGGAATTCAGTTCCGTCGCAATTATCCAAAGAAAACAGAAAATTTATTTATAAGTTGATAAAACCAGGTGCGAGAGCAAGGGAATATGAAGACGCTCTGCTTTGGCTTTAGCATAGCGGGTTGATTTACAGAATTTTTTGCATTTCAAAGCCAGCTTTGCCCTTAAGCGCATATGATGATTTAACCACTTTTAAAATATACCTTTCCGATATCGGATTGCTTAGAAAACTAGCTAAGCTCCCTTCAGAAGCTGTTTTGCTTAACAATAATTTGTTTATTGAATTTAAAGACGCGCTGACAGAAAATTTTGTTCTGCAATCTTTGGTTAATCAATTTGAAGTTAAACCGAGATACTGGGTTTCGCAGGGCAAGGCGGAAGTTGATTTTATCTTGCAAAACGGAGTAGACATTATTCCCATAGAAGTAAAATCAGCCGCAAACACAGCGTCAAAAAGTCTTGCGGAGTATGATAAAGAATACAGTCCGCAAATCCGTCTAAGATATTCGTTAAATAATTTTAAAAAAGACGGAAATTTGCTAAATATACCGATATTTTTTGCCGACTGGACAAAAAAAATATTAGGGCACATACAAGTTAAAATCGCATAGATAGTCAAAACAAAATTTAAAAACGGCACTAATTCTGGTGATGACGCTAAGCATCTACGTTCTCACATTACAGGTGGGTGGGGGAAATTGCCTCTTTTGGATTTTATAATAATGATAAAGTAGATCGTTCATGATGTCTGTTTATTTCCTATGAAGGAAGAGTATGAACAGAAGGGACTTCTTAAAGTCTATAGTAAAAGTTGCAGCAGTAACAGCAATTGCAACAAAACTTCCCAAAACTATTTGTGCTCAAAATTCAAAAAGTATTTCTTCTCCTGATCTTGTTGGTGTTAGAGATGGTACACCTGTTGAAATGTTTAGAAAAGGTATAATGCTTTTGGCGGAATACAAACTTTCGTTAAACCAGGGCAGAAAGTTGGTATAAAGCCTAATATTTCTTTTGGCTCTGGCCCAGAACATGAAGCAAATACAAATACTTGTTGGCGAGATTGTCCGTCAAGCAAGGTCAGCTTGGGCATCAGAAGTGTTATTTTCTGATCACACTCTCAACGACTGGAAGTCTTCTTATAAAAATAGTGGCAACAACAAGCTATTCAAGAAGCTGGTGGTAAAATACTTCGTGCAAACGACAAAAATCTTTACGAAACACTTCAACGACCTCAAGCAAAAAAACTTTGCCGTATAGAAGAGGAATTGCTGAGCTTATAATTTCTCGTTGTGTAACAGTTACAGATAATACAGAATGTGGAGCAAGTGCGGAACAATTGAGCAAATCGCAATCTTTTTTGTTTCATTTTCAAGAACTTCGTAAGACCATTATTAAATGTCTTGCGGCGATTTTTTTACTATACATCCCATCATTTTTTATAACTCCACGCATAAAAGATTCCTAGTTAAATGGAGTTGTCCAGAAGAAATAAGTTTTTTGAACTATTTTTCTCCTATGGAAGTTTTTGTAATACACCTTAAAATGGCATTTACTGTAGCTTTAGCTGTCAGCTTTCCTTATGAATGCAAAGCATTTATGGTTTGTGTTAGGTTTAACATAGCACAACGCTCTTTTTTATCTTCTAAAAGAGCTTATATTCGTGACTATATTAATATTATCTGCAATCTTAACTTTAACTCCTCCGGACGTGTTAAGTCAAATTTTGCTTGGTTTACCCACCTTCTATTGTTTGAGTTAGGGTTATTTTTAGCGAAAAGATTTGAAAAAAATAAAAACTGATTTCTAACTTTAACTCTAAAACCAGTTAAGTCAGTTTGCTATCTAGACTTATACAATGTGCAACTAATCTCTTTGATAGTGTGATGGCAGGTCAGTCAAACCTATTTTGTAGTATATTTTATCTTATAATAAATAATTAAAAAGCTAATGCTCCCGCAAAAAAACAGGCTTACAAGCATTCCGAACATAAAAATGTAGTCTTTGTGGATATATCCATGTAAAACACTAGACAACTGGATTATATTAAAACCACTAAACGTTATAAGTGATATACCTTTACTACTTTTTGTTTTGTATAATTTAATAGCTTGAGGCAAAAATAATACAGCATTTACAAACATTCCTACTCCAAAAACTGCTTCTATAAAGTATTTGATGTAATCTTGCATATTGGCCTCTAAGTGTAATGAAATTTATACTAATCACACATCTTTCTTGTTTATAAGTCTAAATGTCAAATTTATCTCAGTGCCTACATTTTCTTGACTGTTAATTATTATTTGTGCATCCATATCTTTTAAAGTTTGCATTACTTGTTTAAATCCTAAACCCTGTCCATTTTCTTTTGTCGTTATAACTTATTGACAGCTTAGCAAGTTTTCTACCATTGTTTTTGGCATGCCTTGTCCATTGTCCTTTACATAAACTTTTACTTGGTCTCCTTTTTTACAACATACCCGATATCTACTGTGCCTTTTTCTTTGTTTTGTAACGATTCCACAGCATTATTTATTATATTTGACATCATTCTAGAAATATAGAGAAGAGTTCCCTTTTATATGCCCCAAAGCATCTGTTGTGTCCGGATAATAGTTAATTTTTATATTATGCATTTTATATTCATATTTTTTAATTTCCACTATACTATCTAAACTTAAACCCAACGATATATATTCATCTTTATTCTTTATAACAGGAGGGAATGTTCCATATTTTCTAGATTTTATAGATGCATGCTTAGCCATTAAAGCTTTAGACATGGTTTCTATACTTTATAATAGATAAATCCAAAATCTTTTTTTCCTCTTTAGATAGTTTACCAGCACACATAAATTGAAATATTTTTAAAGATGATATAGGGGAAAATATATCATGAACTACGTTATTTGCCATGTTGTATAATTTTTGTTCTAATTTCTCTGCTTTTTTTCGATCTGTTATGTCTATTGAAGCCCCTACAATACCAACTATATTGTTCTTATCATCCTAAAGTGGAGATTTCTTTGTTAACATTACAATAGTTTTGCCATTTGCAATAGTAGGAGTTTCTATAACTTCTTCAGGAACTTTAGTTTGCATAATTCTTTGATCTGTTTCTCTTAAAGTATTAGCAGCAGATTTCCATAATAAATCATAATCTGTTTTCCCTATCACATCTTCTGGGGATTTTAATCCTAATATATTGTCTTTGTTAACATATCAGTTTCAAAACCAATGTACTTTTTCCTTTTTATAGTAAACTCTTTAAATTACATATTTTCTCAACCCTATAAATAATATTAAATTATTACTGTTTACAATGACCACTTTGAAAAATTTAAATTTTCACTTGGGGAGGTATTACAATAGAAGATTGATACGGCCATCTTTCGACTTCATAAGATTTTTCGTCAACACTAACTACAAATTCAATGTTATCGTAATTGGAAGGGAAATTAAAAGTTTCAAAGGGTATAGACATTTCTACACTTTTCCCGAAAACAGATTTTGCAAGTTGAGCAATGCTTTCCTTGCCATTATGCACAATAGTGATACTTTTTTGTGTGTTTGTTTGTGGCAATTTTTAAAACAACTTTCACTTCTACAGGTCTAATAAATATCAAGTTAAAAGTATACTCTTCTAATAATTTTACTATATTTTGTTCATTTAAAGCAAGTTTTAAATAGAAATTTTTAATATCAAATCCAAAGTTAAAAGACTTTAATATTGTAGAAGTTTGGTGCATAGAATCACCAGCATGCCCAATTTCATAGTACCTTGAATTTTTCCACTCAAAAAAATCAGTAATAGTTCCATCAATTTTTGGGGATATAAAATCTTGCGGTTTTACAATTTTGTTCTGCTTGTTTTGGGTACTTTTTATAGCTTTATAAAAAACAGCTGGCACATCTTGTCCTAAAATCTTGTATATTTTTATTACAATGTTGCCTATAAATAAAGTCAAACTTACTATCACTGCTAGAAGAATGGTCATCTCCGTACCACCAGTTCCAATCTGAACCTTGAGCAATATGTAAGTTATCTTTATCTAAAACATCTTTTTCTATATCTGTTCCTTTAAGCTCTGGGTGTTGGTTAAAATAATTTTGAATGAAGACCCTTGTAACAGCCATATATCCCAAGAAAGATTATCTTCTGGGTGCCCTATCCAAACACCAAAATTTCCATTGATCCACGACCCTGCAGTTAAATTCGTTATCGTATCACTGGGCGGAAATTTTTCAAGGTACTGGCTTATTCTTACAGTTTCTATGTCAGGCTCGGCGCTTAATCTTTCATACAACGCTTGTAAAAAATTCCAACCATCATTTAAATAATGTTCCCAACAATTGTCTCCATCTAAAATAACAGAAACCAACGGAGCTTCATAAATACTAGAAGCATATTCGCCTATATTTTTTACTTTGTTTATAAAATCATTAGCAGCATCTTGTGGATTCCATTTTGAGTAGACAAAACCTATAGAATCAGATAGACTATGGTCTCTAAATATTATATTTAAGTTTTTGCCGTTAATATTCAATTTAAATGGTTTAAACAAATGTCTTCTATCTCCATTAAGGTGTTTTACACTATTGAACAAAACTGCCTCGTCTGTAGCTATCCATTTTAAGCCTGCATCGCTAATTAGTTCAACTGCAACATTAGATACAGACCCTTCAGATGGCCACATTCCTAAAGGCTTTCTGCCAAAAAGATTTTCATAGATAGTAAGATACGGCATTGCTTATATGCCATAAAGCGTCTTCAGGATAAGCAAACCTTTTAGATGGAAGGTTAATTTTTGGCGTTGATTCAAGGGCAGAGTTTGTATCGCACAAAAGGGGAAGTATTGGATGATAAAACGGCGTTACAGAAACGTCAATTTGTCCTCTGTCTTGCAACTCTTTATGTTTTTTTACAACCATACCACAAATTTCAGTGTGTTTTTGTATAAGTTTGTTTTTTTCTTCTTCTGTAAAATTTCTAGATTTGCTATATAGATAAGCTATAAAGTCGTCATTTTTACGCCAATATGGATCTGTCCAAGACAAGTTAAACCAAACCTGTAAATCTCTGAAATCTTCTACAGTAAATGTTTTACAGACATTTTTAATTTCATCATTTTTAAAAGTCTCTCTACCTCTTTTTCCCAAAAGTTCATTGTACCTATTATATGGAGCAATCATTGTGTCCCAATTAGTCATAAAAAAGTTGCTTAAAACAAAAAATTTGTCTTCTTCTTTTAAAGTTACTTCCAAAAACTTATCTTTTGCTTTTCCAGAAGCATACTCTTCAAGCTGAATAAGCAGTGAAGGGGCTAGATTTATGTTTGACTTGATTTTTGGATAATTATCTAATATTGCAACCATATCGTAATAGTCTTTAGTTGCATGCACCATTACCCAAGGAAGTTCATAAATTCCTGTGATAGGATTTTTATAAACTGGCTGATGTTGATGCCATAAAAATGCAAGGTAAACTTTTTTCATTTTAAAACACAAACCTTTTCACAAGAAAACTGCTTGGAAGTTGCGGACTTACGTCCGCAGAGGAAACAAATTCCCAAGTCGTCTTTTTAATTGGGACAAGCGGAGCTTGCATTCTGATTTCAAGCTATGGACGTAAATCCATAGCAGTTGATACTTCGTAATGTTTAAAACTAACACTTTAAAAACTTTATACCAACATATGTAAAATTATACTATTTTTTTTGATTTTTCTTGCCTTTAACTTTATAACCATTTGTCTCTATGACAGCGTATTGACGTATTGGGCCACCGTTTCTTTTAACATTTATAACTTCTGCATTCTCTATAGAATTAAAGTCTTCATCTAGATGGTTGTCAATTTTTACTATTGCAGTTTTTGAAATTTCTAAATCTTTAGGGAGACTCCAGTATGCAAACTGATTTTGTCTATCGTTATCTACTACAACACCTATTTTGCCTTTTGTATAGTAAGCTATTACAGCTCCCCATTGATGAGAATTTGTTACCGCATATTTAACATCTCTATGTAAAATATTATTACCTAACTCTTGCCAGCCTGTAAACCAATTTGTTGCATCAGCAATTGCAGCTTTCTTAGAGAATCTGTAAATAGGGAATAATGCATACTTTATATGTAAACCTAAAAATATTGAAACTACAAAATTGAAGGCCAGCCCAACTAAAAGAACCTTCCTTCTAAGTTTAGATTTTGAAGAAAGTAAATACTGGGCAACCATTATACTAAAAGCAAAATAAGCAAATGCAGGCCAATTGGCACCAGGGTAGCTCTTTAGTGCAGTAACTATAAATATGGCTATTATGGGAAAAGAAAAAGAAAATAAGAACCTATGCTTATGATGATATGATATATTTTTAGATTTTAAATAGTATATAGAAGCAACGATACCTGAAACAAAAACAAACGGGCCTACTATTAAACATTGCGAACCCAAATATTCAAACAGATAATTTAAATGTAATTTATTGCCAGACAATCCATGGTTAAATTGAAAAGTAAAAGAAATCCATTCATTGTGAGAGTTCCAAATAATAACGGGCAAAAAAATTATAAAAGATATAACGAACATAAAATAAAAATGTTTATTTTTCAGCCATTTTAATTTTCCGTCTAACAACATATACACAGCCAAACTTAGCACAAACAAAATTGCAGTATACTTTGAAAGAAACGATAATCCAAGGAAGAAACCTGTTATGTACCAATATTTTGTTTTGCTGGACTCTATTAAGCTCCATTGATAGTACACAGCAAACGCAAAAAACAGAAAAGCAGGCGTATCAGGCGTAATTATTATAGAGCCAACCAACGTAAGGGGCAACGTGTTTAAAACAATAACAGAAGCAGAAGCAACTGTTTCATCTTCATGAAACAATTTTTTCGCAAACTTCCATACCAAAATACTTAACATTACTGTTACAATTATAGAAAAAAATCTAACAGCAAGCTCGGAGTTTGATAATAGCGTAGTAATTTTTATAAACCACGCAACCATAGGTGGATGATCATAATATCCAAATGCTAATCGCTTTGACCAAAGCCAATAATATGCTTCGTCTGGGTGAAGGGAAGTAGTTGCAGATAAAAAGATTTTAAGTAAAATTATAAAACTAACCAAAAAGAACGTGTTCTTTTTGTTGAAAATCTTTTCCATAAACTCCCCATAGAATTCAAGGACACGAATTTAACACGATTAAATTTTACTATTTTCTTGAAATGTCTATCAAGTTATGCTAATAAAAGTACGTGATGCTTGATGGTGACAATAGTGTAAGTAAAGAGTTTATTTCAATGTATGTAAAACCTGAGCTAATATTGAAATCTGTGTATACCAAACTTAAAATCAGTATTTGAAAATTCAGGATACCTTAATGCTGACGCTTTGATGCCAAGACTAGAGTTGTTAACTCAAAAAGTTGCAGGCAAACCAAGAGTAGAAATTATACAAAAAATTTATGACGAAAGTGGTCATTCAGACCAAGCTAAAAAGTTTATTAATGAAAATAGCATTAAAAATAGTGACGGAAAGATAGTAGGTTTAAATCCTGGTGCGCTTGATAAATAAGAGCCCAAGCATCAGAATAGCTAAGACTAATAATGGCGAGAACTTTGTTAAAGTCACAATTAACGAATATGGAGAGCAGCAGTTGGATTTGTGCAATAAGGGGAACGCAGTCAGAACTTACTACAAACTTTGCAACAAACTTTGCAGAAAGATATTAATGCGGCATAATGATGATTAACCCTATATATCAGGCATCAAGAATTTTGATGAGAAGGTAGACTTTCTAAAAATGCTCCACAAAGTGTATATAAACGACATTCCTTTGGTACTAGTTTAATATTAAGTACAAGAAAAGACTAAAAAAGATGACATAGTCATTTTTTAAGAGCTTTTATTTCAGTAAGTGACAATTCAGTACTTTTAGCAATCAAGTCCATATCTATCCCTAATTTTAAGAGATTTTTCGCTATTTCAACCCTCCCCTCTTCTCTACCCTTGTCCATCCCTTTCTCCATCCCATCCTTAAACGCGTCTCTACGGTCACTAACAAAGTCTCTTCTTGCTTTCTCTGGTGTCATTGCTGCTATCTTCATTTGCATACTTGCACTTATAAGGAATCTGTCAATCTAAAATCAAAAAATGTCTGATAAATTTGTAAAAATATCTACTCCTTCTTCAAACTACTTTCCTACCTATATCTACAATACCAACTTGGGTTGTTTGATGTTTTCAAGTACAACTTTTTAATTCTCTTAGCAACATCCTGATTGATATTCTTGTTTAATAACTTTATCTCCACCACAGCATTAATGGAACTAATGAAGAACGTTAAAGCTATATCTTAAGCAGCGTAAATGTAGTTTTAGAACCTGACTTGACCGGCTTTGAGGCAAAAAAGGGATTTTATATGCTTTTGTACCAAATATCCTATCAGTTTTCAAATCCATTAAGATTCCCTAGATGGGGAAATATTTTAATGAAAGAGTTGTGATATTCTTGAGATTTACTAAGAGAATGATTTTGGTGAGTTTCAAAAGAGTAAATCATGGAGTATTGTTCAATAGCGAATCTTTTAAAGAAAAGAATGAACAAAAAGATGGCGAGCAAGATAAAGATTACATGACAAGGCTTGAAAAAATGGCTAAAGCTCAAGCTGCAATGGAATTTGATTGGAGTATAGGTTTATAGCAAAGATGGTGGATACTTTACATTATGATGAAGATTTGGTAGAACAAGAGAAATTATTTGTGGGACTTTTAGGTGATGCCAATATTAATTCTGAAGCGATGGTAAGCAGATATAGAAACGTTAGAGATATAGTAGAATCAAGTGTGGATATTGGAGTTCTTTAAGAATACCGAGATATGAAAAACTTTACAGTAAATACCGACTGCTTAAATTTTCCACTAGATAGACCTTGTTTTTATCAGAAAAATAGTGGCATTTTATGCAACCAGTGCAATGACTACAAAAAAATTTCAAATTTACAAGAAAATAAACGCATTTTAATTATAAAGCTTGGCGCAATGGGCGACGTTTTAAGAACCACGTTTTTGCTTTGGGGGTTAAAAGAACTTTATCCAAAAAGTGTAATATCTTGGATTGTTGACGACAAGAATGCTGCGGTTCTTGAAAACAATACATTTATAGACAATATTGTCGCAAATGATGAAAACACACTAAAATTCCTTATAGACAACTATTTTGATGTTGTTATAAATCTAGATCTTGCCTTTGAGAGCTTATCTCTTGCCAAATTATCAAATAAAGCAAAAGTTTTAGGTTTTACATTAGATAATAATAGAAACATTATTGCTTCTAGCCAATCTGCTCAAGAATGGCTTAAAATGAGCGTTTATGACGAATTAAAAAAGAGCAATTTGTTTACATACCAACACTGGATGGCGCAAATTGTGTCATTGCCAAAGGATGACTATGAAATAATAGTCCCTCTCCAAAAAGAATCACAAGAAAAAGCTTTAAAGTTTTTAGATACTAACAACGTATCTTTAAATAAAAAGATTTTAGGCATAAATCCTGGAGCTGGCAAAAGATGGAACTTAAAAAAGTGGACTTTGGAAAGTTTTATTGAAATTGCAGAATATTTCTCAAAAAAAGGGCATGTTATTTTATTGTTAGGTGGTAAACAAGACGAAAGGGAAATAGAAACTATTTTAAAAGAGAATATTTCTAATGTAATATCTGCTGGAACAAATAATACAATTGCAGATTTTTTTGCACAAATAAACTTGTGTAATACTGTCCTATGTGGTGACACAATGGCTTTACATGCCGCGTTAGGTCTTAAAAAAAACGTTGTAGCGCTTTTTGGACCTACATCTATTAATGAAATAGAAGTGTACTCTAGAGGTACAAAAATACAAGGTAAAAAAGATTGTATTACATGTTATAAACAAGAATGTCATTTAGAGAATAATTGTATGAAAGCTATCAAACCAAAAGAAGTAATTGAAGCTATAGAACAGTATATATAATTTTACCTTGTTAAAAAATAAAATCAAACAAACTATGGGGCAACGTCATGAAAACTGTAGTTATGATTCCAACATACAATGAAGTTTCTAATATAGAAAAAGTAATTTGTGATGTTTTAAAAAGTGTGCCAAACGCAGAGGTATTAGTTGTAGATGACATGTCTCCAGACGGTACATATAAAGTAGTTGAAAAATTAGCTACTAAAAATAGTAAAGTTCATCTTTTGTTAAGAAAAGAAAACAGAGGTAGAGGCTATGCTGGAAAAGATGGTTTTGTTAAAGCCTTAGACATCAATGCAAACTTTGTTGTTGAAATGGACGGAGACGGGTCCCATGATCCTAAATATATATCTGAATTTTTAAAACTTATAAAAGATTGCGATGTTGTTATAGGGTCTAGATATGTTAGTGGTGGCAAAGATGAAGAAAGAACTTTACTTAGAAAACTGGTAAGCAAATTTTCAAGATTATACATATCTGCAATTTTAGGCGTAGATATAAAAGATCCATCTTCAGGCTATAGGATGTTTAAAAAAGATACGCTTAAAAAATTTGTAAATGAATTAAAAGCCAGCGACCCTTTTATAGTGACAGAAGTTATATACCAGCTAAAGAAGAACAATTTAAAAGTAAAAGAATCGCCTATAGTTTTCCTTAAACGTTTTTCTGGAGAATCTAAATTAAGACCAATAACTTTAATTAAATATTTGTTTAAAGTATTAAAATTGAAAATGTTAGGACAATAATTGTATGAACTATAGATTATGGTTTTGGGCTTTAAACGTTTTCTCAAGTGCTATTAGGCTATTGATAATAGGGAAAGTAGGGCTTACAATAGATGAAGCCCACTATTTTACCTATACGAAATATTTAAGCTTATCTTATTTTGATCATCCTCCGCTAATAGCATACTTAATTAAAATGTCAAACCTCGTTTTTCAAAACAATATAGAATTTGCAGTCAGGTTCCCAGTAGTTTTAATTTTCTTTTTATCAAGTTGGATTTTTTATATATGTGCAAAAAAACTCTACAATGAAAAAACTGCTTTTATTAGTGTTTTACTGTTAAACGTTATACCTGTATTTTCTTTTCTTGGAGCAGTAGTAGCAGTTCCGGACTCCCCTTTAGCACTCTTTTGGCTTTTATCATTATTTGCTTTTATCAAAGTAATAGAAACATCTAAGGGTAAATTTTGGTATTTGCTTGGCATTTGCACAGGTTTTGCAATGCTTTCTAAATATAATGGTGTTCTACTGCCAGTATGTGCAGCTTTGTTTCTTGTTTTGTCCAAAAAGTACAGGTTCTGGTTTACAAGGAAAGAACCATATATTGCTGTTTTTATATCTTTTATAATGTTTTTGCCGGTAATTGTGTGGAACATACAAACCAATTGGGCATCTTTTGGGTTTCAGCTTAGTCATGGATTTGGCAATTCGATCCCAAAATTTTCTTTTAATTTACTAGCTAAAGCTTTAGGAGCGCAAGCTGGATATATTTCTCCTTTATTATTTTTAACTTTTATAGCAGCTACTTTCTTGTGCTTGAAAGACATATTTAAGAAAAAAGACGAAACCTCTTTATTTATTGTCTGTTTTTCTGTTCCAGTACTTTTTTTATTTAATTTTATTGCAACTTTTCATGAGATATTACCTCACTGGCCTGTTATGGGATATTTAGTGCTTTCTGTTTATGTGGCCAACTTAACGCTAAAATTTTGGAACATAAAATGGTTTAAAAGATACTCTTATTTGTCTTGGGGTCTGGCAGTATTTATGGTTGTTATTGTTCCTTTGCATATTCTTTATGGCATAGTGCCAATAAAAAAGTTTTTACCTCAAAAGCAAATAGAAAATGTAAAGCACGCCATTTCTGAAGCTGAAAGGATAGATATTACAAACGAAGTTTACGGTTGGAAAGAAGTAGGAGCTGAAATAGAAAAAATTTTAGATTCTCATACTAGAGACAACAAACCTTTTATTTTTACTTATAAAAGTTACCTTGCTAGTGAGCTTCAATATTGTGTTCCAGCCCTGAGAGTGTTTTGCATAAGCGATAGTCCTAACGCCTATAACTTTTGGCAGACAGACTTAAAAAAGTTTAAAAACAAAGATGGCCTATTTATTTGTAACGATTTCTTTTTTGCTAACCCCCAAGACAGGTATGGCAACCAAGCATTTGCATCTTATGAGGAAGTAAAAATATTGCCAATTTACCGAAACAGCATAAAAGTAAAAAATTTCTTTTTTACTTTATGCAAATCATTTAATCCTTCAAAACTTCCTGAAGAATATTCTAAAAGTTATACAAGTAAAAAAAATAATATATTTAAAGAATTAAGAAGGTATAACTATGCAATATTTGAATTTATTAACGGTTCTTTAAAATGTAAGATTTTAGATTTCTTTATGGCTCCTATCTCTTATTGTGATTCTAAGGATTTTAATATTAGTTTTTTTGTAATTCTTATAATATCTTTATTAATACTATGGCAAACTAAAAAAGACACTTTTTGGACAAACTTCGTACTTTTAGCAAGCGTCTTAGCTGTTGGTTCTGCTATAGTCTATTTTATGAAAAATTATTTTGGAAGACCTCGCCCTTTATCTGTATTTGGAAACGAAAGCGTGAATACGCTTTATGAGCAAATACACAGAAACTCCTTCCCGTCTGGGCATACAGAAATAGCTGTTGCAGTGTGCACATTTATGTTTATACAAGTAAAGAAGTATTGGTATTTATACATATTTTTTGGTATTTTTTCAGGCTTTTACAGAATATATGCAGGAAGTCATTTCCCGTCAGACGTTTTTTTTGGAGTTTGTATAGGTGTTTTTTCTGCTTACATTGTCGTTGAATTGTTTAAAAAACACATCAGACATCCGCTATAAGAACACAGCTAAGTATAATGCATAACAATTAAACAACTCTAAATGAGAACTTAACACTATTTATGCCATAAAGTAAGTGTGAAAAGTTTATTTTTGAAAAAAACACTTAGTAGAGATGGCTTAGCAATACATTTCACAACTCAAGCAATAAATGAATACAATATTGGCAAAGAAGAAAAAGTGTACTTGTTTTTGTGTAAAGAAAATACCTTGACAATAACATTGACAATAACCTTGACAAAAGAGATAATATGGGTATGTTTAAACCAAAATATACTTTAACAAAAAAATTGCTTGAAAATGTTTCTGCTGTAGAGCGATTATATGGACAAATTGAACAGTTACGTTTACCTAGAAGCTTATGGTTAAATTTAGAGCAGGGCAACCTTATACAATCAGCATATGTTTCAAATAGTATTGAAGGTAACTCTCTATCCTTTGTTGAAGTTACCAATTTATTATTAGGAGGTAGAATTCCGGCAACACGGGATGAAAAGGAAGTTGCTAACTATTTTGGATTATTAAGACAGTTGACATCTTTTAAATCGTTTGACATAGCTACTTTGTTAAATATACACAGACAACTTCTTGCTGGAGTTAATGATAAAATTGCTGGAAAGATTAGAAATAGTGCTGTAGTGGTAGCAAATCATGTAAAAACATTTAAAGGTGTAAAACTTATTATTAAACATAATCCTCCTTATCATAAACAAATGGAAATCAGAAAGCATTTACAATATCTTCTAAAATGGGCTAGAGAAGATGATCAGACAATTCCTATTTTAAAGGCAGGCATATTTCATCATCAATATGTCTATTTGCATCCTTTTGGTGACGGTAATGGCAGGACTTGTAGATTACTAACTGCTTTATTTTTAATACAAAACGGATATCTTATTAACAAATATTTTGTCCTTGATGATTACTACGATACTGATAGAGCTCTCTATTCCAACAAGTTGTCTATTGCCGATTCTGGAAATGTAAGCGCATGGCTTGAATATTTTACAGATGGTATAAGATATTCATTGCAAAGTGCAATTTCTAAAGCAGAAAATTCATTGTCACAAATTGCTGTGTCTATGAGGCCGACACCAAGAGAAGCGCAAATTTTAGAGAAATTTGTGAATATAAGAGAATTTAGAGTAAATGATATTACCAAATTCTTAAAAGTTTCTAGGCAACAAGCTAACAATCTTTTAAGGGGATTAATAGAAAAAGGGCGTATTGAAAAACATGGAATAACTAAAGGGGTTTTTTATAGAATCTTGTAATACTATTCTTTTCATTTTTCTTAAAATCAAAAAACCAATCAAACGTATCCAGAGATACATTTGTATTACAAACAAAAATGTTGCCTGTAATTGAAGAAATTCCAAACTAACCGCTTAAACTGATAATTTGTTTAAAAAGAGGTACAAATATGGCTGACTTAGAACGTACTTTAAGTAAATTATTGAAAAAACTTCAAAAGGTTTTAGAGTAGTTCTTTTAAATGGGCAAAGGCAAGTTGGTAAATCGACTTTGCTTAAAAAGATGTCTGAAAAAACAAATCGTAATTATGTTTCTCTTGATAACATGAAGTTTCGTCAACTGGCAAAAACTGATCCAGAACTTTTCTTACAACAAAACCCTCCTCCGACAATTATTGACGAAATACAATATGCGCCTGAGTTGTTCCCTTATATAAAACTTTCTGCTGACCAGAACCGTAATATTAAAGGGGCGTTTTGGCTTACAGGATCTCAAAAATATAAGTTAATGGAAGGGGTTAAAGAATCTTTAGCCGGGCGTATAGCAATTCTTGATCTTATGGCAAATTAAAAAATATAAAAAAATTAACAATCCAAGAAGTTTATAAACTAATATGGGAAGGACAATTACCTGAACCTGTAGTTGATAAAAATATTGATCGAGAACAATACTATAGCTCATACATACAATCTTATATTGATAGAGATGTAAAAGATTTTTATAATATAGAAAAACCATACAGTTCTTTAATTTCGTTTCAGTAGCTGCTGCACAAACAGGGAAACTACTAAATTACACTTCACTTGCTCGAGATGTGGGTGTAGATGTAAAAACTGCCCAAGTTTGGATGGGAATATTAGAACGTTCTGGACTTGTGTATCTCTTGCAGCCGTATTCTCCTAATATAACAAATCGTATAATAAAAACTCCAAAAATGTATTTTTTAGATACTGGGTTATGTTCTTATCTTACACGTTGGAATACCCCAGAATCTCTTATGAGCGGAGCAATGGACGGCGCATTGCTTGAAACTTACGTTGTTGGCGAAATTCTCAAATCATACTTTCATAACGGAAAAGAACCTGTTATGTATCTGTACCGAGATGTAGATCAAAAAGAAATTGATATAGTTATAGAGTAAAATGGGACTCTCTATCCAATAGAAATTAAAAAAACTGCAAATCCACAAGCTTTTGATTACAAGTATTTTAACCAAATAAACAAATTGAACAAAAAGGTTGGAATAGCAGCAATTGTTTGTCTACAACCTGAACGTATTCCATTAAGCCGCGATGTTGTATCTATTCCTGCCTGGGAGATATAATCTAAATATACTCCAGTTTTGTCAAAAGGTAATTATCTTGCTATTGAAGATATTTGTCCAGAATATTCGTTTGTTGTTACTCCGTCTCATGAAAGCTGGAGCATGAATAAATATATTGATATTGATGTTTTTTCCTTATGTAAATTAAGGAAACTTTTTTCCGAAATGATATAATTATATCAAGTGTTTTTCTAAAAACTCTAAGGTTTTATGGTTGTCATGAAAGTGCCTATAGTAAAAGACAAAAAAGTAAGTAAATGGAAAAGCTATATTGATAAGTTTTTTTAACGTACTAACGTAGCTGAAGATATGGCAAAAATAAGTGTTAAGTTTTTAGAGAGATTTTCAAATTATAAAATTTTAAAACAGTAGGTGTTTTTTTATGGCTCAAGAATTTGTGCATTTGCATAACCATACCGAATATTCTTTGCTGGATGGTGCGTGTAAACTTAGAGATGATAAAGGAAATCCTGGGGAACTATTTAATCTAATAGCTAATGAATATAAGATGTCTGCTCTTGCTATTACTGATCATGGTAATATGTACGGTGCTATGGAATTTTATTGGGCGGCAAAACAAAGTGGTCTAAAACCAATTATAGGTTGCGAAGTTTACGTTGCGCCAAAATCGCGTTTTGATAAAAATATTGACAGAACATCTGATGATGGTGGTAACTACAATCATTTAATTTTACTTGCCAAAGATTTTAAAGGATATCAAAATCTTATGCGCATAGTTAGTATAGGATTTACTGAGGGATTTTATTATAAACCTCGTGTAGATAAAGAGATTTTAAGAAAGTATAGTAGAGGTCTAATTGCTCTTTCTGGTTGTATTGCTGGAGAAGTTGCAAGAGCATTGCTGAAAAACAACAATGAGAAGGCTCAAAAGATAGCTACGGAGTACCAAGACATTTTTGGTAAAGATAACTTTTATATAGAAATTATGGATAACGGGCTTGAAGAACAGCAAAGAATAATACCTAGACTGTTAGATTTATCAAAAAAAACAGGCATCCCACTTGTTGCTACAAACGATTGTCATTTTTTAAGAAAAGAAGATTTTGAAATTCACGATATTTTACTTTGCATACGTACGAATAAAATGTTGGACGATCCTAAAAGATTAAGGTATAATTCAGATCTTTTTTATTATCGAAGCCCAGAAGATATGATAAAAACATTTTCTTATGTTCCTGAAGCTATAAAAAATACTTTAGTAATTGCAGAAAAAACTAATCTTGAAATAAGTACAGATAATTTACTCTTGCCACAATTTCCCGTACCAAAAGAATACAAGTCTGATTCAGATTATCTTGAATTTTTATGCAAGCAAGGTCTTAAAACAAAATATGTAAATATTCAACAAGAACATAGAGAAAGATTAAAACAAGAGCTTGCTGTTATAAAGAAAATGGGATTTGCTTCATACTTTTTAATAGTGTCAGACTTTGTAAAATATTCTAAAGATCATGGAATTCTTGTTGGGCCTGGCAGAGGTTCTGGAGCAGGTTCAATGGTTGCCTATGCTTTAGGCATAACAGATATTTGCCCTTTAAAGTATGACTTGTTGTTTGAAAGGTTTTTAAATCCAGATAGGCGTTCAATGCCTGATTTCGATATAGATTTTGCAGATTCTGGTAGAGATGAAGTTATAAAATATGTACGTCAAAAATATGGTGAAGAAAAGTGTGCTCAAATTATAACATTTGGATCAATGCAGGCTAGGCTTGTTATAAAAGATGTGGCAAGAGTTTTGGGTTTTACGCCTGCTGAATCTAACAATGTTGCAAAACTTGTTCCTCACAATACAAGCATTAAGCAGGCTTTGGAAACTTCAATAGATTTGTCTAAACTTGTTAAATCAGATGGAAAAATTGCAAGACTTATAACTATTTCACAGAAGCTTGAAGGCTTAAAAAGACACACAGGTGTACATGCTGCTGGTATGGTTATAGCAAATGAAGAAATTACAAATTATTCGCCACTTGCAAAAGGGGCAAAGGATATTGTTACAACTCAGTACGATGGCATTGTATTACCACAACTTGGCCTTTTAAAAGTTGACTTTTTAGGACTAAGAACTCTTACAATTATTGATGATTGTGTTAAATTTATACGACAAAATAATCCAAGTTTTAATTTAGATGATATTCCTTTAGATGATAATAAAACTTATCATTTGTTAGAAGAAGCAAAAACAATGGGAGTTTTTCAACTTGAAAGCAGAGGGCTGCGTGACTTGATGAAAAAACTTAAGCCAAGCTCTATAGACGATATAATAGATTTAATTTCTTTGTACCGTCCTGGCCCTATGGGGTCTGGGATGTTAGACGATTTTGTAAACCGCAAACATGGGAAAACTAAAATTGTTTATGATCATCCTATACAAGAGCCAATATTAAAAAGTACTTACGGTGTTATTTTGTATCAAGAACAAGTAATGAAAATGTCTGTAGCTTTAGCAGGGTTTACTCCAGGAGAAGCAGACAGTTTACGTAAAGCTATGAGCAAAAAAATTCCAGAAGTTATTGAAAAGCAAAGAGAAAAATTTATAAGTGGAGCTAAAGAAAAGGGCATTGATAAAAAAATATCTGAAAAAATATTTCACAATATTATGGCTTTTGCAGGGTACGGTTTTAATAAATCTCATTCTGCTGCTTACGGCTTAGTTTCTTATAGGACAGCTTATTTAAAAGCAAATTACCCTTTAGAGTATTTAACAGCACTGCTTAACAGTGAAATAGGGCGTTCTGCAATAAAAGATAACGAAGAAAGCAAGCTGATAATGTATTTAGACGATGCAACTATTTTTGGCATTAGTGTATTGCCTCCTGATATACAATATTCTGATGGAAAATTTAAGATTGAAGGTAAAAATATAAGATTTGGTCTTCTTGCAATTAAAAATGTTGGAGAAGGTTTGGCTGATTCTATAGAACAAGCAAGAATGGAAAATGGAGTTCCTCAACACTTTAAAGATTGGGATGACTTTTTAAAAAAAATTGATTTAAAATCTACAAATAAAAAAGCACTTGAAAGTCTTGCAAAGGCAGGGACTTTTGACTCTTTTGGTAAAGAAAAATTGCAAATTAGAGCAGATTTAATTGCCAGTATAGATTCATCTGTAGATAAAGCTTCAAAAATAAAACAAGATGAAAATTCAGCACAAGGTTTTTTGTTTGACAGTTCAGACACTATGAGTGTATCTTCTCTTCAAAAATCTAAACCTTTAGATCTTTTTGAAGCTTTAGCTTTTGAAAAAGAAGTTTTAGGTTTTTATCTTTCCGGACATCCTCTTACATCTTTAAAAAAAGAACTTGTAGCCTACTCTAACTTCAGGTTAGACAAAGTTCCTGAACCTAAAGAAAATGCTGATTTTAAAACAGCGCAAATTGTTCGTGTAGCAGGCATGATAGTTTCTGTGAAAAAGTTTATTTCTAAAGCAAAAAAAGAGCCTTATGCTAGGTTTAAAATAGAAGATTTACATGGTAGTGTTGATGCTGTAATTTTCTCAAAAAATTTTGAAAAATTTAGCAGGTCCCTTATTCCTAATAATATTGTAGTACTAAAAGGTAGACTTATGGGATCTCAAGGCCAACTAGAAATTATAGTAGAAGATATTATAACTTTAGAGGAAGCAAAAAAGACGTTTTCTCCTAATGGCGGAGAAGTTCATATAAAACTTTCAACTACAAAGTATGACGATACTTTAAATGAAGGGTTAAAGAAAACTCTTGAAAACTATAAAGGTAAAGCAAAAGTTTTTATAGATTTAGAGGATTTAGTTCACGGAAAATTTTCTATTGAAACAAAATTTCTTGTGGAATGTTCAGATAAATTTATAAATGATATTGAAACTTTTATAGGTACAAAAGATTCTGTTGAACTTCACTATTCAAATTAAATATGGGAGATAAAATGTTAGATATAAAGGTTATTAGGGAAAATGTTGAAGTTGTAAAACAAGCAATGCTCTATAGAAATAAAGATGTTGATTTTGAACAACTATTAAAATGGGATCAGGAAAGAAAAGTTGTAATAAGTGAAATAGAATCTTTAAGACTTAAAAGAAATGAAGAATCTGAAAAAATCGGTAATCTTAAAAGAGAAGGTAAAGAGCCGTCTTTAGACTTACTTGAAGAGATAAACGAGTTAAGAAATGTGATACAACAACAAGAAAAACAGTTGTTAATGATAGAAAATCAAATGGGAAGTTTTCTTCTTAGTCTACCTAACATTCCAGATGAAAGTGTGCCAGTTGGAAAAGATGAAAAAGACAATAAAGTTATAAGACTTATAGGAGAGCAGAGAAAGTTTCCTTTTAAACCCAAACATCACTGGGAAATTGGCGAGAAACTTGGAATTTTAGATTTTGAAGTAGCGTCAAAAATTTCAGGGTCGCGTTTTGCGGTTCTAAAAAATGAAGGTTGTGCTTTAGAAAGAGCTATTATTTCTTTTTTCCTTGACACTCATAAAGAAAGAGGATATAAAGAAATAATGACGCCTTATCTTGTAAACCACGCTTCAATGTTTGCTACAGGACAGTTGCCCAAATTTGAAGAAGACGCTTTTAAATGCGCAAACGACGATTTGTATTTAATATCTACTGCAGAAATTTCAGTAACAAATATTTATAGAGACGATGTTTTAGACGAAGCTGTTCTTCCTCAGAAGTTTGTTTCTTACTCGGCTTGTTTTAGAAGAGAATCAGGATCCTATGGAAAAGATACAAAAGGGCTTATAAGAAATCATCAGTTTAATAAAGTTGAACTTGTAAAGTTTGTAAGCCCTAAAGATTCAAACGAGCACTTAGAAAGTTTGGTCTGTGATGCGGGGCACGTTTTAGAACTTTTAGGACTTCCTTACAGAGTAGTTCTTTTATCTACTGGCGATATGGGGTTTTCTTCAGCAAAAACTTATGATTTAGAAGTATGGCTTTCAGGGGACTCGTTGTATAGAGAAATTTCGTCATGTTCAAATTTTAAAGATTTTCAAGCAAGGAGAATGAACACGAAAATAAAATACAAGAATAAGAAAAGAGAGCTTCTGCACACTCTTAACGGATCTGGTGTTGCTGTTGGTAGGACTTTTGCTGCTATTTTAGAATATTACCAACAAGAGGATGGTTCAGTGATAATTCCAGAAGTTTTGCGCAAATATACAAAATTTGATGTTATTAGACAAAAAAAATAATAAGGGCAATCTTGTCTATCTTACAAAGAATGGGTATGGTTCGATGGTGGTTTTGAATTTACAACAATACGCATATTTAACACACGATCTTGAGTTAAAACTTGATGAGGGTGATATTATATCAAAAATAAGTTCTGTTCTCTATGAACACAAAGATGTTTTTTCAGGGTTAAAAAATAGAGTCAAACATAATAAATTCTCTATCTATTTTTGAAAAAGACTTATTAGAATTAGTAGTAGATTATATTTCAATTAATTTTAAAAATCATTCAGCAGCTCTAAAATTAATCAATACTGTTGAAAAACTTATATTAAAATCTAGCAATTGCATAATGTAATTTATTAAAAGATAGAAGATAAAAATATTACAGAATATATGTTAAGAACTTTACAATATTTTATATTGTTATAGATGATACAATGGAAGTTAGAAGATTTATTTACAGTAAAAGACAATTCATGGATTTACTTTGATAAAGAGTACGTAAGTATATGTTTGGGTACTATAAAATAAAAAGCCCACCTAACTTACCTATTAGACGAGTTTTTTGTTTTAGGTTTTATTTTGCTTTCTTTTTCGAGTTTTTTCCCGCTTTAGATACTGCTTTTTTTACAACTTTTTTCTTAGGAGTTGCCTTTTTTGTTTTGCATTCACATCCATAAGCCATGTTTGGCTCCTTTGGGGAAAAAGTTCCCTTATTTTTTCGCACAAAGCGCAACGAATTTTCAGTAGCGTATATATTATATATAGTATAATAAATAAAAAAAATCAAATTTTTTTAAGATCGCTAGGTGTTTTTCGAGGAGGAAGTTTAATGCTTTTCATTTCAAAAAATCCAGAAATAATAGCACCAATAAAATAAATGGTCCAAAGATAAGTATAGTAAACTCCTGTAATAGCTGCTATTCCTGCTAAAATAAAAGAGACTGCAAAAATAACAAGGCTTGCTTCAAGATATTTCCATTTTGTAGGCATTAGGTTGTAAATATTTGTAAGTGTATAATTATGTCTCCTATGTCTTACATAAGCTGCCGCAAGGAGTAGAAACCCTACTGGCGAAACAAATTGACAAATTAGATGTATCAGCACAAGTTGTATTGAAGATTGAGATTGAAACCATATTGGATCGTAAATAGTAATATTCTCCCAAGCGGATATAATTTTTGACTCAGTTACAGCAATACTGTTTATAAGTGCAAATATAATACCCATTAATACCCCTATTGTGTAAGCTGCAAATTTGCTTGAACGGGGTGCTCCACTTGGGGTTGGTACCCAATGAAAAATAGCCACAAGAATAGAAGGAGAAATAACGGCCATTAAAAAAATTTGTCTTGTACAATTAATTATTAGAGGCCAAGGATGAGGCCCTAAAATATTTTGTAGAGGTCGTGTGATAAAATAAATACCAAACAATATAAAAGCAGTTTCAAGTTTTCTAAATCCAATTTCTCCAAACATTATAGAACGAAACTTGCTTGTACGTTTTACTTGGAGTGCCATTAAAAAGTACATAAATCCTGCAATTAAGGGTAGTAAAAAAGTCACTATAAAATTAAAAGTCATTGTTTCTCCAAAGTAGATCATTTGTAATTAATAGCTTAAAAGCTATTTTTTATTAACTTATGAATAGTTCAGTTCCTGCAGTTGTTGGCTTGAAGTATTTCTAATTACGAATTTATTTTATTATTAAATGCTTTTAAAGTGTTTTCTAAAAGCATTGTTATCGTCATAGGGCCAACACCACCTGGTACAGGTGTTATATTTATGTTCATATCTTTAACAGAATCAAAATCCACATCGCCGCATAAACCTTCTGGCGTTCTATTAATTCCAACATCAATGACTACTGCGCCATCTTTTATAAAGTCTTTATTTACAAATTTTGGTTTGCCAATAGCTGCAACTATGATATCTGCATTTTTACATAAGTTTTTTAAATTGTTGGTTTTTGAATGAGCCATTATTACTGTTGCGTTATTTGCTAGTAATAACATAGAGACAGGTTTGCCAACAAGATTAGATCTTCCTATAACAACTGCGATTTTGCCTGCCAAGTTTATGTTAGATGCCTGTAATATGTGTATAACGCCAAGTGGCGTACAAGAAACTAAAATATTTTTTTCTATAATTTCATCCCAACTTTTTGAAAGGTTAAGTAAACCCGCATTAAAAGGGTGTAGTCCATCTACATCTTTTAATGGGTTGATAGCATTAATACAATCTTGTGCAATTTGGTTGTTTGGTAAAGGTAATTGTAACAGAATGCCGTCAACTTCTTGATCAGTATTTAAATTTTTTATTAAGGAAATAATGTTTTCTATAGATGTGTTTTCATGCAAAGTATGATGAAAAGATTTAATACCAACATCTTTACAGGTTTTAATTTTAGATTTAATGTATACTTGACTTGCTGGATTGTTTCCAACTAAAATTGTTGCTAACCCTGGAACTTTGCTAGTTTGTTGTTTAATTTTTTCAATTTTATTTTTAATTTCAATTCTTTTTTCATAAGATATTTTTTTACCATCAATTAAGTTCATCTTAACCTCTTTTTAACAAAGAATATAATGTATTGTACAAATAATTGTAAATTTATTGCAATATGGAATATTTTTTAGTATAATCCCTTGCAATGTAAAGTATGGAGGGGTCGCATAGCTTGGTCTAGTGCGCTGGTTTGCTAAACCGGTGTACGGATGCAAGTCCGTACCGAGAGTTCGAATCTCTCCCCCTCCGTTTTAATATTTGTAGTGTGCAGTTGTACAAGTTGTGTAAATATGTTATATTAGGTGACGGTATTTATCGAGGAGGGGGGATATCAAGATGGCAGTGCGTTTACGTTTGCAAAGAAGTGGCAAACCAAAAAGACCTTATTATAAAATTGTAGCTATTGACCAAAGAACAAAAAGGGATGGTCAACCTATTGAAATTTTAGGTCAATATGATCCGATAGTTAAAGATAGTAAGTGTAATGTTAATATGGAGAGGGTTAATTATTGGTTAAGTATAGGCGCAAAGGCTTCTGAAACTGTTGCTGTATTAATAAAAAAGAATCGAAGAATAGAAAATAAATAAATTGCTGAGGGATTGAGGAGATCTGTTAAACAGGAGGATTTATGAAAGATTTAGTGCTTCTGATTGCGAAGGCTTTAGTTGATGATTCTAACCAAGTTGAAGTTAAAGAGATTGCTGGAGAAAAAGCTACTGTTTTAGAACTTAAAGTTGCGGCTGGAGATAGGGGGAAGATTATTGGTAAAGAGGGACGGATTATTAAGGCAATAAGAATTATTGTAAATTCTGCTTCTGCAAAGCTTGACAAGAGAGCAACAGTTGAAGTAGTAGAGTAAAAATAAATGGATTTTAAAAAAAATAATTTAAAGTGGAAGATCTCCGATATCTTAGGTTTTGAGGTTTTTAATCAAAATGGATATAGAATAGGAGTTCTTTCTGATATTCTAGCTACTGGCAGTAACGATATCTGGGTTGTTAAGTATTATAATGAAGAAGTTTTGATTCCTGCTTTGAAAAATGTAATAAAAGAAGTAAATATTACAAGAAAAAAAGTTTTTGTAGTTTTGCCCAAAGAGTATGATGATATTTACGGTCAAGTAAAATCGGCTGATGATACTTTTGAGTATAACTGTTATTTTGTGTATGAAGATTGATATTCTTACAATATTCCCAAAAATGTTTCAAGGACCTTTTACGGAAAGTTTGATAGGAAGAGCAGTAAAAAATGATATTTTACAGATAAAAGTTACAGATGTAAGATCTTTTTGTAAAGATAAACATAAAAAAGTTGATGATAAGCCATTTGGTGGTGGTGTAGGAATGGTTTTAAAGCCAGAACCTTTATACGATGCTATAAAGAGTGTAGGTGTAAAAAAAAAGAACAACCTTTATAAGAATTCTTATTCTAACCCTTACGTTATTTACATGTCACCACAAGGTAAAACTTTAAATGATGAAATCATAAAAAAATTTTCAAAGTTTAAACATTTAGTTTTTGTTTGTGGACATTATGAAGGTATAGATGAACGTATTATTAACTATGTTGATGAAGAAATATCTATAGGTGATTATGTTCTTACCGGTGGCGAAATTCCTGCCATGGTGGTAGTAGACAGTGTTGCAAGACTGCTTCCAGGAGTTGTAAAAGAAGAAGCTTCAGTTAAAAATGATTCATTTTATAATGGACTTTTGGATCATCCGCATTACACAAGGCCAGCTGTATTTAAAGGGAACGAGGTTCCTGATGTTTTGCTATCTGGAGATCATAAAAAGATTGGGTTATGGCGAAAAAATGAAGCATATGAGCGCACAAGAAAACGGCGACCAGATTTATTGAAAAATAATTTAGAGATATTAAAAAACAAATTTAGAGGAGACGTCAAATCTAAGAAAAGGATATAATAGCAGGAATCTTAGAATAGATATTGTAGGTCGTCTTTGTAAAGTAAGGCAAAAGGCTTTGGAAAGATAGTTGTTGGTATATAAGTTTTAGGAGTAGGTAGCAGGCAAGCAGCGGTTATTTTGATGATCCAGCGAACAAAAACACAATAGTTTGCTCCCTGTCGCATTGAAAGTCTCCAGTCCTCGATGGCACGGAAACCTTATATAACTTAACAGATATGTATAGGGACAGATGTAGATTGAGTAAATCTATCTTTCAAAGGGTAAGGGGTTATTTAATTCAACTTCTTGACTTGAGCCCAAGCGATCAAGGGGTGAAAGGGATATGTAATAGATGAGTTTTTTATATTATTATTATTAAGAGGAGGTGTCGTGTGGGGCAAGTGTCATTATTAGAATACGTTCAATCAGCGCAAAAGAAAGACTTAGGCGTCTCTTTTAGACCTGGTGATCAAGTAAAAGTATATTTTAAAGTAATTGAAGGTTCAAATGAAAGAATCCAAGTTATTGAAGGCACAGTAATACGCATAAAAGGTAGCGGGCTTTCAAAGACTTTTACCCTAAGAAAAGTTTCTTTTGGTGTAGGTGTAGAAGCGATTTTTCCTATTAATTCCCCTCGTATTAAAAAAATTGAAGTTGTAAGACATGGAAAAGTGCGTAGAGCAAAACTATACTATTTAAGAAATCTTTCAGGTAAAGCTGCAAGAATTTCTGAAGACTCTTCAAAAAGGGTTACAAGTACTAATAAAGCAAAGTCAGCTCAAATATCTTCTAGCAACTAAAAAAGATGGAATTATTTGCTTTTGATAAAGCTTTTTATGATAAGGGCCCTAAGCTCGTTGCTGGTGTTGATGAGGCTGGGCGGGGTCCTTTAGCAGGACCTGTAGTAGCTTCAGCTGTTGCTCTTAGCAAAAACTGTATAATTGACAATTTAAACGATTCAAAAAAATTATCACCCAAAAAAAGAGAGATCCTTTTTAAAATAATAAAAGAAAAAGCTTTATTTTATGCTATCTCTGTTGTAGACAGCAACACAATAGACAAAATAAATATTTTGCAAGCTACGCTTCTTGCAATGAAAAATAGTATTTTACAATTAGAAAAAAAACCGGACATTTGTTTAATAGATGGTAATTGTAAAGTAAAACAATTAGATATTGTTCAAGAAACGATAGTCGCAGGAGATGCAAAAAGTGCTGCTATTGCAGCTGCTTCAGTACTTGCAAAGGTTACAAGAGACACTTTAATGGATAAATATGCAAAAGAATATCCTTTATACGGATTTGAGAAACACAAAGGCTATGGCACTAAAAAGCATATTGAGGCTATAAAAGAATATGGTATTTGTCCAATACATAGGAAGTCTTTTGCGCCGATATGTAATATAAACCAACTAAAGCAGCGTATAGGATAAATTTTGTGTTTTTTAAAACAATAACTGCAAGAGATGTAGGTTTTGATAAAGAAAAAGAAGCATTATCGTATATAAAGAAACTCAAGTACAAAATTTTAACAACAAACTTTATTACCAAGTTTGGCGAAATAGACATAGTTGCAAAGGATAAAGATACACTAGTTTTTATAGAGGTAAAATATAGAAAGTCTTTATATGCTGGCACTCCTCAAGAAGCTGTAACATTTGCTAAACAACAAAAAATTATTAACTCTGCTATTGTCTACGTAAAGAAAAACAATATCAAAAGCGATATACGTTTTGACATAATAGCAATATATAATAATAAAATTGAATTAATTCAATCTGCTTTTATCCCTAAGTGTTGTGACCAATTTTATATTTAACTGTTGTACCTGACAGGAATCTTTTGTTTCTCAAGAGGTTCGCTTAGTTTGCTAAATTGTTTAAATGTTTGTTGCGCTTGCTATCTTACTAAATCACTCTAGTAGCGTAGATAAGGTTATAAACCAGGCCAAACTAAGCTCTTGACTTGACCATTTAGCTCACAAACGAACAATTTATATTTTTGGTACAATCTTACTTTTTCTTAAATCCAGTCAAGGCAGATATTTATTGTGAATAATTTTTTTCTAATGTTATAATAAAATAGTCTGTCAAAATACATAAGTATAAATACAGTTTTAATTGACTGTAAAGTAATGCTTTGTTATAATTTTCAAGTTAAATTTATTTACTGCACGGAAGTCTTTCATAATAAGTTCTATGAGAGAAATAAATTAATAATAAAGAGAGCAAAATAAAGTGAAAGTTAACTTAAAAATAATGATTTCAAAACTGTTAAAAAGACAAAAAGAGGATAAAAGGATAATTTTTTTTACATTTATAAGTACTGGTTTAGCAGTTGTTACAATTATTTTTGTTGTATGTTTCAAACTTCACCAAAACAATGTAGCTTCTACAAAACTAGCTTCAGCTTATCTTGCTTTTTCTCAAGGAAACCAAAAACAAGGGGTAGACCTGGTAGATGAAACAATATCTAAGTACAGTAAAATGCCTGCAGCATACCAGGCAAGACTTTTAAAGGCAGACATATTTACTCAAATAGGTGCGTATGAAGAGGCATTAAAACTTTTAAATGATACTGTAAAAGATGCAAAACCTGAAAAAATAAAACCTTTAGCTCAAGTTAGAATAATTTATGTTTTTGATACAAAACAAGATTATTTTAATGCTATAAACGCTTCAAAAGAGTTTATAGATAAGTATCCTAGCCATTTTTTTATAAAGGATGTTTATTTAAACTTAGCTGAATATTATCTTCTTTCAGGCTCTAAAGATGAGGCAGTAAAAACATTTAGCGAAATTTTGATCAATTTCCCTGCAACTTTAGAAGCAGAAAAAGCTCAAAATAGAATTAATGAAATAAAATAAACAAGAGAGGAAAAGTTAATGAAAAAATTGATTTTGTCTATTATTTTTATATTTCTATTAAATGTTTGTGTTTTTGCCCAGGAAGGAATAGTTAATAGTTTTAAAGGCAAGCTTGCAATAGGTACAAATACTACATGGATAGGAAATACAGCCTTAGCTGCAAGATATTATTTAACAGATAGAGTTGGTCTTGAAGGTTTTTTTAGTTTTAGAACAGTTATTAGTGATTATAGTGGTAGGTTTGGTAATGCCTATGTTGTTGGTGTAAAAGCGTTAGGAATAATTAAATCATATAAAAAGTTGAATGTATATGCGTCGTCTACAGTAGGGGTACATTCAGGCAGGGATTCTAAACAAGATGTAACTTTAATTGAAGGGCTTGGTATAGAGTGGTTTGTTTTAGATAATTTATCTCTTTCATTAGAGAGTGGACTAAGGTTAACTTCAGGTAACAACTTTACCATATTTTCAAGTGATGTAGACGATATTCCAAATGTAAGTGTAAGATTTTATTTGTAGAGGATAATTGGTTAAAAGGAACAATAATGAACATACCACAAAATTTAAAGTATACAAAAACACATGAATGGATAAGAGTAGAGGACAATAAAGCTATAGTAGGCATAACAGATTTTGCTCAACACGAAATAACAGATATTGTGCATGTTGAACTTCCAGAAATTGGTAGAGCTGTAAAAAAAGATTCTCCAGTTGCAGTGATAGAATCTGTTAAATCTGCTTTTGATATATATGCTCCTGTTAGTGGTAAAGTTGTTGCTGTAAATGATAATGTTTTATCTAACCCTGAACTTGTAAACCAATCGCCATATGAGCAAGGTTACTTGTTTACGATTGAACTATCAGACAAGACAGAACTCAATAGTTTATTAGATGCGCAAGCATATCAAACAATAATTTAAAATAGGTACTCATGGACTATACACAACAAAATTACAAAGCAATAAAACAGATGCTAGATTCTATAGGTGTTACAAGTATAGATGAGCTTTTTAGTGACATCCCTAAAGATTTAAGAGTTAAAGAGTTAAACATTTCTAATGGACAAACAGAACAAGAGCTTTTGAATTCTTTTAAGGGGTTGGCTTTAAAAAATAAAATTTCTACCACTTTTAGAGGTGCAGGAATTTACGATCATTATATACCTTCTTTAGTTTGGGAAGTTATTGGCAGATCGGAATTTTTAACGGCTTATACTCCATACCAGGCAGAAGCAAGTCAAGGTACGCTACAAGCTATTTTTGAGTATCAAAGTTTAATTTGTGCTTTAACGGGATTAGATGTTGCAAATGCATCTTTATATGATGGATCTACATCAGTAGCAGAGGCTGTCGTTTTATCTTTAAGAATAAGTGGAAAAAATAAAATATTAATTTCTTCTTTGCTTCATCCAGAATATATACAAACAGTTAAAACTTATTTGGAAAACTCTAAAGCAGAGTTAGTTGTTTTACCTCAAGGAGCCAATGGTGCAATAGAGAGAACTGTTTTAGAAGCTAATATAGATGATAACACTGCAGCTGTTGTAATACAGTCTCCAAACTATTTAGGCATAATTGAAGATATGCAAACGTTGTCTGCTGCTACAAAATCTAAAAATGTTTTATTTATTGCTGTAGTTAACCCTTTATCCCTTGGCCTTTTTCAAGCTCCTGGAGAATATAATGCAGATATTGCTGTTGGTGAAGGGCAAGTTTTAGGTTCTCCAATGGCTGTAGGCGGGTCGACTTTTGGTTTTATGGCTGTAAAAAAATCTTTAGAATGGAAAATACCGGGCAGAATTGTAGGTCAAACTACAGACAAAGATAGCAAAAGAGGTTTTGTTTTAACTTTGCAGTCTAGAGAACAGCATATAAGAAGAGAAAAAGCTACATCTAACATATGTACAAATGCGTCTTTAAATGCTTTAGCAGGTTGCGTGTTTTTAGCTGGTTGGGGGGACGAAGGTTTTGTTAACCTTGCTAAAACGAACATCTCAAAAGCTAGATATGCGTTTAACAAAATTAAGTCTTTAGAGGGTTTTAAAGTAAAGTTTGAAAACAAAACTTTTTTTAACGAGTTTGTAATAGAAACTCAAAAAAATATAAAAAAGATAAACAAAGTTTTATTGAAAAATAATATTTTAGGCCCGTTAGATTTATCCAACTTTAATGAGAACTTAACAAACTGTTTATTGTTTTGTGTAACAGAACAGAGAACCAAAAAAGAGATAGACAAATTAGTAGAACTCCTTGCAAAAATATAAAAATAAATTTTTTGTTTTTATGTAGAAGGAACACAAATGGAAAAATTATTAAATGAAATGTCTAGTGAATGTAAACCCGCTTATAGTCTAAATTTAGATGTAGAATGTGATTATCAAATCCCAGAAAACTTGAAAAGAAATTCTAATTTAGGTCTTCCAAATATTGCTGAAAGTGACTTGCTTAGACATTTTATAAACCTTTCAAGGCAAAACTATGCTTTAAGTACAACATTTTATCCTCTTGGTTCATGTACTATGAAATACAATCCCTTAATCAATGAATGTATTGCAAAGTTTAACGAGTTTAATTCTGTTCATCCTTATCAAGCACAAGAGAGTATGCAAGGTATTTTAGAAATAATTTATAAACTAGAAAAAGATTTATGTGAAATTTCTGGGTTAGATTACTTTTCACTACAACCTGCAGCTGGAGCTCATGGAGAATTTACAGGCCTTTTAGTGATTTCAAAATATTTTAAATCTATAAAACAAAAAAGAACTAAAATAATTATCCCTGACTCTGCTCACGGGACAAACCCGGCGTCTGCAACGCTTGCTGGTTTTGACATTATTCCTTTCAAGTCTGACCTTGACGGTAGTTTATCTATAGAAAAATTAAAAGAAATTTTAACTCCAGAAGTCGCAGCTGTTATGCTTACAGTTCCTAACACTTTAGGAGTATTTGAAAAATCAATAATAGAAATTTCAAAAATAGTTCACGACAATGGAAGCCTTTTATATTACGATGGAGCAAACCTTAATGCTGTTATGGGAATAATAAGGCCAGGCGATATAGGTTTTGACGTTATGCATATAAATTTACATAAAACATTTTCTACGCCTCATGGTGGTGGTGGGCCAGGGGCAGGCCCTGTTGGCGTAAAAGCTTTTTTGGAACCTTTTTTGCCAGTTCCAAGAATAGAGCTTAAAAAGTTAAAATATATTTTAAATTATAAAAAATCAAAAAGTATTGGCAAAATTAAATCTTTTTTTGGGAATTTTCCTGTTCTTTTAAAAGCATATATTTATATAAAATCATTAGGAAGTGTTGGTTTAAAAAATGTGTCAGAACAAGCAGTGTTAAATGCAAATTACATGCTTGCAAAGTTAAAAAATATAATTGATGTGCCTGCAGGAGAAAAATGCATGCATGAATTTGTACTTTCACCAAAATCTGTTTTGAAAAATAGTGTAAAAACATTAGATGTTGCTAAAAGACTTTTAGATTATGGCTATTATTCTCCAACAGTATATTTCCCTGCTATTGTAGAAGAAGCAATAATGATAGAGCCAACAGAGACAGAATCTAAAGACACATTAGATAAATTTATTGAAGTACTTATTAAAATTATATTAGAAGAATCTAATAAATGCCCTCAAAAAGTAAAAGATGCCCCAGTTAATACTCCTGTTAAAAGGTTAAACGAAGTTGAAGCAGCAAGAAATCCAGTTTTAAAATGGTAATAAAAACATGAAAAATTTACAAAATATTAAAAGAGCGTTACCAAGAAGAGAAATGAAGCAAGAAATTTTAAGGCTTCAAAAAGATGGTAAAAAAGTAGTCTTCACAAACGGATGTTTTGATTTATTGCATTTAGGGCATATTAGTCTTTTTAATAAAGCTAAAAGTTTAGGTGACATTTTGATAGTTGCAATAAATTCAGATAAATCGTTAAATTGTTTTAAAGGGCCTAAAAGGCCATTAGTAAACCAAAAAGATAGAGCTAAACTGATACTTGCTTTAAAGCCTGTAGACTATGTTGTTGTTTTTGGAGAACAAACTCCAAAGGAAATTTTAAGAGAACTTCGCCCGGACATTTTAGTTAAAGGTGGCGATTATAAATTATCAGAAATTGTTGGCAGAGAATACGTAAAAAAAGTGTACAGATTTCCTTTTGTAAAAGGGAGATCGACAACAAATCTAATAAACTTAATAGTAGAAAGATATGGTTCTAAAAAAACATAAAAAGAAAGTTGGCAACAGACTTAGTAATCAAAAAACAATTCTACCTTTTTCTTCTTGTATAAATTTGCTAAACATTTCTGACAAAGAATCTGTTTTAAGGATTATTGACGCTAATTTAAACCGTTGCCGAGAAGGATTAAGAGTTGTAGAGGATAGTTTAAGGTTTGTTTTAAATGATGGAAAACTTTATAAAAAAGTTCGCGCAATTCGCCATAATACAGACAAAATTTTAAGAAATGTTTATGATACCATTATAAAAGAAAGGGATTCTTTTGGCGATTCAGGTAGACAAATGTCTGAAACTTCAAAAAAAACTTTACGTTCTATAGTTGTTGCTAACTTTAAAAGAGCGCAAGAATCTTTAAGAGTTTTAGAAGAATATTCAAAAAATTTTTACCCTGAATTTTCACCAGAATTTAAAAAACAAAGATACAAAACTTATATCACAGAAAAAGAAGTTTATTTGAAATATAAAGATTTTTTTGTAGCAAGATATACTAAGTAGAAAACCTTTAAATGAATAAAGAAATAACAAAAATACTTTCCCAAGGCAAAAGTATAAATAGAAAATTTAAGGAATGTTATAATAAAATAGGAAACAGTGTTTATGAAACTGTTTGTGCTTTTTTAAATACAAAAGGTGGAGATATTTTTCTTGGTGTTAAAGATAATAAAGAAATTGTTGGAATTAATAAAGAATATATTTCTTTAATCAGACAAGACTTTGCCAATTCTGTAAATAATCAATCAAAATTATCTCCAGCATTTTGTCTGTCTGTTGAAGAAGTTTATATAGAAGATAAATTGGTAGGGTAGAAAAACTTGGATCAGGAGTTAGAAAGTTATATAATTTTTGTAAATTATATTCAGGTTATGATTCAGTAATTTCTGACGAAAATATATTTAAATTTATTATTTACATAGATTTTTTAATAAAAATTTACATCAAACCATCATGCAAGATAATGAAAAAGAAGTTCTTTTATTTTGTAAAGTTCCAAAGACAAGGAGCCAAATACAAAGTCACGTTAAAATGAAAAATAGAGATTATTTTAGGAAATCTATTCTAAATCCACTTGTTAAATCTGGGAATTGGTATTAATAATGCCAGATAAACCTAACAGTAAAAATCAAAAATATGTTACAAAAGGAGGAAAATAAAATGACGTTAATTGAAACTGCACAAAAAAACCAAGAAAATGATTTAATAAAGAGAGTTGCTCAAATAGAAAATTTATGTGAAGAGTTTGTTAGAGAAAGAGTTATATTAGGTAGCATTGTTATACCTAAAAATACCAATAGAAGTTTTGAAAAAATTGTTGGTATTGGTACAGGATTAAAGACTAAAGTTAATGCTAATATCGGCACTTCACCAGATCATATAGATATTGCAGAAGAACTTGCAAAGCTTGATGTTGCAGTCAAAGCTGGGGCAGATGCAGTGATGGATTTATCTACTGGTGGAAATTTAACGCAAATAAGAAAAGAAATTCTTGCGGCTTCGCCTGTTCAAATAGGCACAGTTCCTATTTATGAAGCAGTTTGTAAAACAGTTACAAAGGGTAAAAAAATATCTCAACTAGATGGAGGATTTTTATTTGATGTTATAGAAGAGCAAGCAGAACAAGGTGTAGATTTTATTACAGTTCATTGTGGCATTAACAAAGCTAATGTAGAAATATTAAATAGACAAGGACGTTTAGCTGGGGTGGTAAGCAGAGGAGGCTCTTTCTTAGTTAAATATATTAATGCAACTGGCAAAGAAAACCCTTTATACGAGCAGTATGATAGACTTTTAACAATTGCAAAAAAGTATGACATTACTTTAAGCTTAGGTGACGGGTTTAGACCTGGCTGCATATATGATGCTTCAGATGGACCTCAAATTGCAGAACTTTCGGTTTTAGGCGAACTTGTTATAAGGGCAAGACAAGCACGAGTTCAGTCTATGATAGAAGGTCCAGGTCACATCCCTTTAAACCAAATAGAAGCAAATGTTACCCTTGCAAAGAGAATGGGACATAATGCTCCTTTATATTTTTTAGGGCCTTTAGTTACAGACATAGCGCCGGGGTATGACCATATAACATCGGCAATAGGTGGAGCGTTAGCTGCTTCTTATGGTGTTGATTTTATTTGTTATGTTACTCCTGCTGAACATTTAAGACTTCCTGACGTTTGCGATGTACATGAAGGTGTGATTTCTGCAAAAATAGCAGGGCATGCTGCAGATATTGTTAAAGGTGTTAAAGGTGCCAAGGAACGTGATGAAGAAATGTCTAAATGGCGTAAAGCAAGAAACTGGGATAAACAAAAAGAATTTTGTTTAGATCCAGAAAAATTTGCAAAAGAAAGGGCAAAATTGCTTCCACGACAAGAAGATGTATGTACAATGTGCGGAGAATTCTGCTCTATGAGAGATGAGTAAGTACATTTATCGCTACGCTTCGTACCTACTATAAAAAAGTTTTACTCAAAAACTAATAAATCCATACAATAAATTGAAAGTTTTATGTCAATTTAGCATAAAACGTTTGACTCTCACATATTTTTAAGGTATTATTACATAAAAGTATTAGGAGATTGTTATGGACAATTTAATACAGCGGCCACTTTATCTTAATGCTCTTATAGATTGGAAAGACAGTGAGCTTATAAAAATTGTAACTGGGATTCGCCGTTGTGGAAAATCAATGCTTTTTTTGCTATTTCAAAATTATCTTAAAGAAAACGGTGTGACAAGTATACAAATACAAAATATAAATTTTGAAGATGCAATTTTACGCACCTGTTAAATTGGAAAGTTCTTCATGATCATATACAGCGAATCTCATACCCGAAAAAAAAATTACATATTCCTTGACGAAATACAAAATGTTTCTGGTTTTCAAAAAGCAGTAAATAGTTTACGGCTAAAAAAAATGTAGACTTGTATATTACAGGATCTAATTCGCATATTTTATCTGGAGAACTAACAACTTTGCTTGCAGGAAGATATGTGGAAATAAAAATGTTGCCTCTTTCATTCAAAGAATATATTTCTATATATCCATTCAATAAAACAATACAGGACAAATATGCAGACTATATTCACAACGGCTCATTTCCTATAGTGTCAGAATTTACAAAAGCCCAGCAATGGAATGATAGCAAAATAAGGCTTTTTCTTGAAAATGTCTATAATTCTGTTGTGTTAAGAGATATAGTTAGGAGATATAATTTTAAGAGCATAACACGCCTTGAAAGTGTAATAAAGTTTATGTTTGACAATATAGGTAATGAGACTTCAATAAAAAGAATAAGCGATATGCTTAAAGCAGAAAAACTGTCACTCCAGCCAAAAGATGTAGATGCGTACCTCGATGCAATGTTAACAAGTTTTATACTTTATAGAGTAGACAGATATGATGTAAAAGGTCGAAAAATTTTAAAGACAAATGCAAAATATTATGTTGTAGATATAGGTCTTCGTTATTATCTTTTAGGGAAAGAGGGCGATGAAGGACTCGTGTTAGAAAATATAGTTTGTATAGAATTGTTACGACGGGGATATAAAATTTTTGTGGGCAAAGTTGATAATGTGGAGGTAGATTTTGTAGCAATAAAAGATGGAAATACTCAGTATTATCAAGTAGCACAAAATGTAGAAGATAAACATGTTTTAAATCGAGAATTAAAGTCTTTATCTGCAATACATGACCATAATCAAAAATTTCTTTTGACAACTAATACAGGAAGCCAATCTTTTAACGGAATACAACACCTAAACGTGTTTAAATGGCTTATACAGTGATTTATCAAGTCTAAGAAAAATAACTTAAATATATCAATCTAACTATTCTTTAGTTTATGTTTATTTAGATTTTTCTTTAAAAAAGCCATATATTTTGGAAATGTGACGATTGTTTTTGTTTTTCCAATCCAAACGTATGCGCCAAGATCTTTTTGAAATTTAATTTTTATAGGATTTGCTGGGTCTAGTTCGTTTACATACCAAGCAGAGCCAATAATATTTTTGTAACGTTTTTCTGCTTTTATAGTAGAGATAAAATGGTCATTTTGTGTAATTAAATTGCCATACTTTTTTAATTGTTGTTTTACTATTTCTTCAGCTTGGTCAACATCTGGGAAAACGCTTATAAAATTTATATGTAAAATTGCTGCCATGTTTATTGTTTGTTCTTGAAAATCTACAAAATAATCTATATTTTCAATTAAGTTAGCAAAACAGGTCTTAATTACAAACATAAATGAAGCTGAAAATAAAAACACAATAAAATATTTTTTCACATGCAACACCTAAACAGTAAATTTCTATAAATTATATTTTACAATTTTAATGTTTTATAGTAAACTAAAAAATTATAACAATAAAGAGGACAAAGTGGGGATTATTGGAACTTCAAAAAAAGTGAAATTGTTTTGTGGAATAATTTTTTTAAACGAAAAAATAAAGCAAGACACATTCACTATTTTAGAAAACAAATTTGGGAAAATAGATTTTTTTAGTGATATTATGCCTTTTGATTTTTCAAGTTATTACAATCCAGAAATGGGAGAGAATTTAAAACGTTTATGGGTTTCTTTTGAAAAGTTAATTTTATCCTCACAACTTACTAGTATAAAAGTTTTTACAAACTCTTTAGAGGATTCATTTGCAATAAATTCTAAAAGACAAATAAATGTAGATCCTGGATATATTAGTCTGGCAAACGTTATTCTTGCTACAACAAAAGATTATAGTCATAGAATTTATTTAGATAATGGCATCTATGGAGAAGTTACAACTATATATAAAAAAAGTAGGTACATTAAACTCCCTTGGTCGTATCCAGACTATTTTTCTGATACAGCTACAAAATTTCTACTTAAGGCTAGGCAAAGTCTTAAGATGCGTCTTAAGGAGGAATAATGTTTATTGTTATAATTGTATATTGTTTAAGTTTTATTTATATTGCTTGGCGTATAAATTTTGGGTTGAACATAAGATATCCATACAAAAGATACTTATATAGTTTGTTCGCCTTTATTGCTACTTCAAGTGTTCTAGCTGTTTATACTATTCCTTTAATTTATTATATTGCTATGTTTGGTTTTATGTGTATGGGTATAGGACAAATAATGGTTACATTTTTTATTGCAAATGATGTTGCTAATCTTATTAACTGCATATTAAAAATTAAAAATTTTAGATATTATTCAACCATGATAACATCATTTTTAAGTATTATAGCTTGTCTTATATCTTTGATAGATTTTGTTTTTGTGTTAAATATAAGAGATATAAAAATAAAAGTACCTACCTTACCTGTAAATTCTCTAAAAGTAGTTTTACTTTCAGATATTCATATTAATAAATACACAAATCCAAAAGTTATAAACAAAATTTTTGATAAGGCTATTTCTCTAAAGCCTGATATGATAGCTATTACCGGGGACGTTATAGATATAGATATTAATAAAAATGATAAGTATCTTGAGTATGGGTTCCAAAAATTAAAAGCCAAGTACGGAACATTTGCTATAACAGGCAATCACGAGTATTACACAGGCGTGCAATCTTATTTAGACATGTTTGCAAAGCTTGGCATTAAAGTATTAGAAAACGATAGTATTTTGGCAAACAACGTTATCAACGTTGCCGGGATTAAAGATAAAGATTATAAAAACCAAGAAAATATTATTAAGGCTTTATCTAACATAGATAAAAATTATCCAGTACTGTTTTTAAGTCATCGGCCAGAATCTTTTGATTATTCTTCTAATAATGATGTTAAAATAGTGCAGCTTTCGGGGCACACACACGCTGGCCAAATTCCACCTGCAACAATAGTTAGAAAATTTTTTATGAAATATTATTATGGACTATATTTTAATAATGGGTCAACCATGTACATAACCTCAGGGACTAGGCTTTGGGGCCCACCAATGAGACTTTTTAACACAAGCGAAATAGCTGTGGTTAGTTTAGAAAAATAGGTATGTTAAGACTACATTTTTTTAGCTACAATAATAGCTGTTTGCCCTATTTGCCAAACTTTTTTTACATTAAATTGGTCACGTTGTATAAGAGTAAGATTTTCTTCCAATTGATTTATAGAACGATAGTCGCACTCTATATAAGCTCCGTTTGATATAAGTGATTCATAAATTTTTTTATAAATTGTTAATTTTTGTTGATGGTTAAAATGATGTAATGTTTCAAATGAAATGGTAACATCAAATATTCTTTTACCGAAATCAATATTAAAATGATTGCCGCAGATTAAGTCTAAATTTTTATTAGGATATTTCCTTTTAAGTTCGTTTAGCATTGCCTGTGTTAAATCTGTCCCTGTAACTTTTATATCAGGATAAACTTTAAAAATTTCATCAAGTTCTAAACCAGTACCACATCCTAAGTCAAGTAAATTTTTTATATGTGGTGGAATGAGTGCTGCCATTTTTTTATAACCTTGGCGACAACCAACAACATTTAACATATGTTCGTCGTAGGTCTTAACGCGCTTTGTAAAAAAATCATGCATTTTTTCTATATTCATTTTTACGTCAATTCAATTTATTTAAAATATTTTCTTCCAGGTCTAATTATAAGGGTTTGTCCAGGCTTTAAATATTTGTGTTTTAATAAGATTGGATTATCTTTATAAATTTCTTTTGGTGAAGTTTTGTATTTAGATGCAATTTTTTCTAAATATTCACCTTTTACAACTTTATGTTTTACAAACCCTGGAGAAGGATTTAAATCTTTAACTTTAGCAAGATTTTCTAAGAATAGATCTTTACTACCGTAAGGTATTTTTAGTGCAAAGTTTGAATACCCTAAAGGAGTGCTCCAAGCTTGTAGTGCAGGGTTTAATTTTTTTATTTCTTCTAATGTTGTATTTGCGCAACTTGCAACGATTTTTAAGTCTATCACTTTGTCAGTATAATATACATCATATTTTAAAGGAGGGGCATATTTAAGATTGCTAAAACCGTATAGCTCTAAATCTTTAGCAATTGTTGCAGCAGCTATAAATTGAGGTACATAGTTTTGTGTTTCTTTTGGTGTAGCATTTCTATTAATCATTTCATAAATATTTGAAGCGTTAGAAAATTTCATATCTCTAATAAGTCCATACTCACCTCTATTATATGCAGCTAGCGCTAAGTGCCAGTCATTTAGCATAAGATATAGTTGTTTTAAATATAAACACGCAGCTTTTGTAGATTTTTCTGGGTCTTTTCTTTCATCTATCCAATAGTTGATTTGCAGTCCAAGGGCTCTCCCTCTATGTGCCATAATTTGCCAAAGTCCTACTGCTCCTGTCTGGGATACGGTGTTAATATTGTATAAGCTTTCAACTATAGGTAAATATAACAGCTCTTCTGGTAAAGTCATTTCTCTTAAAGTTTTCAAGATAATATCTTTGTATGCTTCACTACGTTCGAAAGCAAGTTGTATCCTTTCTTTTGCAGGTTTAGAGGAATATAGAGCAATATACTTTTCTACAAGAGAATTATCTTCACAAGACATAGCAATTGAGTAATCTTTAGTAATTGACGTTATAGTAGGTGCAGTAGAAGAATATATAGTATTTAATTGTTTTAATATTTCATTTAAATCGTCGAAAATAAAAAAATATAAAGCTGGATCAATATCAGCAGACTTTAAGGTATCTAAAAATAAATTAAAGTTTTTTTTTGCACTTTTAAGATTGTTATCTTTAAACGCATTATAAGATTTTTGATAATAAACCTGTGCTAAAACAATTTTAGATTTTGTTTTGGAATCATTAGCAGCTTCTTGTAAAGCTTTTGCTGCTTTAGATATGCTTGAGTCTTCTACAGTACTTGGTGAGGCAGCTAGATCAGTGTGAGTTGTAACATTTTGTTCATTTACGGTTATGTTTTCTTCTTGAGCTTTTAAAGTATGGCATATAAAAAGTAGCAGAGTAATAAGTAGAATTTTATAGTTGCTCATGGAGGTAGTATAGCACTTTTTGTAAAATTTATTTAATCAAAACTCAACCATAAACTTCTTCAAACTTACAATCTGTTTATTTTTTACTCTTAAATGCTATTACCAATAATCTTACTTCAATATCTATTTCAGGCTTGGCAATATGTTTTTGCTACTCGTGATCCCACTATAAGCTTAAAACCCTCTTTCCCCAATAAATTAAATTGCTTGCTGACTATATCTTATTTCTTTAAGGGCGAACTTTAATAAAACAAAAACAAGCAAAACAAACCTTTTTGCTTTGCTTGCCAATTTACTCAAGGGACTACTATAAGCTAGCTGTGAAATTGCATTATCAGTCCTTTAATAAAAAGTTTTTAATATTAAAATGTTTAATGCCGTTTTGCGGCATAGCTACTTTGTCCATGCTAACAACATAATTTAGGAAAATTGTCATCAATTTTTAAGAGATTTCCAAAGTCACGGTCGATTTGTTTCTTCCCACGAATTACATACTTTTACTCTTCCATAAAGTTGTTGACTAATCGTTCCCAGTTGTATATTTCTTGAATTTCATCCTAAAGTGTCAAATTTAAATCGTACGAGTTGTTCTTATATATCCCCCCCTTTTTTTTCTAAATTCATCAATAAGCATCAACATTATAGTTGACTCCCCACTTCTGCCAATATCTGTTAAAATTTTACCAGTGGCATATCCGCGAAAAGCATAATTTGGTCGATATAACTTTGTCTTAAAAGATATCAATATCAATATACCTCTTCACATAGTATATTTGCGATATAATTTTGCGTATAAATAGTTAACTTATATCATAACCGAAATTTACAAAAAAAGTAAACAGTTTTTAGATTATAACCTTAAAAACTTTTGCAAATCTTCTTAAAAAGTATAATAAGGAAAAAGAAAGAATTTATTCATATAATTACATCAGATCTAATAAAAACTATACGAAATTTTCCTGTCACTGCTGTTACTGGTCCGCGTCAGTGTGGAAAATCCTGAAGGGTTTCTTTCATCGCAGAAAGAGAAACTTATTTGTATTGATGAAATTCAAAGAAAGCCAGAGCTTTTTCCTTTAATACGTAGTTTAGTAGCCAAGTGGAATAGAGATGGCAGTTTTCTTATACTAGGTTCAGCTTCAAGAGATATGTTAAAACAAAGTTCGGAATCGTTAGCTGGTAGAATATCGTATAAAAGATTGACACCTTTTTTGTTAAGCGAAATAGATACTAAATATAGTATTGAAGAATATTTTTTTAAAGGTGCATTTCCTCGTAGTTTATTGGCAAAGGATTCTTCTATTTCTTATGAGTGGCGTGAAAGTTTCATTTCAACTTTTCTAGAAAGAGACTTATTGCAATGGGCTGGATTTACACCTGCAACTATGCGTCGTCTCTGCACTTGCAACTTCCTTAGGTGTTAGTTCCGTTACTGTAAAAAATTACATTGATTTATTGGAAAGCACTTATATGGTGGTAACTGTTTCTCCATACTTCTCTAATCTAGTCTAGGTAAGCGATTAGTAAAATCGCCAAAAGTTTATATATGTGACTCAGGAATAACAGCAACTTTACTTGAACTTAGTTCCTTTGACCAGATGTTAAGTCATCCGTCTTTTGGTTTTATTTGGGAACAAATCGTTCTATCTAATGTAAAGGGTTGGTACCCAGATGCCGAAGTGTTTTACTACAGAACTGCTGAAAGGTGGAGTATGAATAAATATATTGATGTTGTTCCCCTACCTAAATTGAAAAAACTTCTTTCCAAAATGATATAGCTATAATGTTACCCTAAACCATATGAGTTATCTAAAACGGAGGCTTTTTAAGAAATTTCATCTTTTCTTTTTAAACAGACCAGCTATTTTGGGATACTTTTTACGACTTACTTATGTATTTTTGTAAGAAAAACCTTGCTTCCATAAAGGACCAGGGGATTATAGATTTTTAATTACTTTTAAACAAGTTGTAAGTGGAGTTTCTCCGTCAGATGATTTTACGTCTGGTGTAGTACCAATCTCAGCACTGCATGTGCCGTCAGGGGTTTGTGCTGTAATCTAAAGTGTATCGTAAAACCATTTTTGAATTTGGAAGCATAATTAGCGCTGGGTCTACCCCACTTCCATCTCCACGAGAGGTTTTACCTATGATGATGGCAAGTTTCATCTCTTTACAAAGTGCAGCAAAACCTTCGCTTGCCGAAAAAACTTTTTCGTCAATTAAAAGCCATTTCGTATAGCAACACAAACTAGCGGACTGTTTTCCTTTAAGGCTGTGTGGAGATAATCAAAATCTTCAAGAATTTTTTTGTTATCTAAGTGAAGAAAAAATTTTTCCTTAACTGAAAATAGCTTCGGTTTATAGTAGTATAGAGTACTGTCAATCAGGGCAATCGTTAACAAAAATACTCCAAATATTTTTTTATATTTTAGCATTGGACTTACCTAAAGCCATTGCGTAAATATTTTTGTATATTTGATTGATATATGTAAGTTTTTATTGTACTAAGAATATGTTTAGCTCTATTTAAATTTAACCCTACTTTTTCTGCAACATTAATCATGTCTGTTTCATTTGGTTTTTTGCCTTCGCTATTAATTGTAGTGGCATGTTCTCCACCCATTCCTTCTGCATATACAAGATCATAAGCAGGGGATACAATCCACTGTTATTATCGTACAAAAATGAAAAATTTTTAGAATGGTCATCCCGATTATGAGCAAAAACATTAAAGCACATAATTCTAAACATTTTTTCCACTTCTGCATAGCTTTTTGTTAATTTTTATAAAGTTGCATTGAGCAAATCAACATAATCAAGTGAAGGGTAACGGTGTGAAGACTCAAGCAATCCACTTGCTGAGAGCACAAAAACTCTTTCTCCATTTGGTTTACGGTCAAACCGAGTTACACCAAAATATTTATTTTTAAAGAGGTGTGTTTCAGGCATATTTATACCGCATTTCTTTGCTATTATAGAATACTCATATTCTTGCTTTCCTATGTTTTTAGGGTCGCTCAACGCACAAAATTTGATAAGCCAACTTTCATTATCTATTCTCAACAAAACTTTGGGACGTGCACCACCTGAAGCTCCTCCTAGTTTTAAAAGATCGTCAAGGGCATTTTCTGTACATGTGTTTTCGTTTAACATATTATGCGCTTCTTCTGCTAGTTTATTTATATCATTTGTTGTTTACAGATGCTGTAGAAAGAATAGTTTCAGGTTTATATTCTAAGGCTCCCATTCCATTGGCCCCTACAATTGCAAGTCTGTCTAAAATCGATACTTGTGCAGAGTCATCAAACCCTTTTTTTACAAGCATACGATCTGTGAGCATTCTGCCCCAGCCCTCAGGCAAACTGTCATTGAATACACCAAAGTTTCCATCAAAAGGGTCTGGATTTGCTATAAAGACTTTTTTCTCAAGAGGAAATTTAAAAGGAGATATAGAAAAACCATCAGACAGCCAAACTTTGTCATATTCAAAAGCACAGCAACGCGTGTCTGTCATAGCAACACGCCCTACGTTCTTTCCATGATAAAATACATTTATAACTTTATTTTGCATTTATAATTTCATCTAAGCTTTGGTAATTTCTACGTATAAAAAGTTGATTAAAGTCCGCTTCATAAGTCAAGAACAACAGCAATACGCAAAAGAGAAGACAATGATATCTCTCCAATTTTCTCAAAGCGTTTTATAGACCCAAGAGATACCTGTGCTTTACATGCCAGCATAAGTTGTGACAGTTTAATTTCTTTGCGCCGTTTGCGAACGCGATTTGCTAAGTTTTGTTTAATAGCTAATATATTATCCATTTTATGTTATTTTTATAAAAAGTGTATATTATATTATCTTATTTTTCATATAAATACAACTAGTGATATGCATAAAAATTTGATTTATCTTTTATAATTTTGCCTATCTAGAGTCAACATAAAAATGACTTAACTGTTAAAGACTGCTTTCCATATATTACTATCTTCCATACATAGGTAAATAATGGCCTTTGATTTTTTAGATTTAATATATTGTGCTAAATATTTGTAAATTTCAATTCTTAAACTGCTGTCATACCTTAACTTAAAATCTTTACCCAGAAGTAGTTCTCCATTAAGAATATCAGTTTGAGGAAAACGATTTTCAATAACTGTTTTTTGTGTTGTAGGCATTCTAAGTGTTCCAATACTTATCCATTTAATACTAGTGTTTGGTACAATATCAAAAATCATATCTATTGTTTCTTTATATCCTTGCTTCCAAGCATCATAATAAATTACTGGATCAAAATGAAATGCCGTGCTAAAACCAGCTAGTGCACACTTTTTTGCAGCAAATAATCTTTCTTGAATTGATGGTGTTTTAAACTCGTTTTCAACAGTCATTTTTTTGCGTTTACACTCCAAGCTATAACAATGTTTTCTGTCCCACCACAAGATAAAAGGGTGTGTATATTAGTACTTTTTGTTTTAAACTCAAAATAAATATTTTTCTTGTGTTTAAAATAGTTGATAATTTTTTTAGAAAAGTTTGTAAGGTCATCAAAAATTAAAGAGTCTGTAAACTCCCCGCTCCCAATTCGGTTATAATTAAAAAACCCTTTTGTAGACGCTACTATTTTGTCGTCAACTAAATAATCATCTATGTTGTAAGGGATAATAATTCCGTGCACATTTAGGTATCCTTGTAAAAAACAGTAACTGCAATCATAAGTACAGCCCATACCTAAATTCATAATAGAGTATCCACAGCTTATTACATTTTGTGAACAAGGACATTTCTTAAAAAAGTTGTGTTTTTCTTTTACTAAAAGTAAATTGTCACATCTATTATTGTAGTCTGTTAATATAAAAGAGTTTTTTTTGTAAAATGTCTGCTTTCTTGTACAGATCAATTTCATATTTTGGCAAGTAATATGCATTTAAAGAGTTTTTGTGAAAAGTTTTAGGGTATCTGCGTTGTAAAAGGGCATTTTTAATTATTTCGTAATTTGTTGGTTCTAAAAGGTTTAAAATCGTGTTAAATGGTACTTTTTCAATTTTAGAAATTTCGTTAATAAGTCTAAATATTTCTCTAGATTTATTTGTTCCAAAATTTGGGAATCGTTTTTGGAATACTTCTAATAATTTTAAAGTACTTGTATTATTGTTCATCACAAAACCTTAAAATCGTTTCTGCCAATTCTTTTCTTGAGTTAGACACTTTTTGTTTTATAGAATTTTCTTTCAAAAAAGTGTCAGCATTTGTTTTTACAATGTCTGAAACATACATTAAACAAATTGCGTTACATCCTATATTACTAGATGCTGACAAAATTATTGACGATTCCATGTCTATAGCAGAAATTTCTTTTTCTTTAAACCAATCTAAAAATTTTGCTTCTAAGTATAAAGAGCTAACACATGCGCTGTTGGTTTTTATTAAGTTTTTATGTATACTTTTTTTGTAAAAACAATTTAGCAAATTTGTAGATGATCTATAATAATCAACTTGATTTTTGAAATTTAACATAGTAGAAAAACTTTCTAAGTTGTAAGCTTTATCTATTATAACTAAATTCCCATAGGTAACTTTACTATAACCTCCACAACTGCCAAAAACAAAAATATTTTCACAGGGAGAACCTTTTAAATATAAAATAGCATCTCCTGAAAAAAATTGTTTTTTAAAGCTATAATAGTTGCAGGTTTTATATTAGTAGATTTGACAAAAAGTCCATTTGAAACCTCTCTAGAGAAAAGTGAAATGTCAAAATTTTGACATATTATACAGTTCTTTTTTATATTTTTTTTGTCAATTCCAAAAAAAGTTTTAAAGTTCATTTTGTTTTAATAAAATATATTTAATTACGAAATCTAGACTATTACCCATTGTATAAAATTATTCAAATTTTATACAATGACGTTATACGTGAAGGAAAATGTGCAAGATAAAAACAAATTATATCTTATAGGAATTCTTTTAATTGTAGTGGTGATTCTTATAGTTAGTTCAATATTCAAAGCGCCTAAAAAAGTTTCTAATATGTTGGAAAATAAGAAAAATATGCAAATAGAGTATGATGCTACTTCTCCTGAGCAAATGGTTGTAGATGAGAATAAACTTGTAGATGAAGAAAAAAGCTATATTAAAAGTGATCAAGACTTAAACGAAGAAACAGCAACTCAGTCAAGCGCTTAGGCAAGTTTAAAAAGTTTAGTTTTAATTTTGTTTATTCAATTATAGTAATATTTATTGCTTTTGCTAACACTTTTTTCCACTTTCCAGAATCAAATAGTATTACAAGTTTTAAATCATCATCTGCACCAACTTTGTCTATAATTTTCCCTTTACCGAAAACAGGGTGCAAAACTTTAGAACCTATTTTATAAGAGTCATCATTTTTTTGATAAATGTAAAGAGGTTTATCGTTTGGCACTTCATTATCAGAGGGGAAGTAATCATAGCTAGCATCATCTCGATATTTTATTTGAGCACGATTTTTATTATTGTAATTTGTATATTTGTTCCACTTTGATTTATTAAAGGTTATAAAATTATGTTCTGGAATAAAATTTCTTTTTGCAAACTCTTCTTTAAACCCAGCTTCACTTATAAATCTAGAAGGCATATTCCATTTAGTTTTGCCAAAAATACTTCTTTCTGTTGCCCAGCAAAGATATAAATGTTTTTTTGCTCTTGTCATACCTACGTACATAAGTCTTCTTTCTTCTGATAAGTTTTCAGGGTTATAAGCAGATTCTCCTATTGGGAAAAGTCCTTCTTCAAGTCCACACAAAAAAACATTGTTAAATTCTAAACCTTTTGCTAGATGAAAAGTCATTAAAGTAACTTTTCCATTAGAACTGTCTAAATTATCTATGTCGCTTACTAGTGCAATTTGTGTTAAGTAACCTGACAAACTTTTGTCTGGAGAACGGCTTTCAAAGTCTGTTATTGCTGAAATGAGTTCTTGAATATTTTCTATTTTTGTTTTGGATTCCTGAGTATTTTCATCTTCAAGTTCTTTAATATAACCAGAATGAAGAACTATTTTTTGAGCCAACTCTTTTACAGATGTTTTATCTTTTAAGTTGATAAAAGCCGTAATCAGTAGATGAAAAGAATTTAATGCATTTATTGCGTTTTTTCCAAGACCTGCATCTTTTGCCAACACAATGGCATCCCAAATTGGTATACCTTTTAATAAAGCAAATTTTTCAAGAGCTTCTAAAGAAGTTTTTCCTATTCCTCTTCTTGGAATATTTATTATTCTTTTTAAACTTACATCGTCGTTTGTATTGTGTATAAGCTTTAAATAAGCCATAATATCTTTAATTTCTGCTCTGTCATAAAATCGCAATGTTCCTATAACCATATAAGGTACACCATTTCTTCTGAAAGCATCTTCAAATGTACGGGATTGTGCGTTTGTCCTATAAAATACCGCAAAATCTGAAAAATTATATTGATCTTGTCTAATTTTTGTTGCAATAAGGCTTGCAACTCTTTCAGCTTCATCATTTTCATTAAGGGCTTTTATTGTGGATACACAACCTTCATCAGGGTTTTGTGTCCACAATTGTTTTGGGACTCTATTGTTATTATTTTTTACAACTTGCCAAGCAGCTGCTAAAATTTTTGGTGTTGATCTATAATTTTGTTCTAATTTTACAGATTTTGCTTTAGGGTAATCTTTTTGAAAGTCTAAGATATTTTTTATATCAGCTCCTCTCCAGGAGTAAACAGACTGATCATCATCACCACAAACACATAAATTTTCATGTTTTTGTGAAAGTAGTTTTACAAAAACGTATTGGGCATGGTTTGTGTCTTGATATTCGTCAACCAAAATATACATGTATTTTAGTTGATACTTTTCAAGTATTTCAGGATAATGTTGTAACGTTAAAACTGTACGCATTATTAAATCGCCAAAATCTAATGCTTGTGCCATGTCGAGTTTTTTTTGATAAAGTTGATATATTTTTGCTGTTATTACCTTATTGAGGTCATCGTTTTGTTCTGCTTCATATGCCATGTCTGATGGAGATTTTAAATCATCTTTTGCACGACTTATCTTGTCTACAATGCTAGATACTTTGAATTTTTTTTCGTCTATGTTTAATTCTTTTAAGCAGTCTTTGATTACATTTTTTTGGTCTGTAAAATCATATATTAAAAAGTCAGGGGCAAGCGCTATATTTTTTGCTTCAAGCTTTAAAAAGTAAGCACAAAAAGCATGGAATGTTGACACCCATACGCTATGTCCTGTTTCTGGCATAAGGTCTGCTATACGTTGTTTCATCTCTAAAGCAGCTTTATTTGTAAAAGTAACAGCAAGTATAGACCATGGGTTAACTCCTAAGGAAAGTAAATAAGCGATTCTATGGGTTATAACTCTAGTTTTCCCTGTTCCTGCTCCTGCAAAGATTATTAAAGGTCCCTGTGTGCAAAGTACAGCTTCTTGTTGAGAATGATTTAAATTTTTTGTTAGTAACTCTTTCATTCTTATAATTATAACATATCTTTTGTTAGCTATAAAAAATTGGTATAATCTTTACTAATGAGATTGACATGTATGGAGGGAAAATGGATATTTTGCTTGCAAGAAAAAGTGTTCGTAAATACACAAATGAAGATGTAAAACAAGAAGATTTGGAATATATTTTACGTGCAGCAATGTCTGCGCCAACAGCAAGAAACACAAGATGTTATTCTTTTATAGTTGTACAGGATAAACAAATGCATAAAAAGATTGCATCTGTACATCAAGCAGCTCAAATGATATTGAGTGCCCCTCTTGCAATTTTAGTTGTTGGCGATCAATCTTTAGCTTGTGGTGGATATTTGCCTCAGGATTGTGCTGCTTCAACTCAAAACATTCTGCTTGCTGCTACTGCAAAAGGTTATGGTTCTGTTTGGTGTGGAATATATTCTAATGAAGAAAGATCAAATGCCATATCAGAATTATTTAATTTGCCAAACAACATAAAACCGTTTTCTCTTGTTGTGCTTGGTAAATCTAAAGATGATAATTTACCAAAAGATAGATGGCAACCAGAAAAAATAAAGTACGAGACTTGGCAATGATAAAACAGAATATAGCAAAAAAGTTAAACAATTTAGTCTATAACTATTTAAAAAGTAAAAACATAGATGGAAATTTAAAATTTAGTATAGAAGTTCCACCGAAAAATATTAATGCTGATTTTGCAATTAATACTGCAATGCTCATAGCAAAAAAAAACAAAACAAACCCAAGATTAATAGCTCAGGAGTTAATAGATAAAATACTTAAAGAAATGTCTGACTTAGTAGAGAAAGCAGAAGTTGCTGGCGCTGGTTTTGTAAATTTGTATATAAAAAATAGTGTTTTCTATAAAGAGCTTGTTACTATTCTTGCAGAAAAAGAGAACTATGGTAAGGTTCTAAATAATAACGAAAAAGTTATGGTCGAGTTTGTTTCTGCAAATCCTACAGGGCCATTGCATATTGGCCATGGCAGAGGTGCTGCTATAGGAGATTCTCTTGCTAGGATTTTAAAACATTTAGGGTACAATGTAACAAAAGAGTATTATTTAAATGATGTTGGTAACCAAATGCGTGTTTTGGCAGAATCTACAGAAATTAGGTATAGGCAACTTAAAGGGGAGCAAGTTGAACTTCCACAAGATCACTACCAAGGTGATTACATTACTGATATAGCAAAGCGTTTAATTTTGGAAGGCAAAAATATTGAAGATATAGATTTTAAAACGGAATCAGTGAAAGATATTTTAGAAACTATAAAAAATGATTTAAAAGATTTTGCAGTAGAATTTGATAATTGGTTTTCAGAAGGGAATATAGCATCTGTTAAAGATAATTTAGGCCAAACCCAGGTGGACAAAGCTTGCCAATATTTCCTTTCAAAAGGTGATGCGTATATGAAAGATAATGCGTTATGGCTTGCATCAACCAAAGTTGGCGACGATAAAGACAGAGTTTTAAAAAAAAGTTACGGGGAATATACATACCTTGCTTCAGATGTTGCTTATCATAAAAACAAATTTGAAAGAGGCTTTTCTAAACTTGTAAACCTTTGGGGGGCAGATCATCACGGGTATGTAGCAAGAATCAAAGCTTGTATCCAAATGCTAGGTTTTAATAAAGATAATTTAAACATAATTTTGTACCAACTTGTTTCTTTGTTAAGAGGTGGTGTTCCTGTTGCTATGTCAACTCGAACAGGAGCGTTTGTAACTTTAAAAGAAGTTGTAGAAGAAGTTGGAAAAGATGCTTGTAGATTTTTCTTTTTACTTAGGGCTGCAGATTCTCCGTTAGAGTTTGATATAGAGCTTGCTAAAAAGCAGAATAGTGAAAATCCAGTTTTTTATGTCCAATACGTCAATGCTAGGTGCACTTCTATTGTTAAAGAAAGCAAAAAGAGAAATGATATTATTAGGGATATTAATAACATAGATTTGGCATTGCTTAACACAAAAGAAGAAAGAGCTTTAATAAAACAACTTTCTGCATTTTGCGATACGCTGTTAGTATCTGAAAAATTAATGAGCCCTCATTGTTTTACCACATACTTAATAGAACTTGCAGATAAATATCACGCATTCTATGAAAAATGTCGTGTCTTAAACGAAGATTCAAAACTTACATCTGCTCGTTTAAAACTTATTGAAAGTGTTATAATAATAATACAAAATGGGCTTACCCTTCTAGGTGTTTCTGTTCCAGAAAAAATGTAAGTTACTGTAATATTTGAAGAAAATTACAATTAAATGTAAAGGGGATATTGTGGTAACAGAAAGATTAATAAATTGGAGTAAAGAAGCTATATAATTTTGGCAACAACAAAAAGATAGTTCTGTTGTTTTGACTGCTGTAATATCTGTTTGTTCAGTTAGTCAAACTGGATATGGGTTTAAAGGAAAATAAAAAAAAGTTGCTTTATATAGATACTGCATATTTGTATAGACACTGTGTCACTGAATTTTCTGTTTATTTAGCATACAAAACTTCAAACGCCTTGGCAAGCAAACAATAAAATAACCATTTCTAAATTAAAAGTAGACAGAGACCTAAAAACTTGGCCAGACGAAATAAATAGCAAAATACTTAAGCATTGGTATAAAAAATTGTTTGTGATTATACTAATGACTCAAACTTACAAGAACCTTGTTAACGAAAATGCTACAAGTTCTGCTTCTAAATGTAAGAAGAAATGCAAGCTGACTTTTTGGTACAGAGTCAAGAAAATATAGGCACAGAATTATATTTAGTTTTAATCTAGCCCATACAAAAAACTAAATTTTGTACTCATAGGTATGTTTAGATGAAAAAAATAATATTGGCATTTTTTAGCTTAATATTTTTTGTAAAGTTTGCTTATACTGTTTCTGTTACTCCTTATGGCGCAGCAGAAACAGTTTCTGGAAGTTGCTTCCTTTTAGAAGACGAAAATTTTAGTGTTGTTGTTGACTGTGGGATTTTTATGTCGGAAGGTTTAGGGAGTGTAGAAGATAAAAATAGAAATATAGATCCTAAACTTGTTAGAGCTAAAGTTTTTTGTTTAACGCACGCTCATTTAGACCATAGCGGTAAAATTCCACTTTTAATAAGTGATGGTTTTAATGGTAAAATTTATTCTACAGATGCCACAAAAGAAATGGCGTTGGAACTTTTTAGAAATAGGAATGGGTTTGACTTAATAAAAAGAAATTGGTTTTGGTCTTTAAGTCAAAAAGAAAAAGCTAAACGTAGAAAAAGTTTTGTTGTTGCTCATTGGAGGACAGAGTGTAAAAAAAATATAAAATCTTTAGAATATTCTAAAGATTTAGTTTATTTAACTGATTTGGAAAAGCAAGAAGGAATGAGGTTTTTGTTATGTAAGAACTGCTGCGAGTTAGAAACTCAAGAAATAGAAAAATATTTTGTTACAGTAGACTACAATTTAGAAAATAAGTTATTCGAAAACTTAACTGTAAAATTCATAAATGCTGGGCATATTCCAGGCTCTGCAAGTTTAATATTTAGTCTAGAGAATAAAAAAATTTTATTTTCTGGAGATTTAGGTAGTGGTTATTCTAGATTTAACGGGATGTTTGATGTTCCAGAAAGTGCAGACTTAATTTTTATGGAAGCAACTTATGGTTCTAGTAATAAGAAAAGTTCTAATAAACAATATGACTTTTTTAGAAAAGATTTAGTTAAAGCACTTTCTAAAAACAAAGTTGTTTGGATTCCAGCGCTATCGCTTAATAGAACACAAAAAGTTTTGTACGAATTAAAGCTGATGCAGCAAGAAGGGTTACTTTCAAAACAAGTGCCAATTTATTCTATATCTCCAAGTGCAAATTCTGTTACTACTTTATATCAAAAAGAGTTGCTTGAGAGTCAAGGGAAAGGAGATTGGTTTTTAGAAGATGTTTATCAGGAAGGTTCAATTTTGCCAACAGACACAAAACTTCAAATGGTAAGGAGTTATGACAAACAAATGATATTATTTTCGTCAAGCGGTGATTTGGATAAAGGGAAATCTTATCAACTTGTTCCTAAAATGTTATCAAATAAAGATGTTTTTGTTATGTTAGTAAATTATGTTAACCCATTAAGTAATGCAGGCTTGGCACTTAAGGGCAAAAAACTACATGATGGTACAAAATGTGTTGCAAATGTAAAACAATATGATATTTTTTCTGATCATGCAGATTTTGATATGTTGCAAAAATGGCTATTAAAACAAAATAAAAATGTAAAAATTTATATTGTTCATTCGAGTAAACAACACTCTCAAGATATTATAAAAGCTTTAAAAAAGTCTGGTTGGCAAAATGTAAATAGTGCAAAAATAGGAGCAACTATAAAACTAGATGAGATTAAGAAAAAAAATAGATATTAACTTGAGAAATAGCATAATATTTACATTGTCTTTTTTAATTTTATGTGTGTGCGTATACGTTGTTAGAGGTTTTTGTTATTCTAAGAATTATATATTGGAAAAAGCAAACTATTATTTTTTTTTATGAAAACTATTTTCTTGCAGCTAGATGTTTTGAAAAAGCTGTAAACTTAAGAACTCTAGACTTAGATGTAGATGGCTATAGAGATTATGCGCAATCTTTATTTAATTTAGAAAATTATGACTTAGCAATAAAATATTTTAAACTTGTCACTGAACTTGATCCTTTTGATTTTGAAAATTTTTATACGTTGGGAAACGCACTCTATATTAAAGCTAATAATACAGGGGACAAAAACACCTTTTTACAAGCTTGCAAATACCTTAAAACAGCTATTAGTTTAAATCCAAATTCTGAAAAGTTGTACTTGCTTATAGGTTTATGTTATAGGAAATGTGCTCTTTATAATGAAGCAAGATTATTTTATAATAAAGCTTTAAGGTCGCAAAAGTTTAGTAAAGCAGGTTTTTATAAACCTTATTGGTAATACGTATAGACAGGAGGGGTTAAATCAAAATGCTTTAGAGTATTATGAGAGAGCAAAGTACAGCGATCCTTACTTTTTTATTGCTTATTACAATATTGGTGATATATATTTTTATTTTAAAGATTTTGAACAAGCTTTATTTTATTATAAAAGATCTGTAAAAATTAATAAAGAGTTTGTTGCAGGTTACATAAAAATTGCAAATACATACTATAAAAATAATGATTTTAAAAATTCTAAAAGTTGGGTATTAGAAGCTTTAAAAATTAATCCTAAAAATAGTAAGATAAATTATATTTTAGGAATGTCTTTACTGAACCTTAATCAAAAAGAAGAAAGCTTAAAATATTTAAGATATGCAGCAAATTGTGGTGATAGTGAAGCTGTGTTGAGCTTAAAAACATTTTTTTAATTTGGAGTAAAAATGTTTTATAGTAAAAAGTATTTATTTTTTATAGTAGCTGCTCTAATAGTTATTTCTCTTTATAGTTTTATTGACAATTTTTTTGAACTTGTTGAGATACATTTTAATTTTATTTTAGGTTTTTTTACTTTTTATTTCGCTATTTTATTTAGTTGTTTTTTAGTTTCTTTGATAGTGTTTATGTTGTTTAAATATGTTTACAAGTTAACTTTATTTATTTTAAAAAAGAAAAATAAAGATTTAAATTTAAAAGTATGGTGGTATTGTTTTACATATTTTACTTACATTGTAATTTTTATTATTTTTTTGAAGGTTACACAATATTGAAGAAATATAATATAGCAACTTCACTACATTAATCATCCACACAATCTTTAGACAATTTAGTCTTTTTAGATATAGAAACAACTGGTCTAAACCCATCAAATGGTGCTAAAATAATTGAAATTGCTATGCTAAAAATATTAAATGGAAAGCAACAACAGTATCAAACTCTTGTAAATCCTGAAATCTTAATTCCTACAGAATGTTCAAGAATACATCATATCTATGACACTATGGTTAAAACTGCTCCATATTTTAGACATAATAGCAAAAAATATCATATCTTTTTTAAATGGTAGTGTAGTTGTATGTCATAATGCTTCTTTTGATTTGTTATTTGTACATAAAGAACTACATGATGCAGGATACTTTTTAAAAGATATTTATTATATAGACACTTTGTATATTGCAAGACGATACTTTAGTTTTAAGTCTAACAAGCTTTGCAATATAGCAAAAGCTTTAGGTGTTAATGTAAGTCAGAGCCATAGGGCTATAGCGGATGTTTTGACAATTTTGTCTGTAGCAAATTGTTTATTAAAGATATGTATGAACGAGAGCTAGAGAGCCTTTCTTTAGTTAGCTACAAGTACGAACCCGACAAATAAGTTGTCTTATCTGAAATTCCTCCATAATTGGCGATTTTATAATAAAAACCCCTATTTCCACATGAAACTGGCTAAATCTGATGCTAACCAATAAAAAATAATAGTAAATGATACTTGTTATTATCTTTTGATACTTAAAATAATTAGAAAATAGCTATTGACAAAATATGATAAAATTTGTATTATTTTACTATAGATTAAATAAAGATAAAAAAAAGAGAAAAAAATGGAAAAAATACAAAATAAACAAATTATGGACATTAAAGAAGTATCAGAATATTTAGGAATAGGAAAGTCCAAAATATATAGCCTTATTAAAATGAAAAAAATTCCGGCCTCTAAGATTGGAAGACAATATAGGTTTTCAAAGGAAATTGTGGATGGTTGGTTAAGAGATAAAATTATTACAAAGAAAGACAATACTGCTACTCAAAATACAGTTTCTGTTAAGTCTGGAGAAGAAAAATAAAAAATTACAACTACAGGAGGGGTGCAATGGCTGAAAAAGTAGAGAAGGTTGGAGTAAAAAGAGAAGCAGGGTATCTTTATTTTATTGACAAAAATGGTGATGTCTCACGAGCTTTAATGGCAAGAGGTGGAAAAAAAGGCGGAAAACCTACAAGGGTAGCAAAAGTTGGCTTAAAGAAAGAGTCTGGCTATCTTTACTTTATTGACAAAAATGGTGATATTTCCAGGTCGGTAATGAGTAGGGGTGGTAAAAAGAAGAAATCTAAGAAAAAAGTTGCAAAAAAAGTAGTTAAAAAGAAAGTAGAAAAAAAAGCTGTAAAAAAAATAGCAAAAAAAGTAGTTAAAAAAGTTGCAAAGAAAGCAACTAAGAAAAGTAAAAAGAAATAAAATTAATAAGTTAAGAAAAGGCTAAGGTTTTAGTAGTTTTTAAGTTTTACTGCTAGGCCTTTCTCTTTTTTTGTTTTTTTTGTTATAATTGATACATGCATGTACTTCTTTGTGAGGTTAAGTTTATCCTTGCAAGGATTTTTTTGGAATTATATATGAAAAATTTTTCAGTTATAATACTTGCTGCAGGTTTAGGGACAAGAATGAAGTCTTCTTTACCTAAAGTTATGCACAATCTTTCTGGTAAACCTTTAATTAAGTGGGTCATAGATTCAGTGTTTCCCTTACGTCCAGACAATATAGTTGTAGTTGTTGGGTATAGGCATGAAATAGTTGAAGAATATTTATCTAAAAGTAATGTAAATGTAAAATTTATTTGTCAGGAAAGACAACTTGGTACAGCGCATGCTGTAATGCAAGCGAAAGAAATTTTAAAAAATTATAATGGTAATATTGTAGTTATAAGTGGAGATGTTCCTTTAATAAAAACAACTACAATATCAAGCTTAATAAAGAATAATCAAAAGAATGGGTCTGCATTTACGGTTTTATCAGCTGAAGTCAAGGATCCTTATGGCTATGGAAGAATTGTAAGAAAAGATGGCTTTTTAGAAAAAATAGTAGAAGAAAAAGACTCAAATCTAAGTGAAAAACAAATAAAAGAAATAAATTCTGGTATTTATTGTTTTGATAAAAATCTATGGAAAGCTCTTTTGAAAGTTGAACCAAATAACGCAAAGAAAGAATATTATATAACAGACACAATTGCAATATTAAAGAAGTTAAACCATAAAGTGTCTGTACTTCTTACAAAAGATGAAGTTGAAATTAAAGGTATAAATACTAAACTAGAACTTTCTCAAGCAGAAACTCTTTTAAAAAACCAAAAAATAGAAAAGCTGCTAAATAGCGGTGTAAGTATTATAGATGTAAATAATGTGTATATATCTTACGATGCGATAATAAAGCAGGGCACTGTTATATACCCTGGAGTTTTTATTGGAGTGGGTGTTACCATTGGCAGAAATTGCGTTCTAAAAGGGTCAAGCTATATAGCAAATTCTAAAATTGATGATGAATGTATAGTGTCTTATTCGTATGTAGATGGTGCAACTATAGGTAAAAAAGTGAAAACAGGGCCATTTTCTCATTTAAGGCCAGGCTCTGTTTTAAAAGAAAACGTTAAAATTGGAAATTTTTCAGAGACTAAAAAATCTTTGATAGGGAAAAATTCAAAAGTTAATCATCTATCTTATATAGGTGATGCTCAGATTGGAGCGAATGTAAATATAGGGGCAGGTACAATAACTTGCAATTATGATGGTAAGCATAAGCATCAAACAATAATTGAACAAGATGTTTTTGTTGGATCTAACGCAAATATTGTTGCTCCTGTAAAAATAGGTAAAGGTTCTTTAATTGCAGCTGGTTCTACAATAACTCATGATGTGCCAAAAGGAAAGCTTGCAATAGCAAGGGTAAGGCAAGAACTAAAACGTAGAATAAAAAATAGGCTTTAAAAAATTTTTTAACTGTTATTAAATATAAACAAGAGGATTTATGAAACTTAAAATTATTTCAGGTAATGCTAATATTGAACTTGCAAAACAAATTACAAAACATTTAGGGATACCTTTAAGTAAGGCAAACGTTAACAGGTTTAGTGATGGAGAAGTTCAAGTAAAAATAGTTGAAAATATTAGAGGTGCAGATTGTTATATAATTCAACCAACAATTAAGCCTGTTAATGAGCATCTAATGGAACTTTTAATTATTGCAGATGCTTTAAAAAGGGCTTCCGCTAGAAGAATTATTGCTGTTATGCCTTACTATGGTTATGCAAGGCAAGATAGAAAATCAGAACCAAGAGTTCCAATTACTGCAAGACTAGTTGCAGACTTGCTTGCAACGGCAGGCATTACAAGAGTTTTAACAATGGACTTGCATGCTGGGCAAATACAAGGTTTTTTTGATATCCCTGTTGACCATCTTTACGGCATGCCAGTACTTGTAAATTATTTTAAAGAAAAAAAGTTAAACGATATTGTTATAGTTTCGCCTGATACAGGTGGAGTAGAAAGGGCAAGAGCTTTTGCAAAGTATTTTAATGCGGAACTTGCTATTATAGATAAAAGAAGACCTCTACCGAATGAAGCTTCTATTATGAATCTTATTGGCGAAGTTAAAGATAAAATCTGTATAATTTTAGATGATATGATTGATACTGCCGGTACTTTAACAAAAGTTGCAGACGCAATAAAAATAAAAGGTGCATCTAGAATTTTTGCAGCGGCTTCTCATGGAGTTCTTTCTGGGCAAGCAAAGCAAAAAATTCAAGACTCTTCAATAGAAGAGGTTGTTATAACGGACTCTATACCTCTTTCAAATGATGGCCCTGTAGAAAAGGTAGTTGTTTTAAGTATAGCTCCTCTTTTTTCAGAAGCTATAATGAGAATTTCAAATGACGAATCTATAAGCGCATTATTTCTGTAAGTGTTAAACAAAGAATATATTAATGTGCAATGACAATGGAGGCTTTAAATGAAGGAAGTTATTTTAGACGTACAGACAAGAGAGTTAGGATCAAAAAGTACCTTGTCTACTTTAAGAAAAAAACAAAAAATACCAGCTGTATTTTATGGGAAAAATATAAAGCCGGAATCTATAGCAGTTGAGGCAAAAAATTTTATGTCTATAATAGAAAAAAATGGTGCAAATATTATTATTGATTTAAATTTTAAAAGTGGTAAAAAACCAGTTATTGTAAAATCTTTACAACGAGATGTTTTAACGCAAAATCCTATACATATAGATTTTCAGTCTATTTCTTTGGAAGACAAAGTTGAAGTTTTGGTCCCTATACATGTTGAGGGAGTTGCAGACGGTGTTAAGAATTTTGGTGGAGTTATGGAATTTATTGTTAGGGAAGTTAAAGTCAAAGCTCTTCCTAAGAGCATACCTCAGATGATTGCTGTTGATGTAAGCTCTCTTGGGTTAGGGCAAGCTTTAACAATTGCAGACTTACCAAAAATTGACGGCCTAGATTATATTCAAGATCCTAGTACTTTGATAGTTAATGTTATAACGGTTGCTGCAGAAGAAGAAAAACCTAAGGAGGAAAGTACTGAAACTGCTCAACCAGAAGTAATAAGTAAAGGTAAAAAAGATAAAGAAGAAGGTGCTGAATCTTCTTCTACAAGTGGAGTAAAAAAATAAATATATAAACATATAAAATTTTTTTGCGCACACGGACCTTGTAACTATGAAGAATGTGGATATTAAACTTTTTGTAGGACTTGGTAATCCGGGACATAAGTACATAAATACCCGCCATAATCTAGGGTTTGTAATTTTAGATGCAATAGCAAAAAAAATGTATTTAGAATTTAAATCTTGGGATAATATGGCAAATATTTCTTTTTGTGATAAATTTAACAGGGGAATATGGTTTTTAAAACCCAGCACATTTATGAATCTTTCCGGTCTTGCTATAGCATTTTTTGCAAGATATTATAAGATTAAACCTACAGAAATTTTTGTTTTTTATGATGACTTTTCAATTGTTTTAGGGGACTGTAGAATAAGAATGTCAGGTTCTTCTGGTGGACATAACGGTATAAAATCTATTATAGAACATTTAAATACAGAAAAATTCCCAAGAATGAAATTGGGTATAGGACCTCTTCCAAAAAATATGGACGTTTCTAGTTTTGTTCTATCTAAATTTTTAAAAGAAGATGAAGAGGATATAATTTTAATAAAAGAAAAAGCAATTTTAGTTTTTAATGAAGTAATTAATTCTGGAGTAAATAAAGCAGCATCAACATTAGCAAACAGAAAAAGTGGAAAATAGTATATTAAAGTGTACAAATAAAATAATTAATGCTACAATCTTAACATGTCCATTAAAATAAAAGTATTGCCAGAAACACAAAAAGTAATTTATAATTTTAAAGAAAGGAATATTTGTGATGAACAAAAACTGGATTTTTAGCAGTTTAGTTCTCCTGATTTTTCTCTCAAACAATCTTTTTGCAGCTGCAGGTACAACAGTTTTTAATTTTTTAAAGTTACCAAAGAATGCACAGCAAGCTGCTTTAGCAAATTTGACAACTTTTAATACAAACCTTTCTTTTGTAAATCCTGCAGTTTTAGGATTTGCAGATCACTACAACATTCAGGCATCAAAAGCAATTCACTTCCAAAACACAGGATACAATTCTTTTAATTTTGCAATGCCTTATAAGGATTTTGGTTTTAGTTTATCTTATTTTGGTTTTGACTATGGCAAATTTGACCGCTATCTTGAAGATTCTAGCGGTGGCTATATTGAAAATGGCACATTTGGAGCAGCTGATTCTTGTGTGCAGGTAAGTGCGGGATATCGTATAATAAATATTTTATCTTTAGGGACAGATGTTAAGTATATATTTACAAATATTGATAATATAAAAATGAACGGTCTTGCTTTCGATTTGTCTGCATTTTTACTGTTAAGTGATAAGTGGTCATTAGCTTTAGGTTTAGAAAATTTGGGAGCTAAAGTAGATGGATATATACTTCCTTATAATGTATATTTATCGTATACAAATAAAATTATTGAACCTTGCCAACTTGGTGTTGAGTTGAAATCTTTTTTTGATAATACGATGTGGCTCAAGACTGCTATAGAAGTTGGAGTTGGTGAAAATTTTGTTTTAAGAGGAGGTTATAATTGGGCATTAACAAACAGCAACTCTTCTTTAGGTAGTTGGTATCAAAGAAACTTATCTTTAGGGTTTGGTTTAAAAATTAATATTGTTCGCATAGATTATGCGTGGTTACCGTACGGAGATTTAGGAAACAGTAACATAATTTCATTAAAGGTGGTGTTCTAAATGAAAAATAAATTGTTAGAAAAGAATATTAGTATAGTACTTATACTAATCTTTTTTTGTTGTTTTTCTTTTGCTGGTTTTGGTAAAAAAAGCTCCAATGACTTATAACTTGGAAATGGAAGTTAAGGATTGCAAGCTAAAATTTCTGATCCAACCGCTCCAAAAACAATAGAAATTGCTTTTTATGCAATAGACGGAGATTCGAGCAACATAGATTTAAGTTTTTCATTAAAAATAATATATGGTATCGGAAAACAAACAATGTAATAGTTCATAATTTCGTGTATGAACGTGTTCCAATTAAATTGATTTCACAAGCGCAAGAAGTTAGCGGTGTGGACTACTTAGATGGTACTGATTCTATGTATGCTATTTATGGTTACCCCCCACCCCCCCCAAAAAAAAAAGTGCGAAATATAATTGATACTGACTTTAAAGATTTTGACATTTTGCAAAGACCAAGGAGAGCTTTTCCTGACTCGAGGTGTTCTAAATGAAAAATAAATTGTTAGAAAAGAATATTAGTATAGTACTTATACTAATCTTTTTTTGTTGTTTTTCTTTTGCTAAAAAAGCTCTAATGACTTATAACTTGGAAATGGAAGTTAAGGAATTGCAAGCTAAAATTTCTGATCCAACCGCTCCAAAAACAATAAAAATTGTTTTTTATGCAATAGACGGAGATTCGAATAATATAGATTTAAGTTTTTTCATTAAAAATAATATATGGTATCAGAAAGCTCATGACAAAGATATAAGAGGTCTTAATTACGTGTATGCAGAAGTTCCAATTAAATTGATTTCACAAGCGCAAGAAGTTAGCGGTGTGGACTACTTAGACACAGATTCTTCTATTATAGCTCACCCATTAGAAGTTATTTCTGAGGGTAGAGATGCAATAGATGCTACTAAGTTTGTTATAAGCGGTATTGATGGCAAAGGTGTAAAACTTGCAGTTATTGATACTAGCTTTAAAAATTTCGATGTCTTGCAAAAGCAAGGCAAACTTCCTCAAACGCTTATAGCAAAAGATTTTGTAGGCAAGGATGGTACTACAGTTACAGATTTAGATCCTAGATTAGAAACAGCCCTGCATGGATCAGCATGTGCAGAAATAATTTGTGATATTGCTCCTTGTGTGGAATTGCACTTACTAAAAGTAAAAAATAATGGAGACTTAAGCAATGCTTACATTTATTGTGTAAATAATGGGATAAACATTGTAAGCTGTTCTTTAGGTTTTGATGGCGAATGTTTTATGGACGGAACAAGCTCTTCTGCAAGAACAGTTGATAATTTTACTAACAACAATAATATTTTATCTATTGTAGCAGCTGGCAATGGAGCTCAAAAGTCTTGGTTTGGAAAATATCAGGAAGCAACTCCAAATTTTATGAGATTTGCAAACGGTACTGATTTTTTAGCTATTCAAATTAGCTCAAATGCTACGATTAACCTTATGTGGAACGATTTTGCTGCTAAAGCTACAAAGTACGATTTACTCATTTATACATATGACGAAAGAACCCTTCTAGCTTCAACTAATTATGCTCCTGGTACTCCTCCTAAGGTTTATATCACAAATCCACACGGCCACACTCTTTACAAGTTAAAGATTCAAAGGACTGTAGATCCTCAGGCTAATAGAGAATTAAGATTGTTTATTTCAAATGATGAAACAAAAGTAAATACTGTTGTAAACACAATAGATGTAAACCCAGAGTCTAGTATTTCTTCTCCTGGAGACTCTAAAACTGCATTAACAGTGGGCGCTGTAAATGTTTTCAAATATGCTTCTGGCAGTGTAGATGTTTATAGTGCTAGAGGACCTCTGAGAAATCAAATTTCTCCTACTGACAGCATAAAGCCTGAGGTGGCTGCTCCTACAGGTGTTACAACTATATCTTATGGTCCTCGTTCTTTTAAAGGAACTTCTTCAGCTTGCCCTCATGTTGCTGGAGCTGCTGCACTTCTTTTAAGTTTAGATCCTACACTTTCAACAAATACCGCAAATGGTAAATTTAAAAAAAAAGTTTTAGAAAATGTAAACCCAGTATATGCGCCGGACTCACCTAACAATACTTATGGGTACGGTAAGCTTATTTTAAATAATAACATTATCCCGTTTAATAATATTGGAAAATTTGTATGTTATCCAACCCCAGTTAGTTTAAGTGAAAAAGGGTATATAAAAATAACAAATTTTCCTTTTCATACATCTATGATAGATGTTGTGGTTTATACAGTGACTGGAGAGTTTGTAAAATCTTTTAATTCAGAAGATTTACTAAATGATGTTACTTTAAATAAAAGAATGATTAAGTGGGACTTAAAAAACCAAAATGGTGCCATAGTTGCTCCGGGTGTGTACTTTATAAGTATAAAAACTTTGATTAGTAACCAAGTTAAAAAAGTTGCTATTTCAAGGTGATATAACAATGATAAGATTTAGCTTATATAATAATTAGTGCATACTATATCTGCTTATTACAAAAATTTACAAATAAAACAAAGAGAATTATAACAATGTTTTCTCTAATTTACTCTGCGACGCTTAATGGAATAGATGCAAGTATAGTAGAAGTGGAAACTTATATTTCCTCAGGTATGCCAGTTTTTTCTATTGTTGGTTTGCCTGATGCTACAGTTAAAGAATCTCGCAATAGGGTTATTGCTGCAATAAAAAACTCAGGGTTCGATTTCCCTACAAAAAAGATTACTATTAATTTAGCTCCAGCTGATATAAAAAAAGAAGGTGGTATTTTTGATTTACCAATAGCTTTGTGCATATTAGCAGCTATTGGTAAAATAAAAAAAGAAAAGCTTAAAAAGTTTTGTGCAGTTGGAGAATTATCTTTAGATGGTAAAATAAGGGAAATTAAGGGAGCCTTACCTATTTCTTTGGCTTTACAAAAAAACAATATAAAAAATTTTATAGTTCCATTTGAAAATAGGCAAGAAGCATCTGTAGCAGGAAAGGCAAATGTTTTTCCATTTAAAACTTTATCGGAAGTTATTCAATTTATTAATGATGAAACACTTGTTACCCCATATATGTACAACGAAAACGAAGTTGTTAGCAGTTTTTTAAATCATGAATATGATTTTTCAGATGTTAAAGGTCAAAAAAGTGCAATACGAGCTGCAGAAATTGCTGCTTCGGGTGGCCATAATTTGTTGATGTGTGGTCCACCTGGGTCAGGAAAAACTATGATAGCAAAACGTATCCCAAGTATTCTTCCTCCAATGACTTTTAATGAATCTATAGAAACTACAAAGGTATGGTCTGTTATAGGTAACAATTTTTGTAAAGGGCTTATTAAAACCCGCACGTTTAGGAGTCCACATCATACTACTTCTGCCATTGCTTTAGCTGGTGGCGGAACTTATCCTAAACCTGGTGAGGTAAGTCTTGCACATAATGGTGTTTTGTTTTTAGATGAATTTGCAGAATTTAAAAGAGATTCTTTAGAGATTTTAAGACAACCTTTAGAAGATAAAAGAATAACAGTTTCTAGGGCGAAAAATAGTTTTACATTCCCTGCTTCATTTATGCTTGTTGCTGCTATGAACCCTTGTCCTTGTGGCAATTTGGGCCATAGAGAAAAAGATTGTATTTGTACACCTTTGCAAATAAACAAATATAAAAATAAAATTTCGGGGCCTTTAATGGACAGAATAGATATTCATGTTGAAGTGTTAGCACTAAAATTATTTGAACTTACAGAGTTAAATGCTGTTTCAGAAAGTTCTGCAGAGATTAGAGAAAGAGTAATAAAGGCAAGACAAATACAAAATGAAAGGTTTTGTAAAAGTAAAATACATGCAAACGCTCAAATGCAATCAAAAGAAATAAAAAAACATTGTATTTTAAATAAAGATGCTTATGATATATTAAAAATGTCTATGGAAAAACTGAAGTTTTCAGCTAGGTCCTATGATAAAATTTTAAAAGTTTCACGCACTATTGCGGATTTGGATAGAGTTGAAAAAATTGGTCCTAGTCATATAGCAGAGGCTGTAAAGTATAGATTTTCTGATAGAAATTTGTAAAGACAAAAAATGATAAATAAAAAATCTTTTAGTATCTACATGATCGATAGAAGTAAGTATAAATTAGTAAGGTTTAGTTTATAATCTTACCTACGTTACTAGAGCAATCGCAAGTAAACATTTAAACAAATTAACAAACTCGCAAAATGGTAAGACAAGAACGACTTAAATGTATTTTGCTTCAAACAATTTTTGTAGTATGTTTAAAATACTACAACATTGTGTGTATGTCTAATCAATACATGGTCTTGCAAGAAATATCTAAGAAATAGTATACTCTATAAACATCACATTAGTCACATTTATTTTGCTGGTTTTAGGCAATGTATGAAAGGGTATTTAAAAGAGTTTGATAAATTAGTTAACATTTAAAATAAAGTAGGAAAAAAATGAGTTAGGAGTTATTATGTTAAGCAGAATTTTAGCGTGGAGAAAAATTGTGACAGGGTTTAGTATGTTATTTGTGGTTGCAAGTCGTGCTTTAGCAAGTGAAGCAAATTTAACCATTCCAGACTTGTCTTCTGTAAATTTTTTGGGGAATTTGATAGATGGTAAATCTCTTTTAATGTTTGGTTTTCTTGTTTGTATTTTTGGTTTAATTTTTGGAATTTATCATTTCCTAAAGATAAAAAATCTTCCAGTTCATAAGTCAATGCAGTCTATTTCAGAACTTATATATGAAACTTGTAAAACTTATCTTGTAACGCAGGGCAAGTTTATTATTATTTTAGAAATTTTGCTTGCAGCTATAATAGTTGTATATTTTGGTTTGCTAGAACATTTTTCATCGGTTAAAGTCATAACAATTGTCTTTTGTAGTCTTGTTGGTATACTTGGCAGCTACACTGTAGCGTGGTTTGGTATGAGAATTAACACATTTGCAAATTCTAGGACAGCTTTTGCAAGTTTAAAAGGCAAACCTTTTCCTCTTTACGCGATACCTCTTCGCGCAGGGATGAGTATTGGTATGCTCTTAATTAGTATAGAGCTTTTAATAATGCTTATTATTCTTCTTTTTATACCTTCAGATTTTGCAGGTCCTTGCTTTATAGGTTTTGCTATAGGAGAATCTTTAGGTGCTTCGGTTTTAAGAATAGCAGGTGGAATTTTTACAAAAATTGCAGATATTGGCTCAGATTTAATGAAAATTGTTTTTAACATTAAAGAAGATGATGCAAGAAATCCTGGCGTTATTGCAGACTGTACGGGAGACAATGCTGGAGATTCTGTAGGTCCTACAGCAGACGGATTTGAAACTTACGGAGTTACAGGAGTAGCTCTTGTAACTTTTATAGTCCTTGCAGTAAACGAGCCTGTTTTGCAAGTAAAGCTTTTAGTGTGGATTTTTGTTATGCGTTTAATAATGCTTATTTCCAGTGCTCTTTCTTATGGAATTAACGCGTTATTTGCAAAAGTTAAATATTTGGTTGTAGATAAAATGAATTTTGAAGCTCCTTTAACTTCTCTAGTATGGATAACTTCAATAGTTTCTATAGTTTTGACATTTGTTATTTCTAACATTGTTATTGGAGATTTAGGAGATGGCTCTCTTTGGTGGAAACTTTCTCTTATAATTAGTTGTGGAACAGCAGCAGGAGCTATAATACCTGAACTTGTAAAAATTTTTACATCTGTAAGAAGTTCTTTTGTACAAAATGTAGTGAACTCTTCAAGACATGGAGGGTCTTCTCTTAACGTTCTTGCAGGGCTTACAGCTGGGAACTTCAGTTCTTATTGGATGGGAATAGCAATTATTATTCTTATGGCTATAGCTTATTTGATAAGTTCTTTAGGTCTTGGCGATATAATGATTGCTCCTGCAGTTTTTGCGTTTGGACTTGTAGCTTTTGGTTTCTTAGGTATGGGGCCTGTAACAATTGCTGTTGATTCTTATGGACCTGTTACAGATAATGCTCAGTCAGTGTATGAACTTTCGTTAATAGAGAATATTCCTAGCATAGACAAAGAAATTGAAAAGGCATTTGGATTTAAGCCAACTTTTGAAAAATCTAAACTTTTACTTGAAGAAAACGATGGAGCTGGAAATACGTTTAAAGCCACAGCCAAACCAGTTCTTATAGGAACAGCTGTAGTAGGTGCTACAACAATGATTTTTTCTACAATTGTCATGCTTACAGATAAGCTTACTACAGGGTTAGAATACTTATCTTTAATACATGCCCCTTTCTTGTTAGGTTTAATTGCAGGAGGTGCTGTAATTTATTGGTTTACGGGCGCATCTAACCATGCTGTAACAAGTGGAGCATATAAAGCTGTAGAGTTTATTAAGAAAAATATTAAGCTTGACGGAACTGCTCAGAAAGCTTCTACACAAGACTCCAAAAAAGTTGTAGAAATATGTACGAAGTATGCTCAAAAAGGTATGATAAATTTGTTCATGGTTGTCTTTTTTACCACTTTAGCGTTTGCTTTTATCGAACCTTACTTTTTTATAGGATATCTTATTTCTATAGCTTTGTGTGGTCTTTTTCAGGCAATATTTATGGCAAACGCTGGGGGCGCTTGGGACAATGCAAAAAAATATGTTGAAGTTGATTTGCGTGAAAAGGGTACAGAGCTTCATAAAGCTACTGTTGTTGGTGACACGGTAGGAGATCCATTTAAAGACACTTCATCTGTAGCCATGAACCCTATTATTAAGTTTTCGACTCTTTTTGGTCTTTTAGCTTTAGAACTTGCAATAGTGCTTAATAATGAAGGTTCTTTAAGTATTATTCTTGCGGTTTTATTTTTTATAGTGTCTAGTGTTTTTGTAGTAAAATCTTTCACAGATATGAAAACAAAAGATGAAGAAGTAAAATAATAAAACAAAGAAAAACAGTTACAATTATTTTCGGGATGGCGAATGTCTATGTTAGTTTCGTCATCCCGAAAATTTTTAATGTACAAAAATGAAATTTATAAGAAATGTTTTTGCACTTTTATTAATCCCAACAGTAGCAGCAATAGGATATACTTTTTTTAAAAGTTTTCTTATATTTGTAGTAAATTCCGGAAATAAGTTTGCTACATTTTGGGTAGGAATTTTAGTTTACATTGTGTTTCAAGTTGTTTTATATAAGCCAATGCGTGCATATGTTTTTGGGCACGAGCTATCACATGCTATTGTTGGCATTTTAAGTGGAGCTAAGATAAAAAAGTTTAATGCAGGCAAAGATAGTGGAAATGTAGTTTTAAGTAAAGATAACATATGTATTACATTAGCACCTTACTTTTCCCCTATATACACAATTATTATACTGCTTACTTACTTTTTGTGCAGGTATTTTTTAGACGTAAAACCGTTTTATAATTATTTTCTTTTTTTTGTAGGAATGTCGATAGCTTTTCATATAGCTCTTACAATATATGTGCTTACAATAGAACAGTCAGACTTAAAAGTTTATGGAACTTTTTTTTCTTATATTATAATTCTTTTTATAAATTTTATAGTTTTTACTGTAATTTTTAGTTTAGTATTTTTAAATGAAATAAATATAAAAAGTATTTTTATAGAATATGCTGAAAATATAGTTTCTATATACAAATTTATTTATTATGGAGTATTAGTAGATATATGGGTTTCATTCCAAAAGACGAAATAAAGAGAAAATTTATACATTTAATGTGCCTTATATATATATTAGCTTATTGGTATTTATCAAAAAAATTTGTTGTTTTGGGTTTAAGTATAGCTATAACTGTAGTTATATTTTTGGAAGTTTTAAGATTTAAAGTACATAGCTTTAATAGTTTTTTTAAAGATAACTTTAAAGGTTTTTATAGACAACAAGAAGCAGATAAAATGAGCGGCCTTGTTTGGACACTTTCAGGGGGACTTATTACTATACTAATTTTTCCTAACAAGTATATGGTTTTTGCTAGTTTTTTCTACTTAGTTTTTGCAGACGCTGCAGCTGCTTTAATAGGAAGGGCTTTTGGTAAGCATAAAATATTGTTTGGCAAAAGTTTAGAAGGCAGCATGGCTTGTTTTCTGGTATGTTTTATAATAGGTTTATTCATGTTCAATTTTTGGTTTGCATTTATTGGAGCTATTATAGCAACATTTATAGAAGCTGTGCCTTGGAAATTAAATGACAATTTTTGGATGCAGATAATTAATGCCGGCATGTTAACTTTGTTGTCTACTGTTTTTGTGTGGTCAAAATGAAAAAGATATTAGTAATTTTATATATTTGCTTTTTTAACTTGTCTATTGCCCAATCAAAAACTTTTTATGCTGACGGCTCTAGATTTGATAAGAAAGTTGCTTTAACTTTTGATGACGGCCCAGGCAAAGCTACAGAAAAAATATTAGAAATTTTACAAGAAAAAAAGGTTAAAGCTACATTTTTTATGTTAGGGATAAGTGTAGCAAGCAATCCTGATCTTGCAAAAGCCATTTTAAGCGAAGGTCACGAAATTGCAAACCATACTTATGGGCACGTAAATTTCTATTCTTACGAAAATGAAGATAAGTCTTTAAAGATGGAACAAGAAATTTTAAAAGCAGAAGATATAATAAAAAACACTTTAGGTGTAAAGACTTTTCTAGTCAGGTTTCCTAATGGTTATGCAAGAGAGGATGCTATATCAACATCAAAGAAGTTAGGGTATTATGTAATTAACTGGAGTTTTGGGACAGATTGGAAAGATATTCTAGCAAGTCAAATGTACTTAAAATACAAAAAGGCTATAACAAGTGGAGCAATATTTTTAATGCATGATTTGTTTAAAAACGAAAAAGTTATATCGTTTTTAGGAGACTTTATAGATGATATTAAAAATGAAGGGTACGAAATAGTTACAATAAGTGAGCTTCTTGATATAAAAGGTCCAAATGTAAAATAATGATGGAGGTCTTTATTAAAGTGGCTAATATTTTAATTTTATCAGTTGAACAAAGAAAAACTTGTGCTGTAAAAATTCAGGAGACTCTGACAAATTCAGGCTGTGAAATAAAAACAAGACTTGGCATACATGACAGTTCTTTGCAAACTTTTTCACAAAAAGGGCTTATTATTTTAGAAATCATTGCAGAAAATTCAGAGATTGATAATCTTGTCTTACAACTTCAAAAAATAGATGGTGTAAAAGTAAAACTTGTAACTATATAGATATTTTCTAATAGATTAATTATAATTAAACTGACAATGAAATTATTACATAAAATGTTGTGCAATTAAAATAAAAATTATTCCTACAAAAAGCATAAGAGCAGTAGCTCTATTTTTACATTTGTGCGTTTCTGGTATTAAATCAGATGCGGACAAAAATATAAAAGATCCTGCTGTTATGCCAAGCAAAGATCCGAGGCTAGACGTAGAAATATTGTTTAATAGAAACATACCAAGTATTGTTCCTGCCGGTGTAAAGCAGGCACTAAGCAAGGAAATATTAAAAATTTTCTTTTTAGACATTCCAGCGTGCAATAAAATACCTGAAATTGTTATGCCGTCTGGAAGTTTGTGTAAGAGTATTGCTAAAGTTGTTAGAATTCCAAGGTTAGCGTTTGCTTCAAACCCTATTGCAATCATAAGGCCGTCTAATATAGAATGCAACAAAAGCCCTGTTATTGAAGCTACGTGAGTATGTTTACTGTTTGAACACTCATGGTCATGACAAGGATGAAACAAAACTACAAACTGCAAAAAGAACATAATAGAGAACCCTACTAGGGTATATATCATAGTTTTTGAATTTAGTTCTAACCCCTCAGGTATCAAATGGGAAAATGCAAGTGTAAGCATAACACCAGCAGCAAAATTGATTATAAGTAAAGAATTTTTTTCAGACCATTTATGAAATGTAATAAGTATAATAGAGCCCAGCATTGCAGTGCTAGCTGCTATAAGAGAGTAGACAATTTCCATCTTTCCTCTGAAAATTATTTTTTGTAATTTATTGTATCTTTGTATAAATAACGAATAAAAATTATACTGCAGAAAAATATAGTTAAAACACGATCTACTAAACGATAGTTTTCAAATAAACTAAACCCAATGTTATAAAATTGAAAGTACACCTGTATAGAAATTTTTGTTACTAAAAGAGCAAGTAAAAAGAACTACAGATGTGGCCCAAGTCCTAAGTATAATATTTGCGCTTGTACTGCTAATAGCTTCCACAAAGACAAAGTTCATAGTATTATAAGCGTTATAGGCAAACTTTTTTAGTGTAATGTTTAAATATCTGTAAATTTTAAGGTATATATGTTTAAACTTTCAAGTTTTTAAAAAATCTTTATTATAATGTATTTAAATTTTCTTCAGTAAATTTTATAACATTAAACATCATTTCAACAGCTTTTTGTGGAAACTTCCCTACGGAAGTTTCTGCTGAAAGCATTGTATAGTCTGTCCCATCGATAACAGCATTTGCAATATCGCATACTTCTGCTCGTGTTGGAACAGGATTTTCTATCATGCTGTCAAGCATTTGTGTTGCAGTAATCACAAAATTATTATGTTTTTTACATTTTTTAATTATATGTTTTTGCATTATAGGTACTTCATATATAGGTATAGATACACCCATGTCACCTCTTGCTACCATTATGCCGCTTGTAATAGCCATAATTTTTTCGATGTTTTTTATTCCAGACATGTCTTCAATTTTTGCTACAAGTTTACATTTTATATTGTTCTTTTCTTTTAGTATATCTACTAAAGGTTGCATGTCTTGTGCGTTTCTAACAAAGGAATTTGCTACAAAGTCTAAATCTTTTTCTAAAGCAAACATAAACCCTTTTTTATCTTTTTCTTCTAATAACTCAAACTCAAGCTTTGCACAAGGTATATTAACGCCTTTAGATGTTTTTAAAAGATAGTCCATTTGTACTTGTGCAATTACTTCGTCTTCTCTTGAAGATAACACTTTTAAAGTTAGATTTCCGTCTTCAATAAAGATTGTAAGCCCTTCTTTAATAACTGTAAAAGAGTTGGGGTAATCTATATGGACTATTTTGTTGTTTCCTACTACATTTTTTCTTGTTAGGATTATTTCCTGTCCTTTCTTTAATTCTACTTCTTCATTTTCAATTTTCCCTACTCTAATCCTATGCCCTTCAAGATCTGCAAGAATCTTAATATTTTTATTATATTTTTTGTTGACGCTTCTAATCATTTCAATGTCTTGTTCATGCTCTTGAAAATTTCCATGAGAAAAATTGAGTCTTACTATAGTCATACCGCTTTCTGCTAGCGTTTTTAGTATTTCAATAGAACGTATAGAAGGCCCCATTGTACATATTATTCCTGTTTTAACCACAAAACAACTCCTTTTTATGTAGGCATTTGCTATTTTAAAATGAATTTATATAAGAGAGCAAGCATCTTAAAATAAATAAAAAAAGTGTAAATTCTGATGAATTCACTGCGGAAATTATATAAAAATGATTGTTTAAAGTCAATGTGCATATTTGACTAAAAAGTAAAAAATTTGCATAATATATCTTGGTGTAGATGAAGAGGCATAAAAGGAGAAGTTATAAAATGAAAGAAGCAATACATCCAAAATATGAAGACTGCACAGTTTCTTGTGCGTGTGGTTATACATTTAAGACTCGCTCGACAAGACCATTTATAAATTTAGAGATTTGCTCTAACTGTCATCCATTTTTTACAGGTAAGCAGAAACTTATAGATACTGCTGGCCGTGTTGAAAAATTTCAGAAACGTTTTGCTAGAACAGAGGGCAAAACAGTTGTAATAAAAAAAGCTAAAAAGGTAACATCGTCAAGAAAAACAACAGGGAAGGTCTTAACAACTTCTCCAAAAAAAGTAAAAACAGCAACAAAGAAAGAAAAAGAGTCTAAAACAAAATAGTTAAATAAAAGCATTATATATGGAAGAACCTCTAGTTATTGGGATCCTTCCATATTTTTTTATATTAATATTTTTAACATTATAGAATTGTGCTTTATCTAGAAGTTTTTAGCAGGTTTGTAGTTTTAATGAGGAACTTTAATGCTTTTAGAAAAATTGAAGTTATTTAAAAAACAGTTTGAAGAGACTGAAAACAGTCTTGGTAACTCTTCTATTGTTTTAGATAAAGAAAAATATAAAGAGCTTACCAAACAACATTCTTATTTAAAACCGTTAGCAGAAAAGTATGCCCAATACTTAAAACTTTTAAATGATATAGAAGGTGCAGAAGAACTAAAAAAATCTGAAAATGTAGAAATAAGAGACCTGGCAATATCAGAGTATAACGATCTTATTGAACAGAAAGAGAAAATGCAAACAGAAATAAAAGTTTTGCTTATTCCTACAGATCCTAATGATGGCAAAGATATTATTGTAGAAATACGTGCTGGCACAGGTGGAGAAGAGGCAGCATTATTTGTCGGCGACTTATACAGGATGTATACGAGATTTGCTGATAGAAATGGTTGGCGGTATGAAATTTTAGATTCAAATTCAACAGGGTTAGGAGGTCTTAAAGAAGTTGTTTTTGAATTAAGTGGTACTAATGTTTGGCGCAACTTGAAATTTGAAAGAGGCACTCACAGAGTCCAGAGAGTACCTGCAACAGAAGCATCTGGTAGAGTGCATACCTCTGCGGTTACTGTTGCGGTTTTGCCGCAAGCGCAGGAAGTTGATGTCAAAATAAAAATGGAAGATTTAAGAATTGACACATATAGAGCTTCAGGAGCAGGTGGGCAACATGTAAATAAAACAGACTCTGCAATAAGAATTACACATTTGCCCACTGGGCTTGTGGTTTCTTGTCAAGATGAAAGAAGTCAAATAAAAAATAGAGCAAAAGCTTTTAAAGTTTTAAGAGCAAAACTATATGAACAAAAAGTTATAGAACAAGAAAAACAGCTTTCAAACGAAAGAAAACAACAAGTGGGGTCTGGAGATAGGTCTGAAAAAATAAGAACATATAATTTCCCTCAAAATAGAATAACAGACCATAGGATAGGTTATAGTGTTTACAATATTACAGAAGTTATGGATGGGGATTTATCGGAACTCATAAATAAGTTAATAGAGGCTGACATTGAAGAAAAGTTAAAGGTTAATAATATTTGATGTTTAACAAGTATGACGTATTTTCAGTTTTACAGACAGCTAAAAACTTTTTAAAGTTTAAAGAACTGTCAGATTATAAATCTGATGTAGAGGTTCTTTTAAGTTTTTTACTACAAATAAAACGGTCTAGATTACCATTTGTATATAATCAAATTTTATCTTTTAATCAAATTTGCCAGTTTGAAAAATATATTTTAAGACTAGCTAAAAGAGAACCAGTAGATTATATAACAGGTTATGCTGGTTTTATGGAATTTGAGTTTAAAGTTGATAAAAATGTTTTAATACCTAGACCAGAAACAGAATTTTTAGTAGAAGCAGTATTAAATTTAGCAAAAAAAGAAACTAATTTAAAAATTTTAGATTTATGTACAGGATCTGGCTGTATAGCTATAAGTCTTGCAAAAATGGGAGCATTTAAAACTATTATAGCAACAGACATTAATAAGTGTTCTTTAAAGCTTGCCAAAGAAAATGCAAAAATTAATGGTGTAAAAAGTATAAAGTTTATTGAAAGTGATATTTTTGCAAATTTACAACAAAATAAGTTTGATGTCATTGTTTCTAATCCTCCCTATGTCAGTCAGGAAGAATATCTTACTTTAGAAAAAGATTTAATGTATGAACCAAAACTTGCTTTAATAGCAAAAGATGATGGTTTATTTTTCTATAGTGAAATTGCAAAAAATGTTAAAAAGTTTTTAAACAATACTGGTTATGTAGTTTTGGAACTAAATCCAAATAAAGTAAACCAGATAAAACAAATGTTTATAGATAACAATTTTAAAGGAATAGAGATAATAAAAGACTATTTAAGTTTGCCAAGAGTATTTAAAGTAAAAATTTTTATATAATACGTCCTGTTTGGATAATTAATCGTCTCACTATAAAGAACTTTTAAAATGAAAACAAGACTTGGAGGTTGCAGTGAATAATATTGATAGGGGTTGGGTTTTAACGTGTTTTGGTACAGCAGTAGGAGCAGGAATTCTATTTTTGCCGATTCAAGCGGGATTTTGTGGTGTTTGGCCAATAATTTTTTTAACAGCAATTATCTTTCCAATAACATATATTTCTCATAGGGGTATAACTAGAATTGTAGCTTCTTGCCAAAAAGAAACTGACATTGTTGGTGCAGTTGAACATGATTTAGGTTCTACTACTGGTTTTGTGGTTTCAGTTTTGTACTTTTTGTCAATTATAACAATCTGTGTTGGTTATGCAACAGGATTAACAAATCTTATTGGTACATTTTTAGTAAATCAGTTGCAACTTAGTGTAATTCCTAGACCATTATTGACATTTATTATTTTGTCTATTATGACAAGTATTCTTTTAGGCAATGAAAAACTGATGATAACTATTACATCTATAATTACTTTTCCGTTAATTATATTGTTGTTTGGGGTATCTTTATATATGATACCTCAATGGAATATGTCTGCTTTTCATTTGAAGTTTATTTTAAAAGATTTTATAAAAAATATTTTTTTATTGTTACCTATTTTAATATTCTCTATGAACTTTTCCCCGGTATGTTCTGTTTTGGGTGTTTTTTATAGAAAAAAATATGGTAACAGTCAAGAAGCTATTAAAAGATCCGATAATGTTGTTAAATGGACCTCTATTCTTTTATTGTTCTTTGTTATCTTTTTTGTGTTTTCTCTGTTTTTCTCCATTACTCCAGATGTTTTGAAGGTAGCTAAAACACAAAATTTAGATACCCTGTCTGCAATAGCTATAGTAACAGAAAACCCTTTAGAAAAATATTTTGTGTACATTTTTCCTACAGTAGCCTTTCTTGCAATAGCAAGTTCTTACTTTGGCCACTTTACAGGAACAAGAGAAGGTTTAAGTGGAGTTATAATAAGAATCGTAACTTTTTTAGTTAAACCTAGTTATAAGGAAAAGCTCAACTCAAATACAATTCCAATAAAACTCATAAGCACTTTACTACTTTTTGCTTTTCTTTGGATTTTAGCGGTATATAATCCGTCAATTTTAACTATTATAAGTGCATTGTCAGCTCCTATAATTGCAATGTATGCGTATTTAATGCCTATAATAATGATGAAAAAAGTTCCAAGGTTACGCGTGTATCGTTCAAAATTAGCTGCTCTTGTTTTTATTATGGGCATACTAACAATGGTTGGGTATGTTGTTGGAAAAATGATATAAAAGAGCAAGATAATGACTGATAAAATAATAACAATGTCTATATTTGCCCTTTTAAAAACAGGTCCAGGCTCGTCTAGTTCTCATACTATTGCCCATATGAAGGCAGGTTTTGATTTTTCTAAACGTATTAAAACTTTTAGTGAAAAGATTTTAAATGATGCAAAAGGTGTATGGCTCTTTATCTGCAACTGGTAAAGGCCATGGCACTACAGCGATGTTATTATAAGGCTATGGGTAACAAGCCGTCTACTTGTCCTCTTAAATTAACTTGTGCCCCTGCCCTGTTGGCGGCTATGTGCAAATTCCATGCATAAAACGTAATGCTATAGGTGCAGTTAATGCGTGTAATGCGGCTCTTAACACTCATATAGTGTCTTTTGAGACTACAGTAAAAGCTATGGGAGAAATATGTAGAGATATGAGATGTAAATTTAAAGAGACAGCATTAGGTGGACTTGCCGTTTGTATGCCATGTTGTTAGTTTTTAGACGGTATAATTGCAAATGGTGCGCTTTTATTATATAATCTTAGCACAATTTCATTTTGCTGCCATCGTCTAGCGGTTTAGGACATCGCCCTCTCAAGGCGGAAATCACGGGTTCAAATCCCGTTGGCAGCGTTTTATGCGCCCATAGCTCAATTGGATAGAGCATTTGACTACGAATCAAAAGGCTAGAGGTTCAACTCCTCTTGGGCGCGCTCAAAAACCTATCCTGCCATACAGCTACATCTTTAATAATTCCTGCATGATTAATCAATTCAGCTAATACCTGACTTATTTTAAACTTTAAGAAAGAGGCTAAACTCCAACTATAAAATCAGAATTTTGAATTGGTTGTATTTATTCAATTTTACTATGAGTTGTATATATTTTTTTGTTATAATGCACTTTATGTAATTTTTAGTTTAAATTGTATGATTAGGAGATAAAAATGACATTAAAAGAAAAAGTAGAGCAAGCATTAGACTCAGTAAGACCACACCTTCAAGCAGATGGTGGAGATGTTGAGTTGGTAGATGTATCAGAAGACGGTGTAGCAAAAGTAAGATTGACAGGAGTTTGTGGCTGTTGTCCAATGTCTCAGATGACTTTACAACATGGTGTTACAAATGCAGTCAAGCAAGCTGTTCCTGAAATAAAAGAAGTTCAGTCTGTAAATTAATTCGTAAGTGGGTAAGTGAAATGAAAGTAAAAGTACGAATACCGTCATCAACTGCAAATTTGGGACCAGGTTTTGACATTTTTGGAGCGGCTCTTTGCCTCTACAATACATTTGAGGCAAAGTATGTGCCTAATGTTAAAAAGACAACTTTTATTATTAAAGGAGAAGGAAAAAAGACTCTTGATATAGGTAAAAAAAATCTTCTTTGGCAATCTATGCAAGAAACGTTTATTGTTCTTAAAGAAACAAAGTATAATTTAAATAATTTAAATATAACCATAAATAACAATATTCCTTTAAGTGGAGGGCTTGGTTATAGTTCTACAGCTATAGTTGGTGGCATTATGCTTGCCAACGCTTTATGTAAAAACAAGTTAGATAAGTCGCAAATAGCAAACCTTGCAATTAAAATTGAAGGTCATCCGGATAATGTTATTCCTGCAATTTTTGGCGGACTTTGCATATGTAGTAAAGATAAAAATGAAAATCATGGAACAGTTATACATCTCCCCATCCCAAAATTAAAAGTGGTTTTATGTGTTCCTTCTTTTGAGCTTAGGACAAAACGTTCTCGACACATTTTGCCTAAGATAATAGACATAAATGATGTTGTTTTTAATATGTCTAAGGTAGCGCTTCTTACAGCTGCTTTTTGTTGTGCAGATTACCCTCTTTTAAGACAGGCTATGCAAGATAAGCTTCATCAACCTTACAGAGGAAAGATGATACCAGCTATGAACGAAGTTTTTCAAGCGGCTCTTAATGCTAAAGCTTTTGGAGCGTTTCTGTCTGGGTCAGGCCCTACTTTAGCTGCTTTATGTGATAAAAAGGACGCCAACAACGTACAAAAGGCCATGAAAAATGTTTGGGAAGCAGAAAGCATTTCTGTAAAAACTTATATATTAGATTTTGATGTTAAAGGTGCTACAATAATTTAAATATTCAGATGTCACTACTTTTAAATAGTTAAAATTGTTTTTAAGTTATCATAAAGTTATTGAAGGAGAGAAAATATGGCGCTTGTTGTAATGAAATTTGGCGGTTCTTCTGTAGCAGACGCAGATAAAATAAAATTGGTCGCTGATAGAGTAGTTGAAAAAAAGAAAGCAGGCAATAAAGTTGTAGTTGTTGTTTCTGCTCCTGGTGGCACAACTGACGATTTACTAGCTATGTCACAAAACATCACATCTAATCCTCCAGACAGAGAACTAGATATACTGCTTGCAACCGGCGAAATGATCTCTATATCTCTTTTATCTATGGCAATAAACTTTATGGGACAAAAAGCAATCTCTTTAACTGGCCCTCAGGCAGGCATTATAGCAGATACTAGTTATACTAAGGCAAGAATTAAAAAAGTAAACCCAAAAAAGATAAAAGCTATGCTTGCAAAAGATACTATTGTTGTAGTTGCAGGGTTTCAAGCTTTAAACGCTAAGGGTGATGTTACAACATTAGGTAGAGGCGGTTCAGATTTAACTGCAGTTGCATTAGCTGCGCAATTACATGCAGATTTTTGTGAAATATATTCTGATGTTGAAGGTGTGTTTACGACCGATCCAAGAGTAGTAAAAGATGCAAGAAAGATTGAGTATATATCTTATGATGAAATGCTTGAGCTTGCAGCGGCTGGTGCTCAAGTTTTGCAGTCCAGAAGTGTTGAGGTTGCCAAAAAGTTTGGTGTAGAAATTCATTCAAGAAGTACTTTTAGTCAAAATCCAGGGACGATAATAACAAGTAAGGAAAATATCAGGAGGAAAAAGATGGAAGCATTGTTAGTGTCAGGTATAGCTTTTGATAAAAATCAAGTAAAGTTTACAATAATAGACCTCCCAGACCTTCCTGGGATAGCAGCTAAGATTTTTAGTAAACTTGCAAAAGCTGGTGTAAATGTAGATATGATAATTCAATCTGCGGCGATAAACAAAAAAAATGACATTTCTTTTACAGTAAGCAAACAAGATCTTAAGAAAACACAAATTGAATTAGATAAGCTTGCTCAAGAACTTAAAGCCTCACAAGTGATTTATGATGAACATGTTTCAAAAATTTCTGTTGTTGGTATAGGTATGAAAAGCAATGTAGGAGTGGCGGGCAAAATGTTTGAAATACTTCATAAAAAAGGCATCAACATAGAAATGATTTCTACAAGCGAAATAAAAATATCTTGTATTATAGATGAAAGAGATTTAACAACAGCAGTAGAAGAACTTCATAAGGGGTTTGGTCTTTCTAAAAAAAATAGGAGTTTTTATGATAAAGCCTAACGGTTTTACGCTTATAGAACTTATAATAGTGCTGGTTATAATAGGGGTTTTAAGTATTATAGCTATACCTGTATATAGAAGTTATGTAGACAAAGATCAAATTGCTCAACAAAGTAAAGACACAGAAAATGTTCAAAAACAAGAAACTTACTTAGAAGATGTTACTGGTAACTAATTCAAAAGAGTTTTTTGAATAGCTTGATGGGGATAATCTTTAATTTTGTAAAATTTTGACAGATATCAAATAAAATGATAAAATTCTTTCTAATTTTTAATTAAAAATTAGAAAAAATAATTAGTAATTTTGTCTTTTTTTCGGGGTTATAATGGTAGTACCATTTATAGAAATAAAAAATGTTTCAAAAATATTTACAAGTCATAAACGAGATTTTAAAGTTTTAAAAGGTGTTAATCTTGAGATTGAAAGAGGCGATATCTTTGGCATAGTTGGTTTTAGCGGGGCAGGTAAGTCTACACTTATACGCTGTATTAATGGACTAGAAACAATTTCTTCTGGGTCAATCCGTGTTGGTAAATATCAAGTAAATAAACTTTCTAAAAAAGATGCAAACGCTTATAGACAAAAAATTGGCATGGTGTTTCAACATTTTAATCTTTTTGATTCTAGAACAGTTTATGGAAATGTTGCATTCCCTTTAGAGATTGCAAAAGAAGATAAAGAAGAAATACATAAAAGAGTTTTAAAAATTTTGGATTTGGTAGGTATAATAGATAAAAAAGATTTTTATCCTGGTCAACTTTCCGGTGGGCAAAAACAGCGTGTAGGTATAGCAAGGGCTTTGGCAAATCATCCAAATGTTTTGCTTAGTGATGAGGCTACGTCTGCACTAGATCCTGTAACATCTATGTCGGTATTAGATTTATTAAAAGATATAAATAAAAAGTTAGAGCTTACCATTATTTTAATTACACATTCTTTAGATGTGGTAAAATATACTTGTAAGAATATGGCAGTTTTAGAAAAAGGAATAGCTGCAGAAACAGGAAACGTTAAAAAAATATTTGAAAGTCCGCAAAGCTATACAGCTAAAGTGTTTATAAAACACAATGCGTGTTTATCTAATGCTTATTTTAGTGGTGAAGGTATATGGTAGATTTTTTTATAAAATTATTTAATCAAGAAAGTTTAGACATTATATTGCCTGCTACTTGGCAGACACTGTACATGGTTTTAATTGCTACGCCAATTACAGTATTTTTAGGGCTAATTTTTGGTATCTCTCTTTACATTACAGACAAAAATGGGTTTCATCCATCGCCTATTTTTAATAGAACTTTTGGAGCAGTAATAAATGCGGTTATGGCTTTACCATCAATGATTGTAATAGTTTTGGCACTACCATTATCAAAGTTTGTGTTAGGTGTATCCTATGGTCCAAAAGCTTGTATAATAGCTTTAACTATAGTTTGTACACCTATATTTTCCAGGCTGGTTGAAAATAGCATTTTGGAAGTGTCTAAGGGAAAAATTGAAGCAGCAAAATCTATGGGAGCATCAATCTTTGATATAATTTTTAAAGTTATGCTTCCAGAAGCATTTCCTACTCTTATAAGAAATTTTGTAGTTTTGACTACAACATTAATTTCAGTAACTGCAATAGCTGGCACTTTTGGAGCGGGTGGGCTTGGAGAAGTTGCTGTACGTTTTGGATATCACAGATTTCGTACAGATATTCTTCTAGCTGCAGTTTTAGTTTTATTAGTTTTAGTAGAGGTTCTTCAGCTTTTAGGGGACAAACTTTCCAAACGAATATTGAAAAAAAGACATCTCATCTAAATTCTACTTTTAACATCCTTTACTTAATCTAAAGAAAATTATAATAAATGTAAGTAATATTTACATATTAAAGGGGACTTTAAAGTGAAAAAGTTGATAGTAGCTATTATATTGTTTTTAGTAACATTTCCGTCAATTAGCTGTGCTTTAAATGAAAACAGAACTGTTTTAAAAATTTCAGCAGATGCAGTCCCTCATACTGAACTATTAGAGTTAATAAAACCAGACCTTGCAAAACAAGGTATAGACTTAAAAATTTATACAATGACTGACATAACTTTGGCCAATACGCAGGTTTCAGATGGAGAACTTGATGCAAATTTCCTTCAACATAACGAATATTTAAGAGCTCAGATTAAAGATAGACATTTAGATTTAGTAAATGTTAGCAATATTCATGTTGAACCTATGGGGATATATTCTGACAAGTATAAATCAGTTAAAGATTTGCCAAACAATGCAAAAATAGGAATTATAAACGATAGTACTAATGAATACCGTGCATTAGTCTTACTTGAAAAAGCAGGTTTTATAAAATTAAAAAGTACAACAAAGCCTTACACAGCTAGTACACAAGATATAGAAAGATATATTAAACCAGTAAAAGTTGTTGAATTAGATCCTCCTCTTGTTGCGCGAATAAAAGATCAGTTTGATGCGTATATAACTTGGTCAAGCAAGATTTTAGAAGCGGGTATAGATTTGCATAAGGTAAGAATTTTTAGTGAAGGAGGAGACTCTCCTTATGCAAATATTGTAGCTGTAAATTCTAAAAAAGTTAATGATCCTGCAATTAAAGCTTTAGTTAAAGCTTTAAAATCAGAAAAAGTTCAAAAATTTATTTCACAAAAATATAAGGGTGCAATTATTGCTTCTTCTAATTAAATTTTAAAATTTGAATTTTAAAAGCCATTTTAAGGATTTTGTAATAAATCTAAAAATAAACACTAACGCAACAGGCGTTACAGTAACCGCCATCGCGTTAACACCTGACTTGACCATCTGGGTTATCCCAATCTTATATTTTTATGTTTTAATCCCTCGTTTTAAAGTCAAGAGTGTTAATTTTACATTACATATCTTCCATAGAAAAGCCCTGAAAACTTATTTTGTAGCCTGTTAATTTTTGAACTAATCTACTTGCTTTGCTTTTTAATAATGTGATGTCTATATTTTTTTCTGCCGTTGTATCTCGGCAAAGAGCACACGTTTTTCATATTCATTTATAGCGACAATATCAATTTTGTTTTTGTTTCCAATTTTCCAATAAGAACCAATTGCAGAAAAGTTACATTCATTTGCGATTTTTTTTGTAAAGTAACGTTCTAAAATTGTGCCACTATACGTTGAGTAATCTCTTTTAATTATATCTTTTACATATTTAAAGTTGCGCATTTCAATAGCGCTACGATATTTATATATAAATCTAAACCAAAAATTTAAAAAGTTATCTGTAATATAGTATCTTACATTTCTACTTAATGGTTTTGCAAAAATTGGCCTTACTTTTGAAATTAAAGAAAAATCATTTTCTAATCTCTCTAAGAAACTCCTACTTGCATTCCCATAGCAGATTCTATTTCACTTATAGACGTTTTAGAAGATGCTATTAAAGTAAGAATTAAAAAATAGTTTCCATAATCTTTCCCGAATTCATCAATTAGAATATTTTTGCCTTCATCTAAAAATAACGAATTTTCTGAAAATATTTCATTGATCATTGCCTCAAATGACAGTGCTTTGGCTTGTATAAAAAGTTCAACATACTTAGCAACTCCGCCAGAAAGAGCATACATTGCAAGTAAATCTTCGCTGGTATGTTTGGGATAATAATCGTTGAGAATATTTTTAAGTGTATCAATAGAAAATGGAAGTAACTGTATTCTGGACGTGGCTCTTCCAAAAAGAGGTTCTTTTGAATTTTCAAAAATTTTATGCATCAAAGAATAAATAGAACTACACAAAATCAAATTAATGTGACTAGACTGTTTATTTATGTCCCATATATGTTGCATATCGCTATAAATAGAGAAATTAATATTAATGAATTCTTGAAACTCATCAATAATCAAAGTAAAAGATTGATGTTTTGATAAGTCCATAATATAGACAAATAAATCTTTAAATGTTGTAACAGACCCAAAAACAGTTACAGACAACTTCTCTTTTATTTCATTAAGATATTCTTGACAAAGCAGAGATTCATTTTTTAGCTACAAAAAAATAAAGAGTCGTAGTTTTTTTGTAAGCTTTTGTAAGTAAAGTTGTTTTACCTATGCGTCGCCGACCAAGCATAAAAGGCATTTGAGCGTTTTTAGAAGAATTTTGTCTAATTTTGGATAATAACTCAAGTTCATTTTCCCTATCATAAAATTTAAACATTAATGTCATCCTCCACCATGTTAACATTAACGCAACAGACATTACAGTAACCGCATTGCATTAGTATATCAAATATTTTGGACTAACGAAATAATGATTGTAAAATAAATCTGAGATTTTATTGATGAGTTAGAAATGCACCAGGCTTAAGTTAAATTTTAGTTCTTTTAATATTTGCGCCAAGTGTTTTTAATTTTGTTTCAAGTGCGTCATATCCTCTATCTAAATGATAAACTCTTGAAATAACAGTTTTACCTTCAGCAGCAAGTCCGGCTAAAATCAAAGCTGCCCCTGCTCTTAAGTCTGAAACCATTACAGGTGCTCCAGATAATTTTTTCACGCCCCTTACTAGCACTTCATTCCCATTTGCTGTAATATTTGCGCCAAATCTTTGTAGTTCAGACACATGCATAAATCTATTTTCAAAAATTGTTTCAGTTATCTTAGAGGTTCCCTTAGCAAGGCACATTAGTGCCATCCATTGAGCTTGCACATCTGTAGGAAAACCAGGATAAACGCCAGTTACAATATTTTTAGATTTTAAATACTTTGTCCACTTTACAAAAATTGTATTTTGTGTTTCTTTTATAGTAATGCCACAACTTTTTAAACTTTTGCTTATAGTATAAAGATGCTTTGGCTCTACATTTTTAATGGTAACATGCCCTTTTGTTATTGCAGTTGCAATCATATAAGTTGCAGCTTCTATTCTATCTGGAATTACAGAGTGCACAAACCCTTTTAGTTTTTTTGTTCCATTTATAATAATTTTGTTAGTACCTGCTCCTGCAATGTTTGCGCCCATTTTAACTAGGACGTTTGCTAAGTCTTCTATTTCTGGTTCTCTAGCTGCATTAATAATGGTGACTTTCCCTTCTGCTAAAACTGCACTAAGCAGTACGTTTTCTGTAGCCCCAACGCTAGGGAACTTAAAATGTATAACGTTCCCTTTTAGCCCATTTTTAGCGAAAGTTTTTACATATCCTTCGTTTATAGAAATTTCTGCCCCTAACTGTTTAAACGCATATAGATGTATGTCGATTGGCCTAGAACCTATTGTGCACCCTCCAGGCAAAGATACGTAGGCTTTTTTAAGTCTTGCTAGTAATGGTCCCATTATTAAAATACTAGCCCTCATTTTTCTCACTAGATCATACGGAGCAATGTGTTTGTACTTTTGTTTAGATATAACTTTTACAGTATGGCCTTTTTTTATTGCTTTTTTCCCTATAAAATTTAGAAGTCCTATAGTGGTGTCAACATCTGCAAGAGATGGTACATTTTTTATTATAACAGGCTCATCTGTAAGCAAGGAAGCAAACAAGATAGGCAAAGCAGAATTCTTTGATCCAGATATTTTTATTTCTCCCTTTAACTGTTTCCCGCCGTGTATTAAGATTTTATCCATTATAAAAGGTCTACGAAATAATAATAAAACATACTTAGAACTTCATCTTTAAGTTTGGCTACAAGAAGTAAATCCAAATATGACAACACTCAACATAAATGAAATACAATTTTTCATGGTTTTTCTCTTAAGCTATGTATAATCTAATTTTAAAAAGGTCTTTATTACAATGTCTTTAAAAAATAGCAAACTGGATACATCTTTAAAGCCAAATCACGTCTTCAGTCAAATCAGATTCTATATATAATAATAGCAAATTTTTTTAAGAAATTGTTGAATTAATGTAAATATTTTTAGAGGGGCTTGATAATAGTCTTATGAAAAAGTTTTTCTCTGTTGTAATCGTAGTATGTTTTTTTTGTCCTTATAGCTTCTCTGAGACTATAGATATTTCTATGGTTGAAGAGCAGACTATAAAAAATAACACTCATTTAAAAGCAGCTCAGTTGGATTTAAATAACGCTAAACAAGAGTATGCTAGTACATTTAGTTTGTTTTTGCCGAAAATAGTTTTTTCGGGTAACATGTCTGACACTAAGAATGAGTTACAAAGTTTAAATACAATAAGGAATTATCCATTAAATCTAGAAGGTTCATTATCTTTGTTTGAAGGTTTTTCGTCGTACAATGAATTAAAAGAAAAGTCTGCTAAACTTAAGATTGCTCAAGCTAATTATGATAGAACGGTTTCCGATATTAGATATGAAGCTCATTGTTGTTATGCCAACTTAATATGGGCATATGAGACAGTTTCTTTATTGGAAAAAATAAAAGAAAGGCGTAAAGAAAATAGAGATTTAATACAACTAAAATATAATTCTGGCAACGTTGATATTGGTTCATTAAAAAGGTGTGATGCAGATGTTGCTTTGGCAGAATACAATTTAAAAAGAGCAAAAAGAAATATACAAACAGCAAGTACAGCTTTGCTTAATGCTATAGGAAGAATAGATGATATAACAATTTTAGAACTGCTTGACCACTTTTGGTATAAGGGTGAGATTTTAGCTAAACCAGACTTTAATACTTTAATAGCAACAATTCCAGAATTTTTAAATGCACAATATAACTTTGAAATGTATAAGTATATAAATCGTAAAATCAAAAGTCAGTGGTTGCCGTATATAAATTTGTTAGGGAGTGTTGGCAACAATGATTTACATTGGGTCCCGGAAGCACAAATTTTTACTGGTGGTAAAAGGTACAGAGATCTTAAAATAGCGTCAACTCACGTCAACTCATATGAAAGTTGCTTCTTATAAGCTTACAGCTACAGTTAGCTCTTTAAAAAAATATATTAAGGGACTTTGCACTTACTATGATTGGTACTCAATAGAAAACGATTATATATCAGCACAACAAAACTTGTTAGATGCTAAGAAAACTGCATCTATTGAGGAAGCAAAATGGTTAAATTTTATAGGTAAAGGTTTTGATAAGCAATAAAAGAGGAATGTAAATGAAGAGAATATTTTTGATTTTAGGAGTTTTATTTGTTGTTATATTAGTATTTATTATTTTGAAGCCGTATTCTCAAAAAATAGATGCTCAGGAAAAACTTCAGCTAAGAGAACTCCACGTTGAATTTAGAGAAACAGGTGCAGTAAATCCGCGCAATAGACTAGAAATTAAACCTCCTTTTGCTGGTAGAATAGAACAGATTTTAGTTAACGAAGGAGACACGATAAAAAAAGGGCAAATAATTATTTGGATGAGTTCTAGTGAAAGAGCTACTATGATAGATGCTGCAAGAGCAATTGGAGACGAAGAATATGCAAGATGGCAAGATATATATAAACCTACTCCAATAGTGGCACCTATGAGCGGGTTTATTATATATAGGCAAAAAGAACCTGGGCAAACTGTTACTGCTGCAGATGCGATTTAGTAATGGCTGATGATTTGATAATAGATGCAAATATAGATGAAACAGATTTAAGGTACATATCCATAGGTAAAAAACTTACAATGTATTTGGATGCATATCCTGGAGAGGAGTTTGATGGTATTATAGAGCATATTTCTTATGAAGCAAGAGTTTTAAATAAGGTTACGTTTTATAATGTAAAAATAAGGCCTGTAGAAAAACCTGATATGTTTAGGTCTGGTATGACAGTTACTATAACTGTAACTGCTCAATCAAAAAAAGATGCTAGATCTATTTCTAATAATTTTATCACAGAAAAAGACCATAAAAAAACTATTGCAGTAAAAATGGGCACAGATAAAAAAACTGTATTTGAGACAAGAGAAGTTACAACAGGCGTAACAGATGGTAAATATACAGAAATTGTGTCAGGCTTAAATGACAACGAAACAGTGGTTATTTTGCATCAACCAAAAAAAGTAAAAACAAAATCGTTAATGAGAAATAAATGAAAGTAATAGAGTTAAAAAATGTTAAAAAAAACGTATTATCTAGAAAAATTAGATGTGCCGGTACTACACGGCATAAATTTAGAATAAATCAGGGCGAGTTTGTAGCAATAATGGGGCATTCAGGTAGTGGAAAATCTACATTACTTAACATATTAGGTCTATTAGATAAACCAACAGAAGGTTCATACAAATTAGCTGGGATAGAAATATCAAAGTATACACAAACAGAATTAGCAGCGTTAAGAAATCATTATTTAGGGTTTGTGTTTCAACAATTTAATCTTTTTCGAAAGATGAGAAAGTGCATGCAGATGCATTAACGTTGTTAGAAATGATAGGGCTTTCAAAAAGGCTAGACCACAAACCAAATGAAATATCTGGTGGACAACAACAGAGAGTAGCAATAGCAAGGGCATTAATAAATAAACCGTTAATTATCTTTGCAGACGAACCTACAGGTAATCTAGACACAAAAACAACAAAAGAAATAATAAAAATATTAAAAGATTTAAACAATTCTGGAATAACAATAGTGATGGTAACACACGAACCGGAATTGGCAGCGTATGCGACAAGAACGATAACTGTGCAAGATGGACTAATAGTAGCAGATGAGCAAACTGAACTACAAAAAAAGAAAGGGGGGATTAGAAGAGAAAAAAAAGTAAGTCAAAAGAGTTTTTCGATAATAAGGATAAGGGATTATTTTGTACAGGCGTATAGGTCGCTAAAGGGAAACAAAATGAGATCAATCCTGTCAATATTAGGTGTAATGATAGGAGTTTCAAGTTTAGGGTCTAATCTTTTGATGGTCAGTCCTGGTGCTTCGCAGAAAGGTGGAATTTCTCAAGAAACTGGCGCTTTTATGAGGTTAAAGAGTGAGGATATAGGAGATTTAAAAAATAATATTAAGGGTATAAAAGCTATTTCAGGTTATTGTATTGGAAGGTCCCAAATTGTTGCAAATGGACATAACCACAACACAAGACTTGAGGGAGTTTCTCCTGACTACATAGATTTAAGGGATTCTTATCCTGCTAGTGGAAGATTTTTTACAAAAGAAGAAGATTTAGAAAGAAAAAAAGTCATATTGCTTGGCGAAACTGTAGTAAAGGAAATTTATGGAGATAAAGATTTTAACCCTATAGGCGAATACATAAAAGTCAATAGAATTGACTTTCAAGTTATAGGAGTTTTACCTACCACAGGTTCTAAAGGGTGGAAAGATGAAGATGATAAAGTTTTAATACCTTTAAACACTGCTCTGCGTAGAGTTTTTGGAGTTGATATTTTAAATTATTTAGATGTGCAAGTAAAAGATAATTCAGATATGTCAAAAGTGTCTGAAGATATTATAACAAGATTATTATTTACACATAGAATGCCTTCTACTGCTAGAGATGCTGTAAGAGTGCTTAACATGGCAGATATTCAAGAAGCGATGTCTGCTATGGCAAGAGCATTTTCTTTGCTTTTAGGTTCAATAGCGTTTATAAGTTTGTTGGTAGGTGGGATAGGAATAATGAATATAATGTGTTTGTATCTGTTTCAGAGAGAACAAAAGAGATAGGTTTAAGGAAAGCTATAGGCGCAAACAATAAAGACATATTATTCCAATTTATAATTGAATCAGTGTTTGTATGTTGTGCCGGTGGCCATTATAGGAATAATTTTTGGGTCAGGAATATCTTTTATAATAAGTAAATTTGCAGGATGGGATACAGTTATAACTTTGTTTTCAATATTGCTTGCCTTTTGTCTTTCTTGTATTATTGGAATTGTTTTTGGAGTATGGCCTGCAAGAAAAGCGTCATTATTAAATCCTATAGAAGCTTTAAGACACGACTAATTTGTAATTTTTACAGGTTTTCGTTATTTAGAGTTGTACATTTCATTTGTTTGTAAATAATAACTAATTTTAGTTTTTCTATTAAAACACAATCTAATTATTAGATAAGGTTTGGTTTTTGTTCTAAAAATGACTTGTTTTGAGTTTGTAATGTGTTTTAAATTATAAAAAAGGAGGTGAAGATAATGTTTGTAACTTAGAGAGTCTCTATCGTTGTATGACAATTCTAGTTAAACTCATCTTACTAATCCATCTTACCAAAATCAATAAGTCCATTTTCTGCTTGTCTAAAGAGAATTCTCCAAAGACAGCTTCTAAAGTTTTTAAGTCTTCAAATTAGTGAAGTATCTAAATTAGCAAACATAACTTACTTGCAAAGCGACTACATGAGCGTAAGGGCAATTTTTATGTTTTTAATTTAGATTAAGTGTTTTTATTCTAATAAAAAAGGAGTTAAATTGCTTATGCTTACAAATTTTAGTTTTGCCAAAAGGGAAGTTGAGTTTATTTTTTTTGCGTAGGAATTTCTTATTCAAGACCAAGGATTACAACAAATTCGCATATTTTCGCTCCCATTTATAGAAATGGTAATTCTCATAACAACGGACAAGGCGTCCCAAATGAACCTACAGATTCTAACTCTATAACTTTGCCGAACAAATTTAATATTAATGGCAATAGTATTTTCGGCGCAAGTAATATTTAGTAAGACTACGCAAGATGTTGTGGACAATAAAGTAACTGTAAATACTACAGGGGCAATTGGAGCAGATGCTGTTGGCGGCGAAAGCCACGGGATTGGTTCTGTAACTAATAATGTTGTTGAAATTATAAAAGGTATGGTAGGCAGAGACGTTTATGGCGGTCGTTGTAATAACAACGCTAGGACTGCTTCAGGCAATTTAGCAAAAGTTGTCAATGGCACCATAGTCGGAGATGTGTTTGGTTGTCATTCTACTAATGTGTTGTTAGATAGTAATACGGTGGAGAGTAGTAATGGAAACATTGCAGGAAATGTTAACGGTGGATTTTCTAATAATTCGAAAGTGGTTAATAATACAGTGGAGATTTTTAACGGCAATATATCCAGCGGAGTTTATGGTGGTTTTAGCGGGCTTGATGTGACTGGAAATGAAGTAGAATTGCATGGTGGACCATTACAAACGATATTTATGGCGGACGTTCTACTAACGGTGCGGCACTTAATAATGTGGTTGAAATCAATGATGGTGTTGTTAATCAGGATGTTCATGAAGGTAGGGCTGATAATAATGGTATTGTAAGTAATATCGTAGTCAAAATAAATAACGGAACTATTGGAAGAGATGTCTATGGCGGATATTCTGTTCAGGGCTACGCTCTTAACAATATGATAGAAATAGGAGGCGGAGTTGTCGCGCGGAACATTTATGCCGGCTATAGTAATGTTAGTTAGTCAGAAAATGAAATAAAAATGTATGCAAGAGACGTTAGATTTGACGCGCATGGAGGATATTCGCTTTACGGATCAGCTTCCCATAATAAGGTAGACATTTATGGTGGGTCTAGCGGTAAAACAAAATACAATTCTGATAGCTCTATCGATATAGAAGGAGGATCATTAGTAGGTGGTTTATCAAAACAATTTTATGGATCAAAGACTCATGTTGGGAGCGTTTGGAGAATATGGAGACGGTAAATATAATACCTTAGATACCATAATGAAAAATGGTTTAGGAGATGTTACGTCCAGAGGAATAATAAGCTATGTTGGAGGTGGTATTTTAGGACGGCTAAAAATAGACAATATCTATGTGGACGTTTCAGGACATGCGGGTAACTCTTTCGGAGACTTTAACAGCTACGATATGGGAATAGATGCGCAGGAAGAAGTAAAATATAACTATGAGGTAATGTATTATGGCACTCATTTGGGATGCGGCTATATGTTGAAATTAGGCAATAAGTTTAGCGTAGATGTAAACGGGAAGGTTTTGTTAACGCACCAAGAAGGTAAAAATATAACGCTATCTACGCAAGATAATGTTGCATTTTCGCAAGCAAGTTTGGGCAAAATTCGCTTAGGCGTAAGATCAGGATACAAACTGTTAAATGTGTTAACGCAATATTCAGATTTAGAGCATGAGCATATGAAAGAAGTAGAAACCAAAAGCAAAAGAGGCAGAGGTTTGTGTTGAAGATTTATATAATTCAAAATATACTTTAACTCTATATCTGGGGGTTAGGGTATGAATACGAATTTGTTGGCAAAATTAAAGCAAAATCAACAGATCTTGACGTCCCTGTTGTAGATTTAAGAGGAGCTAATGCCATAGGCGAAATAAGAGTAACAAGCGCTCTTGGGCGGTTTAATATAGATTGTAGCGTGTTTAGAGTATAATGGACTAAGAGCAGGGGTAGAGGCAATGTTAAAATAAAATATTACGTAGAGTAAGTAATATTGCGTATTTTTAATATTTCACAAAAATTTCACATTTTGATGTTTAAGATTCAGATAAAATTATTTATAATAAGTTTGTTAGTTGTAAAGAGTGGTTGAAGTTATATACGCTATTTTTGTACTAGATAGCATTATGGTAATGTGGCGATTATAACAGCGATTGCTAAGGCGACAAAAGTAGAGAGTCATGATTTTATTGTGACTCTCTACTTTTTTGTTTGAGTTGGTATAAAATTTTTAGTAAAATTACAATCATTATGAACGACAAGCAATCATCAAAAATCAGAACAGAATTTTTAAAATTTTTTAAAGAAAGAGGTTGTACTATATTACCATCAGACTCTCTTATTCCTACAGGGGATAAAACCTTACTTTTCACATCAGCTGGCATGGTCCAATTTAAACAACATTTTTTGGGGCAGAGTAAAGATTCTTTTTCTAGAGCTACAAGCTGTCAAAAATGTTTTAGAACTTCAGATATAGATCAAGTTGGCTTTACTACAAGACATTTAACTTTTTTTGAAATGCTTGGCAATTTTTCTTTTGGTGATTATTTTAAAGAGGAAGCAATCGTTTGGGCGTGGGAATTTTTAACTGAAAATATGTCTTTGCCAAAAGATAAACTGTATATTACAGTTTATAAAGATGACTATGAAACTAAAGAAATTTGGGAAAGAATTGTTCCTGAAAGTAGAATTACCAAAATGGGAGATGAGACAAATTTTTGGAATATGGGAGACACTGGTCCATGTGGCCCTTGTTCTGAAATATTGATAGACTTAGGTCCAGACATGAGCTGTGGTAAACCAACTTGTGGTCCAAGTTGTAATTGCGACAGATATCTTGAAATATGGAATTTGGTTTTTACCCAGTTTGACAAACAAGTTGATGGATTTTTAAAAAATTTATCTAAAAAAAATATAGATACCGGCATGGGGTTAGAAAGAATAGTTGCAGTGGCAAACGGGAAAAAGAATATTTTTGATACAGATTTGTTTGTTCCGATAATGAATACAGCTGCAAACATTTTAAAAATAAAAGAAGAAAAAGGAAACATTTCTAAATTGAGACAGATTGCAGACCATGCAAGGGCTGCCACATTTTTAATTTCAGATGGCATATTACCTTCAAATGAGGGTAGGGGCTACGTTCTAAGAAGAATTTTAAGAAGAGCAGTAAGACAAGGCAGACTTTTTGGGTACGATAAACCATTTTTAAACGAGCTGTCTGAAACGGTTTTAGGTATTATGGCTGGCGCTTATCCAGAAATTTCCTCTAGACTTAGCAATATAAAGTCTACTATCAGAAAGGAAGAGGAAAAATTTTTAGAAACATTAGAATCAGGCTCTCAAATACTGTCTGATATTATAAATGTTTATAAATCTAAGAAATTAAAAACTATAGACGCTAAAGATGTTTTTAAGCTTTACGATACGTACGGTTTCCCTTACGATTTAACAAAAGAAATTGCAAATGAAAATGGTCTAAATGTTGACGATAAAGGTTTTAAAGAAGAACAAAAGGACGCTCAAAATAAATCACGGGCTGCTTGGAGTGGTTCTGGGGAAAAAGATATAACCTTTTACTCTATACTACGCAAGAAAGTAAATGATACTGTTTTCATTGGTTATGAAAACATGGTTGCTGATGGAAAAGTTTTAACTTTAATAAAAGATGGTAAAGAGGTTACAGAAATAGAATATGGTGAAAGTGGAGAACTTATTCTTTCTCAAACATCTTTTTATGCACAATCTGGCGGTCAGAGTGCAGACACTGGGAAAATAGAAAATAGTAATTTTGAGGCAGAAGTTTATGATGTGATTAAACCTATAGGCAATTTGTTTGTGCACAAGATAAAAGTTGTAAAAGGTACACTTAAAGTAAGTGATGATGTTGCCACAATAATAGATGTTCAACGTAGAAAACAAATAGAAAGGCATCACACTGCAACACATATTCTCCATAAAGTTTTAAGAGAAGCTTTTGGTCAACATGTTGCTCAAGCCGGTTCTTTAGTTACAAGCCAGTATTTGCGGTTTGATTTTACTCATTTTTCTCAAATAAGTAATGAAGATTTAATAAAAATTGAAAAGAGAGTTAATTCTATTATAAGAGCAAACTCTCAAGTATGTATTGAAAGTATGGATATAGACACAGCTCGTAATTGTGGCGCAATGGCCCTGTTTGGTGAAAAATACGGTGCTATTGTAAGAACAGTATCTATTAAAGATGAAGTAGATAATATTAATTATTCAATGGAATTATGTGGAGGTACTCATATAAACAGAACAGGCGATATTGGCATGTTTAAAATTGTTTCAGAATCGTCTGTGGCTAGTGGAGTAAGACGTATAGAAGCAGTTGCGGGCACAGCTGCAGAAAATTATATTCTAGATGAAGAAAAAACAATAAAAAGAGTATCTGAAATTTTAAGTTTTTCTAAAGATGATCTTGTAAATAAAGTACAAAAACAGATTTTAGATTATAAAAATCTACAAGAAGAGTTAAATATGTTAAAAGATAATATGATGTCAAACAAATTGGATGATTATGTAAGCCAAGTTAAAAAAGTTAATGGGATTAATTTTTTATCTGTTATGCTTTATGATGTTGACGTAAAAAGTTTAAGGAAAGTATCTGATGCCTTAAAAGAAAAGATAAAGTCAGTAGTATTGTTAATAGTTTCGCAATATAAAGATAAATTCTCATTTATAGTTTCTGTTACTCCTGATTATGTTAAAGACGGAATAAATGCTGGAAGTATAGCAAAAACTTTTGCGTTAGAGGTCAACGGTTCAGGTGGAGGCAAACCTGATTTTGCACAAGGTGGTTTAAAAGATATATCAAAATTAGACGAAGTTATAAAAAATGTAGTGCAATATATACATAAATAATTTTAACCGTATTATACTTCCTTGTCCCTGTCTCATCTGCATGCCCTTCCACTATCACTTTTACCTCTGGATTTTCTCTTAAGTATTTCACATTCTCTTTTAACTCTTCCTCTTGTCCAAAACCATAATTCTCTACTCTCTTTAACTCTTTTCTTGCAAATCTTTCTTTCCTTTTCTCTTCTTCTTCCTTCTCCTCCTATGGCATACATAAACTTCAGCATCCCATCTACTCCCTCTTTTGCTTTTTCACCACTTAACATACTCATACGTTTATATTTAAATCTTCTATAAATGGTATCCTGCTACTATAATTGCATTCCCTACTCCAAATTTGGGCGTTTCTACTTCCTGAATTATATCCATTATACTTCCCCCATACGCCGCATAGACATCCATACTTCCTCCACCAGGTCCAACCATATCGCTATTTAGCCTTACGGTATTTTCTGACACAGATATGGTAGGCAAGTATATTAAAGATCGTCCCGTAGTCTTTATGGAACTCCCCCAACGCCCCGGACAACCCATATTCTATTGCAACGCTAGTAGTACTAATGTTAACAGTATTATTATTCAAATTAACAGGACACGTCACGTCACTGTTACATTAGCATTATTCTTTGGATCAAGATAAAAATATGCTCCATTAACACCACCACTACACTGCGCATTAACACTATTATTTGACATAGATATAGGCTATATAGGCGCACTTAACTTATTTTCTGTTTGTTATAGATACTATAAATAACGATATTCTTTAAACTAACATTATGAAACCAAATTTTTTAGAAAAAAATATGTACAATATAAAAGGGAAGGAAATAGGATGTAAATTTGAAAATATTTAATTAAAAATTTGAAAGGAACAAAAAAATTGAAGTTGATTATACAGACTTTAATGCAACAGTACAAAAATTGAAAACTAGTGGATTTGAAGCTATAGTTATTCAACATGAAATAGATCATTTAAAAAACGGATGTGTTTAGGAGTCAAAATTAAGGCGCCTATAGCTTAATTGGATAGAGCATTGGCCTCCGGAGCCAATTATTCCGGTTCAAGTCCGGATAGGCGCGTTTTTTAATAAGAGAAATGATGGTTAATTTTAAAGTAAATATAGATAAACTTTATTCTATGATGGACAAATGTAATATATGTCCAAAAAAATGTGGTGTAAATAGAAATAGGGGCCAACAAGGGCTTTGTAAAACTGCAGACAAAATATTTGTTGCAAGCATAAATGTGCATACTGGCGAAGAGCCTCCTATAAGTGCAAAGTGCGGTTCAGGAACAATATTTTTTTCAAATTGTACTCTAAACTGTGTTTTCTGCCAGAACTATCCTATCAGCCAACTTGGCAATGGCAAAGAAATAAGTTTGGAGAGTTTAGTAGACAGTATTTTAAATCTTCAAAAACGCGGTGTACACAATATAAATTTTGTTACACCAACTCACTATAGTGCACAAATAGCAAAGGCTGTACATACTGCTAAAAAAAAGGATTTAGTTTGCCTGTTGTTTACAATTGTAGTGGTTAGGAAAATGTTGAAACATTAAAACTTTTAGAAGGGATAGTTGATATATACTTGCCAGACATAAAATATGCAGATAATGAAATTGCCTTGAAATATTCTAAGGTTAACAATTATGTTCAAATAAATCAGTTAGCTTTAAAAGAAATGAAAAGACAAGTTGGCGATTTGGAAGTTGATAAAAATGCAATAGCAAAAAAAGGTACTATTGTAAGGCACTTAGTTTTACCTGGCAATGTAAACAACACTAAAAATGTTTTAAAATTTATAGCTAAAGATTTATCTACAAACACATATGTCAGTTTAATGTCACAATATCATACTGCGTTATAGATCAAACGATTTTAAAGAACTATCACATTCGTTAACTCTGCAAGAGTATCAAGAAGTAGTTAACTATCTTGAAGTATTAAAATTAAAAAATGGATGGATTCAAGATTTGCAGACTTAATTTCCTGTATATATTGGGTTTATAAGTTGTTTATTAGAGGAGTAAAAATTGTGAAATATGAAAATGGACTTAGTTCTATCTTGTTACCTGACATAAATAGTCTTTGTGCGTCGGTTATTATTTTTGTTCGAGTGGGTTCTATAGATGAAAACCCTTCACAAGCAGGCCTTTCTCATTTTTTGGAACATTTAATGTTTAAAGGTAGTAAAAATTATCCGGGTGATTTAATGTCTAGAAATGTTGAGAATATGGGTGGAGAAATAAATGCTGCCACATTAAAAGAATTTACAATTTACCACATAAACATACAAAAAGATTGTGTTGAAGAAAGCATAAAAATACTTGCTGATGCTATAACAAATCCACTTTTTCCTCAAAATGAAATTGATATGGAAAGAAAAGTTGTTATAGAAGAAATTCAACGACATTTAGATAATCCAGGATCTGTTCTTTATGAAAAGTTTTATGGAACTCTTTATACTCAAAGTGTATTAAAAAATAGCATAATAGGAACAGCTGATGTTATTGCAAACGTTTCTCATAAAGAAATAGAGGACTATTATAAAACGCATTATGTGCCTGCAAAAATGTTTGTTGTTGTTGCAGGTAACTTTGATAAAATAAAGGTAAAAAATCTTATAAGTAAAACATTTGGCAATTTGTCTAAACAAAACGTGCCAAAAGATCCTATCTGTCTAGAAAATGTGCGTGTTGGTAAAAATATAGTTGAGTATGGCAAAGTAGAAATTGGATACATGCTTAGCGGGTTTTTGGTAGATGATATAAAGGAAGACAATATTTATATTGCTGATTTAGCTGCAAGTGTTCTAGGTGGGGGAAAAACATCTAGACTATATAAATCTCTTTATGAAGATAAACGTATTGTATATACTATAGATTGCTCATTTTCTACACATAAGGGAACGTGCAATATGTGTATTATTTCTGTTTTTGATGCTAAAAATGTTGATTCTATAAGTGCAGAAATTCAAAGACAAATAGAAGACATTATTATTAAAGGTATTACCTGCGAAGAATTAAATAGAGCTAAACTTTCAAGAAAAACTTCTTGGAGTTTTTCTTTAGAGAGATCTTTTGATATTGCTGAAACGTACGGTTACTGGCATTTAATGGATAAAAAAGAGTTTATAGACGAATATATAACAAAAATAGAGTCTATAACAATTGACGATATTAAAAGTTTTTTTAAAAAGTTTTATTCTAAAGAAATATTCTCTAATGTAGTGTTACTCCCCAAAGAAAATTTGTAATGTGTAAGTTCAAACTTTTGTAGTTTGTGCTTGGAGGTTAAATTGAAAAGTTTTGCCCTAAAAAATAATATTAAAGTTGTTTTTAATAAAACCAAGGGAGTTAAAGTTGTTGCTATAAGAATTTTAACGCCAGTTTCTGTTATAGCTGAAAGTTTGCACAATGCTGGCATATCATATCTTACTTCAAAACTTATGACGCACTCTACTAAAAAATATTCTTCACAGCAGCTTGCAAAAGCTGTAGAGGATATTGGTTCTGAACTTGTTGGAGATGCAGATTATGATACAGCAGAAATAAGCATGTCTTTTCTTAGCCAATATTTTGATAGGGCTACAGAAATTCTTTCAGATATTATTTTAAATCCTGAGTTGGATGAAAAAGAATTATCTTTTGAAAAACAAAATGTAATAGCGTTCCTTGATTCTAGAAAAGATAGTATAGGCAGAACTGCTTTAGACAATTTTATAAAAGTATTTTATGAGGATGCTTCTTATTCTAACCCTATTTTAGGCTCTAAAGAAACCATTTTAAAAATTACTAGGAATGATTTATTGCAATGGCATAAATATTCTTATAATGCTTCAAACATTTTAATTTCAGTGGCAGGTAATATAGATAAGGCTCTTGTAAAAGAATCTTTAGAAAAACATCTTTCTTTAATTCCTTCTGGTAAAAAGTTTAAAAAACCTGTATTTAGTTTAAGACATTTAGAAAATATAAAAAAAGAAATAAAAGGTAAATTTAACCAAGCATATATTCATATTGGGTTTCCTGCTCCTGATTTAAATGACAGAAATTCTATTACAGTTGGAGTTATAAGTGCAGTTCTTGGCTCAAAAATGACAAGCAGATTATTTGTTGAGTTAAGAGAAAAACTGGGCCTTGCTTATGAAGTAAGTACTATGTATCCACTAAGAGTAGAAAAAAGTTTTTTTTCAATTTATATAGGTCTTGATAAGAAAAATATAGAACTAACTTTAAAAAAAATTGAAGAGATTTTAAAAGATTTTTGTACAATAAAAATTTCTAAGCAAGAGCTAGAGAGTACAAAAAGATATATTAAAGGTATATATTTTATGAGCAGGCAAACAGTAAGTAAACAAACTTTTTATTATGGCTGGCTTGAAATTGTTGGGCGAGGATTTAAGTATGAAGAACAATATGTAAGAGAGTTGGATATGGTGACTTCGGAAGATTTAATTGATGTAGCAAATAAAATGTTTTCTCAAAATTCTGTAACCATTATTGTAAATCCAGAATAAAAAGATATGGTGGTTTTAAATTGAACAAACTTATTGAAAAAATTAACAATTTATCACAAGGATACGACGTTTATGCAGTAGGCGGCTTTGTTAGAGACTTATATCTAAACTGCAAAAATGGGGACATAGATTTAGTTGTAAATAAAGAACCTTTGAAGTATGCTAAAAAACTAGCAAAATTTTTCAAAGCAAAACTTATAACTTTAGATAAGGTGTCTGAAACTTATAGAATAATTCTAAAAGATAATAAAATTAAAAATATAGATATATCACGTTTTTGCGCAAACACAATAGAAGAAGATTTACAAAGTAGAGATTTCACGGTTAATGCAATAGCTTTTAATTTAAAAGATTTCAAGAATTTTAAACAACATGTAATTTTATCAAAAAAGACCGCTTTAAAAGATTTAAAAGCAAAAATATTGAATCCAGTTTCTTCTAAATCTTTTAAAACAGACGCTTTAAGGATGTTAAGAGGATTTCGTTTTATGGCAGAACATAGTTTTAAAATTTCAGAATCCTCTTTAAAGCAAATAAAAAGCAAAGCAAAACTTATAAGTGATGTGTCTAAAGAAAGAGTAAAAAACGAATTTTCAAGAATTCTTGCAACAAACAATGCGGCAAAGGTGTTAAAGATGATGGATAAAGCTGGCCTTTTAGATGCGGTTTTTCCTGAAATTGTTAAAATGAAAAAAGGCAGTAAAAAGTATTATTATCATAAAGGCGGACTATTTGAGCATTCTTTTAAAACTTTTGAATCTTCAGAGAACATTTTAAGTAATTTGAAAAAATATTTTCCTCAAAATTATATTGATTTACAAAAACGTTTTAAAGACAACTTTTCTTTTTCAGAAAATGTTACAAGAGAAGGTTTAATAAAGTTTGTAGCTTTGTTTCACGATAATGCAAAGCCGGAAACAGCGTCTTTTGAAAATGGTAAAATGCATTTTTTTGGTCATGAAGAGAAAGGTGCCCAAAAAATAAAAGGAATAATGTCTGCTTTAAAATTTAGTAAAAAGGATATTGAATTTTCAGTATTTTTAGTTAGGCATCATATGAGATTGTCCACTTTAACAAGAGATAATATAGTAACTAAAAAAGCTTCTTTAAAACTTTTTAGAGATATAGGTGATTTTATTTCAGAGTTGTTGGTTGTTTCTATGTCAGATTGGCATTCATACAAAAACTTAAAAGTTTTTTCAAAGAGCAAATTAAATCTCCAAGAACAATCTTTAAGAGAACTTGTAAGATACTATTACGAATTAAAAAATGCTAAACCTTTAGAGAAGATTATTGACGGCAACGTAATAATGAAAAAGTTTTCTTTAAAACCAGGCCCCATAATTGGTGAACTTCTAAAAAATGTATTGATAGCTCAAGAAGAAGGAAAAGTGACAAATGTCAAAGAAGCTTTAGAATTTGTTTCTTTAAAATTGACACAGATTAAAAAAAAAGATAAAATCTGCCGGTATTAAATCAAATATTTATTTATTGCGGGCGTAGTCTAGTGGTAAAACCCAAGCTTCCCAAGCTTGTGATGTGGGTTCGATTCCCATCGCCCGCTTTTTTACAATACTATAAGTAAGGGGTGTATCATGGCAGAAGCAAGATGTATGAAATGCAAAAAACAAGTAGAAGTTAAAGACCCTCAAGATATAGTAATGAAAAATGGCATAAAAGCCATTTCTGGAGTATGTCCACATTGCTCAACAAAAGTCTTTAAGATTGTTGGCAAAACTAAATAGTTTCTCTATACATTGTTTAGATTAGGACAATTATTGTATTTTTTAACAATATAAGGTGTTGCTTCTTTGTTATTGAAATACTATAATTATCTAATTATAATGTGACTGGTAAATTAGTTTTTCCACTAAAGTACTAACTTACATATAAGTTTAAGCCAAAGAGTATAGTAAAATATGTTTATATTTTTACTCTTGTGGTGTGATTTTGTTGCAATTGAAAAACAACTTTTATTTATAGGATAAGGTTTTTAAAGATGAATAAAAAGACTTATTTACCGAAACAGGATGCAATTGAAAGAAAGTGGCATTTAATAGACGCAAACAGGAAAGTTTTAGGAAGGCTTGCCGTGGAAGTAGCAGCTCTTTTAAGAGGCAAAGGAAAAGTTTTTTATACTAACCACATAGATTGTGGCGATTTTGTTATTGTTACAAATGCTAGCAAAATAGTCCTTACAGGAAAGAAGCTTGACCAAAAAATGTATTTTACCTTTTCAGGATATCCAGGTGGAGCTAAACTGACGCCTTATTCTGTTTTAATGGCAGAAAATCCACAAAAAGCTTTACTTGCTGCTGTTAAAGGGATGTTGCCTAAAAATAAGCTTGCTCATAGGCAAATAACAAGACTTAAAGTTTTTAAAGATGATAAGCATAATCATAGTGCGCAATTAGCAGCTTCTGTAAAGTAAAGAGGAGAAAAAATGAGTAATGTTTCTTATTTAAGCATGAGCATAGGCCGCAGAAAAAATGCAATTGCCAGAGTAAGAGTTTCAAGCGGTAGTGGCAAAATTATAGTTAATGACAAATCAGTAGATGAATATTTTATTGGCTTAGACAGACTAAAAAAATTGGCTTTAGAACCTATGAATGTTTGGAGTGGCGTTAAAAGTTATGATTTTTTTGTAAACGTTTCTGGTGGCGGTGTAAGTGGACAAGCTGGCGCTATAAGCCATGGTTTAGCAAGGGCAATTTTAAAACTTAACGAGTCGTCCAGAGCAGCTCTCAGAAGGGAAGATCTTTTAACTAGGGACTCTAGAATGGTTGAGAGAAAAAAACCTGGCAGACCAAAAGCTAGAAAGCGGTTCCAATTTTCAAAACGTTAAATTTATATTACACATAACAAATAAAGAAGGAAGTTGTTGAGTACTCAACAACTTCTTTTTTTTATTTGTAAATCTTTAGATTCCTGACTTAACCATTCGGATTCAACACTCATAAAATATAGACTCCTTAAAAGAGACCTTGTTTAGTACAAATGTATATGAAATTATTAGTCTTGAGTTCTCCCTCAACCTAATTTTTTACATTTAGTACAATTGAGGCATTAATACACACAAAAAATAATAATAATAGTAGTATATGTTTTCTTGTACCAAAAATAGGTAATATGTACTTATAAAGGATATTATTAGTTCCCAAGAAAACCGCTTGGAAGCTGCGGACGTAAGTCCGCAGAGGAAACAAATTCCCAAGTCGTCTTTTTAATTGGGACAAGCGGAGCTTGCATTCTGATTTCAAGCTATGGACGTAAGTCCATAGCAGTTGACAGAACAAATGGTAGTAAGCAGCCAAACATTGGGAGGAAACAGTTGTGATGATAGCAAAATAGGAAGTGTTGCATTACTATTTCAAACGGGATATTTAAAAGGAAAAAATTGACGAGTAAAGGGTCATATGCGTATATCTTAGACTTTCCCAACTACGAAGTAAAAGACGCATGCATAACGAGTTTAATAGGTCATACGTGCACAAAGACGAACAAGATATAAAATAGATTTGAGCGATAAGGTATATGAGGGTTTAGAAGAAAGAGATGAGAAAACATTGGAAGAAAGTTTAAGAGAGTTGTATGCAAACATACCGTATGATTTGCCCATAGGGGAAGAGAAATATTATCATTCGTTATTTTTACTAGCGACACGTATGAGCGGATATGAAGTAGAAATAGAAGCGCATACAGATAAGGGAAGGATAGATGTAGTGATAAAAGGAAAAGAAAGAGTAGTAGTGGTAGAGATCAAGTACGCAAAAGGAAAAGAGGCAGAGGTAGAAAGTAAGATAGAAGAAGCAATGAGGCAGATAAGAGAAGGGAAGTACTATGAGAAGTACAAGAGTAACAAAGTTACTTTATTAGCTATAGTGTTTGGAGACAATAAAGAGATAAGATATAAGTTTGAAAGAGTTAATTAGTTTAGTACCCTGGTTAAGTTACCTTATAGGTCAAGGTCAAATTGGACTAGCTGTGTAGCTGCTTTTTTTGCAAGCATATCTACTCTATCGTTTTTAAGGTTTCCTGTATGGCTTTTAATATGTCTCCACTGGATTTGGATATTGGTATTTCTTATAAAATTTACGTATTCTAACGAAAGCTCATTTTTTGCTTGCCATTTGCCTGTAGCAAAACTTTCTATCCCTTGATAATCGTAATTTATTCTTATTTTTTTTACATTATTTTTTTGGCACCATTTTAAAGTTTCTAGTACGGATTTAAGTTCTCCGCCAAATTGTCTAGACTGAGTGTCTTTTATAGTGCCAAACAATTCTGTTTGTATATTATTGCCTAAATAAATGATAGATGCATAACTTGTTCTGCCGTTAATATATGCCCCATCAACAAAGGCTTCGTAAATACCGCTTTGACTGTCATAAATTTTAAAACCGTTTAGTTTGTTCCATGTAGACTCAATAATTGAATCTATTTCGGAACTTGATATTTGCCTTTTTAAGGAGTAAGTTTGTTTTGTAGGTTTATAATATAAAAATAGGATACCTTTTACTATGCCATTTTGGTTAACAAGAAGTTTTACAAGATAGTCTTTAAAAGAATTGTTGTCAAATGAAATGTTTATGTTTTCTGTTTCAAGAGTTTTTTTTAGTTCTAAAGCTTTGTTACTGAGTTCAGTTTTACACATTGTTATTTTTTCTGTCATTGTTGCTCCCGAGATTGTTTTAATAATTCCTGTGGTATTTCTTTTTTTGTTGATGCTCCAAGTTCTTTTAATTTTTGTACTCTATCTATAAGACTGTCTCCTTTTTTGTCCGAACAAAAAAGTCTTTTTATGGCCTCCTCAATTTTATTTTTTGCTTCAGATATTTTTTTGTCTGCCTCAAGCAAAGTTTGTGTAAACGTTACAAATTTATCGTAGAGATTTCCACCTTCTTTAGCAATTTCGATTACATTTTTTTTCTGATATTCTTGCCTCCATATATATTCTACAGTTTTTAATGTGGCAAGCAGTGTTGAAGGGGTTACAATTGCTATATTTTTCTTAAAAGCATAAGACACAAGGTCAGGTTTATCCTGCAGAGCAAGAGAAATAGAATTTTCTATTGGCACAAACATCAATACATACTCAGGTTGGTTAATGTCTGTCAAGGATGCGTAGTCTTTTGAAGCAAGTTCATCAATATGTTTTTTTATGCTTATTGAATGCTCTTTTAGATAAGTTTTTTTATCTATTTCATTTTTAGTATTATAGTATTTTTCATAAGCTAAGAGAGAAGTTTTTGCATCTATTATAATGTGCTTATCTTCGGGAAGTTTTACTATATAGTCAGGTATTTTTGTGTTATCAGCATCTTTAAATTGTTTTTGAGATAAATAGTTTACACCTTCTATCATGCCAACGTACTCAAAAATACGTTCAAGACTTAGTTCCCCCCAAATTCCTTGAAGTTTAGGATCTCCTTTTAATGCATCTGTAAGATTGTTAGCTTCTTTACTTAATTTATTATTTAGAGCTACTAACTTTTCTAATTCCTTTTGCAAACTAGACATTTTTTCTGCTTCGTAAACTTGCAGCGAATCTACTTTAATTTTGAATTCGTCAATTTTTGTTTTAAATGGAGAAACTATAGTTTCTAAAGACAATTTATTTAAATCTATAATTTTGGTGTTTTTTTCTTCTAATACTTTTGAAGCGATATTTTCAAATTGTATTGCTAAAGACGAGTTAAACTTTTCTTGATTTTTTAAAGTTTCTGTTAAATCTTCTATTTTTTGTTTTTTCGTCGCAAGATCTTTGGAAATGAATATATATCTTTTTATAAATAACATGCTGCCAACAGCAGTTCCAAGAAAAAATAATAAGATAGATAATAATATACTCATAATTCCTCTAAATTTATACTTAATTAAAAAAGACAATAAACTTTTATCATGCCATTAACAAAGATATGCTAGAAAACTTTTATGTAAACATTTAAATTTATTGTTTTTTTTTAAGTTGTTACATGGAATTTTACATAAAAGGTGATACCTTTGCCAAGCTCGCTTTCAACGTAAATTGACCTTCCATATTTTGAATTATTCCATAGCATATTGATAATCCAAATCCAGTACCTTTACCAACTTCTTTAGTTGTGAAAAATGGGTCAAAAATTTTAGAAATATTTTCATTTGCTATTCCAGTCCCGGTGTCTGTAATGAACAAGATGTAAGAATTATTATTTAAAGCAGTAGATATTGTAACTTTAACCACCATTTAGCCTTGCGTCTTTGGCATTTAATAGAATATTTAAAAGAATTTGTTGCATTTGCATAGATTTATGTTAATTAAAAATTCAGGATCTTTTAAATCTTTAATTGTTTCAATATTTGCATTTTTAAATTTTTTTTCAACAATAGGCAATGTTTTTTCTATAATAGTTTCTAGTTTTGATTTAACCATTTTGAAAGAGTCTTATCTTGAAAACCCGAGCATATTTTTTATTATGTTTTGGCTTCTTAAAGTGGCATCATATATGTTTTGTAATCCTTTTGTTGTTTCTTCTTTTAAAGTTTTGTCTCTAAGCAAAAGTTGGGCAAATCCTTTATATAAAATCTAAAAAATTTAGTTTGTTTTTAATCTTTAAAAGTTATTAGCTTTACTTCCAAGACAAATTTCTTTATAGTTACAATATTTACAAAAAAAAGTATTACTAGTTAAAGAAAACTCTTTTTTATCTTTAGGAATATTTTGCTCTATGTTTGTTAAATATTCGTACATATCTTTTGTTTCTTTTTTTACATTACATGCAAGTTTTGATATTTTAGAGTCTGAAATTTGAATGTTTTTTTCAGTGTAGTATGGATATAGGTAAACCACTATAGGCACAATATTTTCTGCTTTTATTCCAAAATTATAACTTGCCCAAAAAGCGTAACCTAATAGTTGTTTAGAATGCCTCTTTTCGTCTGCTTTACCGGTTTTCCAATCAAGAATATAAATTTTATTTTCTATTGGAAACAAAAAATCCACTTTGCAAAAAGCTTTTAAATTATTTATTCTTGTTTCTCCAAAACCATCTGGCTCTATGATCCATTTGTCGACTTGTTTTATAGCATTTTTTTCAATCCAGGCAAATCTTTGGCTTTTTAAAAGATTTTCTAATATATTTTTTATTTTTATATAAATTTCATCAAAATAAATTATTTGGTCATTATAATAATGTTCAAAAAAAGTTTTTGATGAACAATTCTTTTTTGTTACATCAAATACATATTTAAAAAGTTTATCTTTATTTATTGGTTTTGTACTTTTTTTATATCTTGTAAGTATGTCTCTTATAACGTCGTGTACTATATTACCTGTTTCTAATGCCTTTGAAGTTAAATTTTTTAAGAATAGAAATTTTTCTATAGGTATGTGTTTGTCATATTTTGCATAATAATCATAAAAATATTGACGTTTACAATTTAGAAATTTGTCATATCTTGATATAGACCAACCCAAAATATCTGTATATTCAAACTTTTTTATTTCACTCATAAATATTCCTTAATTAAAAAATTAAAAATAAATTATAAATCCCAAACGTTAAAATATTGCACAAGACACTACCCTTACAATTTTTTTATTAATTTTTTGCCTAGTATAGACCCAAGCTAAATAGCTACAATATCTGCTGTTACTATTCCTAAAGTTGTACTTATTAAAATAATAAAGGGCATGTTATACTTTATTTATAATGTAATTGTTGCAAGTTGTGACTTATCTCCTATTTCTGCAATTAGAAACGCAATAATCATAGAATAAAGAGAGTATCCTGTTACTGTACTTAATACTATTACCTTTTGCAAAAGCGTTAAATAGTTCATATATACCGAACGAAATAAAAAAACAGATGTTGTAACTTGCAAATATATGTCGGGCAAGGTTATAGCTACAACACGTCCTGCACTAACTGCTAAAATGTGCGATAAGAGTATAGAGATAATTACTGCCCAAATTATATCTAAAGGCTTAGTTCTTGTTGCAAATGATAGGACAAGTAGTTGTGTTTTGTCGCCAAACTCTGCTATAAACATAAAAATAAAAGAAGATAAAAAAAGTTTCACTTAACTATTTTACCTTAATGACTTGTTTAAATCAACAAATTATTGTTGATTATATACATTAACATAAAGCTTAACTTAAACTATACAGTTCTCTAAAACTAGATTATGTTTCCTATGCACTTTCCTTTACTACTTTTATAAATGATTTATTCTGGTAATTTTAGCCTATAGTGAGTTATCCGTGCAAAGCCATGTTTAACAAGAATATCTTTTTTTATTAAATCAGAGATATCTCTTGTTGCTGTATCTTGTGAAGAGTCAGTCATTTTTGCCCATTTTGCAGTTGTTAAATTTGCCTTAAAATTGTCTAGCATTTGGTTAAGCACTTTTATTTGTCGTTTGTTAAAAGATGTATTTTGATGTTTTTTCCAAAATTCAGCTTTTTGTAAAACAGACTTTAATAATTCTTGAGAAGATTCTATTGCCAAAATTAAGTTTTCTAAAAACCATTTAAGCCATAAAATAATATCCAAAGAAGATTTTTGTGTAATTTCTAATGCTTTATAGTATGATTTTCTTTCTTTTTTAATTGAGATGCCATTGAGTAAAATCTGTTTGGAGGCCTTTCGCTTCTTACAAGAAACATATCGCTTAATGCTCGTGCTATTTATACCGTTACCAATCTTCAAACGGATGTATAATTACAAACCATAAATGGACAATAGCCGATTAATAATTAAATCTATTTTTTTCTTTTGTCGTTAGAATAAGAAATTAACATATTCATTTCTTTGTCTAAAATCCTTGCAGAGGGCGCTTGATAGTGAACCTTTTCTTTGCCTGTCGGACCAGAAACAATTTGCATTGACCCTGTTTTTATTATGACCGTTTTGATGTGCAACAAGAAAGTATATAGGAGGTTCAATTAGTTAAAGATTTGTTTTTTTCGCCTTTACTTGTGAAGAACATTTAAATGGCGAAAAAAACAAATCTTTAACTAAATCTTGACGAACAAAAAATGCGTTAGCCCCAAGAGATTCACCGCCTACTAAATGGTACCCCTTTGTTGTTGCAAGTTGCTCTAAAGCTTTTAAGCTCGTGCAAAATGGTTTGTGAGTACGTTTTTGCCATATGTATATTTAAACATATTTCTTACATATTAATTAATATTATCCATATGGTGTTAAAAGTCTATACATGTTATTTCTTAACTTTTTTAATATAGAAATATTTTTGCAGTATTCTGCTGTTATAAGAATTGCTTTTTCTTTTTTTTCTTTTGCAATAATTTCTAACTTTTTTGCTAAACTTTTACTAAAAATTTCTATGTTGGACTCAAAATTTAACTTAAAACTCCTAACATCCCAATTTGCAGAACCTACGAAAACCCATTCGCTGTCTACCACAAAAATTTTACTGTGATCAAAAGGCGGCAAAGTGCGAAAAATTTTTACTCCACAGTTAATTAAATTTAAAAAGTTTGCTTCAGAAGCTTTTGATATAAAACTGTTGTGTATTTTAGGGAGGATTATTTCTACTTCTACACCTCTCATAGCTGCCATTTCAAGAGCTATTAAAATATTTCTTTCAGGAAGAAAATAAGGTGTTATAATGAGAATTTTTTTTATTGCAGCATTTATTGCGCCAAGAGCAATAAGCTCTATTATATTGTTCTTTTTGTCAGGTCCGCTAGGTATAACTCTAGCTGCAAGTCCCTTAGAGTTTGTATATTTTATAGATTTTGCTATAGAATTAAATTTTTTTTCTGTAACAAATTCCCAATCTTCTTCAAAAATTTCTGCCGCTTGCTGTATTGCAGGGCCATTAATTTTAAAAGTAATATCTATGATTGCATTTTTTTTATCATTTATTAAACAGTTATTTTTTGATAAATTCATCCCTCCAAAAAATACTGTTTTACCGTCTATTATCATGATTTTTCTGTGGTTTCTTAAGTTTACAAGAGGTAAGGTTAATGGAAATTTTAATGGTAAAAATATTCCATATTGCAACCCTTTAATTTTTTTTAATTTTTTTTCTATTGAAAGTCCAAAAATACTCAAAGTTCCTATAGCGTCAATCAAAACTTTTATTTCAGCTCCATTACTAATAGCTATTTTAAATGCATCTAGAAATTTTTCTGTTTCAGAATCATAATCAAAAACGTAGCTAGAGATTAGTACTTCTTTTTTTGCTTCTTTTATAGTCTTTATCATTTCTGGATATGCTTGTGAACCATTTTGTAAAGGTTTTATGAAATTTCCAAAAACAAAGTTTTGGTTATAAACTTTATGGCCAAACATTATAAACTGTTTATAGTTAATTGGTAAGTTTTCAAAAATGTCATTTATTAACGTGTGCGAATAACTTTCATTTAAACTAGTAACTTTTTTTAGTTTTAAACTTTTACGTTTTACTCTGTTAATTCCTAAAAATATATAAAGAATAGTTCCTATAAATGGAGACAAAAAGACAAGAGCTATCCATCCTATAGAACTTTTAATGTCGTCTTTATGTAAAAGGATGTGTATGCTAGTCCCTATGGCTAATGTTAGGTAAAATATAGCTAGAATTAAACTTTGAAAGTTGAATTTGATAAAATTTAAAAGTATAGTTGACATATTTGTAGTATGCTATCAAAGTTGATTTTCTTTAGCAAGAGGACGTTTTTGTATATGAAAATAGAACAGTTAAAAAGGCAAGATTATGAAAGTGTGTTAAATTTGTGGGAAAAATCGGTTAAAGTTTCTTACACTTTTTTAAAAGAGCAAGATTTTAATATTATTAAAGAAAGCAGTTATATTAAGTTTTAAAAATATTAGTTTGTTTTGTTGCAACTTCACATAATCAAATAGAAGCACTTTTTATAGATCCTACTTAATTTTGGGCAAGGTTTAGGTAAAAAACTTGTAATTTATGCTATAAAAGAGTTAAATTTGAAACAAGTATGTGTAAACGAGCAAAATAAAAAAGCTTGTACTTTCTATAATAAGATGGGCTTTAAGTTTGCAAGTAGAGACGAATTTGATTCTTTGAATCTCCCTTATCCAATTTTACATTTAGAATTACACAAATAGCAGTATTATATATAATTGTATTATTAAACGTTTATTACAAATGCTTGTGACAATCAAAGTAAAAAACTAGAGTATAGTTTGATTGATAAAACTATGGGCTTTGTTGTAAAATATCTTTGTGACAAATGGCTTGGGGTTTAAAATGACAAATACAACACTAAAGTTGTTTGCAATTTTAGGATGTCCAGTAAAACATTCTTTTTCTCCTCAAATGCATAATGAATGGTTTAAGGAAGAAAAGTTAGCTTGTAGTTATCTTAAATTTGAACCAAATGTAAAAAATCTTGGGAAAACATTGCAATCTCTTAAGTTTTTAGGTTTTTCAGGTTTTAATATTATGCTTCCTTACAAAACTGGAGTTGTTAAATATTTAGATGCAATTGATAATGCGACAAAAAAATAGGTAGCGTAAACACAGTATGTATAAAAAATAATAAGTTTTATGGACACAACACAGATTGGGTTGGTTTTGTTGATGATTTAAATGATAAAAATATAGATTTAAAAAATAAAAACGTTTTAGTTGTTGGTGCAGGTGGAACTGCAAGAGCAATTTTGTATGCTTTAAAAAAACTTAAAGTAAGTAAAATATATATTACAAACAGAACAGCAAAAAGTGCTATAAATCTTTCAAAAATGTTTAATGTGCAAAATGTTAGTTCGTATAAAGTAAAAACTTTGTTTTCCTCAATAGATATGCTTATTAATTGTTCCGCGTGTGGTATGGACTTGCAAGATGTTTTTCCATTTGTAGTAGATAAATTTAATCGCAAATTAGTTGTATATGATTTAATTTATAGTAAGCTTACTCCATTTGTTAAATTTGCCAAAACAAACAATGTGAAAATGTTTAGAGGGGAAGGCATGCTTGTACGTCAAGGGGCTTGTAGTTTTAAAATGTGGACTGGGATATATCCTAACATAAAAGTTGCACAAAAACTTTTCAGCAAGGTAAAGTTTAATGGTTATTTGTTTTTTATTAATTGTAATAGTAGTTTTGTTAGTATTACTTATAAAGCCAAAAAGAAGTTTTACAAATATTGCTATTGTTGATTTAAGTGTTTTGCTTGATGGTAGAATTTATGATGTAATAAATACAAGATTTTTAAATTTTGATTTAATTATACCCTCTTTTGTGATTGATGAGTTAAAAAATATTACAAAAAGTTTAAATCATACACAACGTGCCACTGCAAACAAAAGTCTAGCTACTATAGACATGTTAAAAAAACTAAGCTTAACAAACATAAACATATTAAAAACAAAGTTAAGTAATAAAGAAGATTATGTATCTAAAATTGTAAATATTGCAAAAGCTAAAAAAGCGCAAATAATAACAAAAAATTTTGAAGTTTATAAATTTACGTCTTTAAATAAAATACCAGTTTTAAATTTTAACGATTTAGAAGCGTCTCTTTATCCGATATTCCTGCCTGGTCAAAGTGCCTATGTTTATTTAATTAAAGACGGTATGCAGTATAATCAAGCTATAGGTTACTTTGACGAAAAAACTACAATAGTTGTTAAAGATGGTAAAAATTATATAGGCAAAAATGTTCAAATAGTGATTACTTCTTCAATGGTTACTCCAAATGGGAGGCTAGTTTTTGGGAAAGTTTTAAAGGTGATTCAATGAAAAGTGCTGTTATAATATTAGCTGCAGGGTTAGGTAAAAGGTTTGGATCTAAAGTTCCAAAGCAGTTTTTAACGCTAAAGAAAAAACCTATGTTTTTATGGAGTGTTAAAACGTTTGCAAAGTTAAAATGTTTTAAACAAATTATTGTAGTTGTACCTAAAAATGTGGTAAACGATTTGTCTTTAAAATATAAAAATGTTTTTGAATGTGTTGCAGGTGGTAAAGAACGGTTCGTTTCTGTTAAAAATGGGTTAAAGATTGTAAAAAAAGATGTAGACTTTGTTGCTATTCATGATGGTGCAAGGCCGCTTATATCAAAAACAGATATTGAGTTGATTTTAAAAGAAGCGCAAAAAACAAAAGCTGCTATTGCTGTAGAGCAAACAAAAGATACAATAAAAGTTGTATCTAAAAGGAATAAGATTATAAGAACATTAGACAGATCCACTTTAAAAAATGCACAAACTCCTCAAATTTTTGAAGTAAATTTGTTAAAAAAAGCTTATTTCAAAAAAATACCGAAAAACATTACTGACGACTCAAGCCTTATAGAAAAATTAAATGTAAAAGTTTCTGCAGTAGGAACTAAGTTCCCAAACTTCAAGATAACGACAAAGCAAGACTTTCTTGTAGCAGAAAAATTGTTAGATTAAGGGGAAAAATAGTATGTATGTTGGGTTAGGCTATGATGTACACAGATTTAAAAAAGGACGTCCTCTTTTTTTAGGTGGTGTTAAGATAGACAATTCTTTAGGGTTGGATGGTCATAGTGATGCAGATGTTCTACTTCACGCTTTAATAGACGCCTTGTTAGGTGCGTGTGGTTTAAACGATATAGGTCATTTCTTTCCAAACACGGACATGAAAATAAAAAATATTTCTAGCGTTTTTCTTTTAGAAACGGTATATAAAGAATTAAAAAGACGAAAGTTTTCTGTAAATAACGTTGATGTTACTATAATTGCAGAATATCCAAAAATATATCCCTTTATAGACGAAATGAAAAATGTGATATCAAAAACAATAAAGATAAAAAAAGAAAGGATCGGCATAAAGGCGACCACAAACGAAAAAATGGGATTTTTAGGTAGAGGCGAAGGTGTTGCAAGTATGGCGATTGCAAGTGTAAAGAAGATGCGAAGTAAACACTAATAGTTAAGAGGTACTGTTGTGACAATTAAAATTCATAATACTTTAACAAACACAAAGGAAGATTTTAAACCTCAACAAGAAGGCGTTGTGTCCATGTATGTGTGTGGAGTAACCCCTTATGATAAAGTACATTTAGGACACGCAAGAGCATACGTTGTTTTTGACATAGTAAAACGTCACTTGTCGCAAAGGGGCTACGCAGTAACTCATGTTCAAAATTTTACAGATGTTGATGACAAAATAATAAAAAGAGCTTTAGAAAAAGACATAACCCCATCACAATTATCGCAAATTTATATAGATGACTATTTTGTTCAGATGGAAAAATTAAATGTTTTAAAAGCTCAAAGGTATCCTCGTGTTACGGATATGATCATTGAAATTGTTAACTTTATAAAAGAACTGTTTTCTAAAGGGTTTGCTTATGAAGTAGATGGAGATGTGTACTTTTCTATAGAAAAATTTAAAAGTTATGGAAAATTGTCAAAAAGAAAATTAGATAGCTTAAAAGCTGGTGCAAGAGTTAATGTTTGTGATGAAAAAACTTCAGTTTTTGATTTTGCTTTATGGAAAAAAACAAAAGAAAATGAGCCTCAAGAAGTGTCTTGGGATAGCCCCTGGGGTAAAGGAAGACCTGGCTGGCATATAGAATGTTCTGTAATGTCTTCTCATTTATTAGGTGATACTATAGATATACACGGTGGAGGGCAAGATTTAATTTTCCCTCATCATGAAAATGAAATAGCTCAAAGTGAATCTAAAACTGGAAAACAGTTTGTTAAATATTGGATACATAATGCTTTTGTCACAATGAACAAAGAGAAAATGTCAAAATCTTTAAACAATTTTTTTACTTTAAACACAATTTTTGAAAAATATAATCCTAGAACAGTGCGTTATTATCTTCTAACTCAGCATTATTCTACTCCGTTAGATTTTTCAGATATTGGTTTAGATGCTGCAAAAAATGCTTTGCAAGGTTTAGATGATGCGTATTTAAGACTTGTTTGTAATGCAAAAGAAATAGCTTTTGATGTAAAAGATAAAGATTTATTAAAGTTAAAAGAAGATTTTTTGTCAGCATTAGATGACGATTTTAATTCTGAAAAAGCGCTTTCTTACTTGCATGAACTTAAAAGCATAATATTAAATGAACTATTTAGTTCTAACAAAGAGAGACTAACTTCTTTAAAAAAACTGTTTGAAGATTTAACAGAAAAGTCTTTAGGCATTTTGCTTCCTCAGGAGAAAAATTTAAATGACGACTTGCAAAACCTTATGATACATAGAAACCAAGCAAGAAAAAACAAAAACTGGAAAGAATCTGATAGAATAAGAGACATCCTAAACGAAAAAGGATATAAAATAGTAGACAATAAAGACGGTACATCGGTGTTAGTTAAAAAGGTTTAATAACTTATTTATAATGTTATATGTTCTAGAGGTATAGTTTAAAATCCGGTTTAAAAGGCATTAAATGTACAATAAAAACAATGAAAAAGATACTCCGTTTCAAAATGTTGTGTTTGGCCGTAACGCAGTTATGGAGCTTTTAAAAGCTAATAAGCGTACTGTAAACAAAATTATGGTTTCAAAGACAGCAAGAGGTAACGTTGTTTCTGAAGTTATAAGTATTGCAAAGCAAAAGAATATAGCTGTGCACAGTGTTCCTCCGGGGAAACTAGATAAATTTTCGCAACAGTCCCAAGGGATAGTAGCAGAAGTTTCGCCAATAGTATATTTAGATCTTCCGGATTTAATAAATAAATCAAAACAATCGTTAAGCCCTTTATTAGTAATAGTAGACGGTATAGAAGATCCACACAATTTAGGCGCAATTATAAGAAACTGTGTTGCTTTTGGAGCTAATGGTGTAATAATACCAAAATGGAGAGCAGTTAGTGTAAACGAAACCGTTTCTAAATCTTCTGCAGGATCCATAGAACATATTTCTATTTCTAAAGTTTCAAATTTAAATCAAGCAATGACTTTATTAAAAGACAACAACTTTTGGATAGTTGGTGCAGAAAATGGGAGTCAACCATTAGAAACAATAGATTTGCCTTCCCCTCTTGCAGTTATAATAGGTAGTGAAGGTTTTGGTCTTCATGATTTAACAAAAAAGAATTGCGATTATTTAGTGTCAATCCCTCAAAAAAACACTATATCTTCGTTAAACGCTTCATGTGCGTCCGCCATAATTTTATATGAAATATCTAAAAAAATGAGCGGATGAAAAATTTGTTTTCAAGCGATATGGACGTTCATCGTATTTGTTGGGCTTGGAAATAGAAACTAACCAAAAAGCTAGACTTTCTAAGTTAATCTCTAAAATAAAAAAATAAAAGTTATATATACATATATACTTTACTCTTGATTAAATTTAGTTAACTTATTTATCTTTTGACCATTTTTCAAGTCCAAACAGTACACCTACTCTAACTCTAGTGATCTAAGTTTCCCTATGCTCATTTGTATGGCGTAAGTATCAATGTGTCTAATGTCGTGGTGCAAAAGTATGATGTGCATCATAATATACTTTATGTCAATAACGCAAAGAATGTTAATGTAAAGTCTATCCATAATTTTGATGCGTTTAGGTTTGATTTTCCTGCAGATGAGAAAGGAACAAGGAAGTATATATAAATAGAGTGTTGGGATATAAGAGAATAGAGAAAGTAAAAGAGTACTATGAAAGAGAAGGGATAAAAGGGAGGAGGATAAGAGTAGAGTCCTATGGATAGGATAAGTCAATAGATAGAATGAATAATGAAGAAAGGTTTTCTAGGAATAGAAGAGCAGAGACAATAGTAGAGGGTAGTAAGAAAAAGGAGTAAGGGAAAAAAGAGATCATAAAGAAAACATGAGGGATTTACACATAAAAATATTATGTTGAAGAGGGGGCCCTCAGAAGGTCAAGTCCGGTTCTAATTCCATATCTAAGTCTTTTACCATTTGTCTGTCTGTAATAATATCTCTACCAGTTATTGTAAGGTACCCTCCAGTCATCATCCCGTTTGCTCCTGCTTGGAAAATCCAAGACTGTAGATCTCTTAAATGCATTTCTCTTCCACCGCAAACCATAATATCAGGAGTTTGTAAGATTATTCTATAAATTGCTATTGTTTTTAAAATTTCTATAGGACGCATTACAGGCAAATGTTCCAAAGATGTGCCTTTTATAGGCATAAAAAAGTTCATTGGAACACTATCTGAGTCTAATTCTTTTAATGTGAATGCTAAATCTATTCTATCTTTTAAACTTTCACCTATTCCAAAAAGGCCTCCCGAACAAATCTCGAATCCAAAATTTTTAGCTTTTTTTATAGTATCAATCCTTTCTTTGTAGCTGTGAGTAGAGCAAATATTTGGATAGAAATTTTCTGATGTTTCAAGATTGTGATGCATTTTTTTTATGCCAGCCTCTTTAAGTTTTTTAAAACTTTCATCAGAAATTCTTCCTATAGATACTCCTAGACGTGACACTTTTTTATGGCGTTTAAACATTTCGCAAAGTTTTTCAATTTCATTATCATCTAGAGAATTTCCACTAGAAACTATTCCAAAACACCCAACGTTATCTAAAGCTTTTGTTGAAATCTCTTTTATTTTCTCTGTGTCAACAAGAGGGTACACTTTTACATCAGTTTTGTTAAATGTAGACTGCGCACAAAATTTACAATTTTCGCTACATTGCCCTGACTTTGCATTAATAATAGAACATACTTTTACTTTGTTTCCTTTATATTTTTTGCGAATTTTTGAAGAAACTAAAAACAAGTCTTCAATATCTAGATCAAAAAGTCTCAAAGCTTCATCTTTTTTTATTTGTTTCCCGTCAAGTAACTCTAGTACCAAACTATCCATTTATAAATCTCCTGCCCTATGCTAAAAAGTCAAAATATACGAATAAAGTTTCTTGCGAAAAATAACTTCAAAATTCACAGCAAGAAATATCTTAGCCACGAGTAAAACGTGACATAACAAATATAATATAGTAGCTTGATGTACAGCTACTAGCCTATAACTTTTTTACATAAGTCTGCACTACTTGCAGAAAAATTTATAACCGAAAGAACATTTTAAACTAAATTTCTATTTTAATTTTAACAGTCTTAGCCTTAACTATAGACTTTGTCGCATTAATCTGTTTTAGAGCCTTTTCAATATTTTCACGACAAGTCTCGTGAGTAATTATAATAATTCTAGCATAATCATTACCACTAATATCAGGTTGTAACAAACTGGCAATAGATACTTTATGCCTACCAAGCATTCCTGAAATTTTTGCTAAAACACCAGATTTATCTAACACAGAAAATCTTAAATAGTAAGATGCTTTGCTCTTACCTGCTGGTAAAATTTTTATTTTTTTCTTTTTATCATAAATTACATCTGGCACTATCCCTGCAGTGTTAGTGACGATAAATTTTGAAACATTTATAATATCAGAAACTACAGCGCTAGCTGCTGGTTGCTGCCCTGCACCTTTACCATAGAACAAAACATCTCCAGAATCTTTTCCAGTTATCATTACTGCATTGTACTCATTTTCTACAGTTGCAAAAGCGTTTTCGTGGTTTACTAAACATGGCTGTACAGACAAATCTATACCATTTTTTGTTTCTTGTGCACTGCCGATAAGTTTTATATCGTATCCAAAATTTCTTGTAATTAATACGTCTTCTATACTTAAATCTGCAATTCCCTGAACAGAAATATCTTTAACTTTTATCCAGCCACCCCAAGCAAGTGAAGATAAAATTGCAAGTTTGTTTGCAGTATCTATACCGTTTACATCAAAAGAAGGGTCAGCTTCTGCAAATCCTGCAACTTGTGCATTTTTCAAAGCAGTTTCATACGCAACTCCATTTTTTGTCATTTCACTTAAAATGAAATTTGTAGTTCCATTTAGAATGCCTTTAATTTCTAAAATTTCTTCAGATGCAAGTCCTTCGCTTAAACCTTGGACTACAGGGATTACGCCACCTACAGATGCTTCGTAATATATTGACTTTTGACAGTCTTGAGCTGTTGTAAAAATTTGGTCCCAGTATTTTGCAAGTACTGCTTTATTTGCGGTTACAACATTTTTACCAGTTTTTAAAGACTCTATTATTATTGTTCTTGCTGGCTCATATCCACCAATAAGTTCAACTATTAAATCTATTTCAGGATCTTTTATAATATCTTTAAAGTTTTTAACATAAAGTTCTGGTTTGTTTATTGGGTTTAAATCGCAAATAGATTTTATACGTATAGCTTTTCCGATTTTCCTTAAAGCTATCTTTTTGTTTTCTTCTAAAATTTTTACTACACCTTTACCTACAGTTCCATACCCTATTAAGCCTATATTGATAAACTTTTTTTTCATAAATTCCTTTAAGTTATTCTTTATAATTTTTTGTAAATTTTCCTATACGAAGTAATGCATCATGAAATCTTTTATCATGCTTTACTAAAGCCATTCTTATGTATCCTTCACCGTGTTTACCAAATCCTATTCCTGGAGATACAACACTCCCTGTGTCTCTTACTAATTTTTCTGCAATATTTAAAGACCCTTCTTTAAGCATTTTATCTGGAAGTTTTGCCCAAACGTACATTGTGCCTTCTGTGGGGCGCACATTCCAACCAAATTTTTGTAGACCAAAAAACATCTTTTTCATTCTTCTTTCGTATGTTTTTGAAAGTTCTTGTACATAACTTTGAGGACCATTTAACGCTGCAACTCCTGCAAGTTGTATAAACATTGGAGCGCCATAATCTAAAAATGATTTAAATTTTTCTAAAGGATAAAGTAGTTTACTTATCCCGCAAACCCAGCCAAGTCTCCAGCCTGCCATATTAAACGTTTTTGAAAATGAATGGAATTCTAAAGCAACATCTTTTGCTTCTGGAAATTCAAAAATTGAAGGAGCAGAATAATTGCCAAAAGTAAGTTCTGAGTAAGCATTGTCTGAAACTAGCAAAATGTTATATTTTTTACAAAACTTTATTGCCTCTTTCCAAAAATTCTTATCTTCTACTACAGCTGCGGTAGGATTGTTTGGATAGTTTAAAAACATTATTTTTGATTTTTTAGCAACAGTTTCTGGAATTTTTGTAAAGTCAGGTAAAAAGTTATTTTTTTCTAAAAGTGGCATAAAATGTATTTTTGCGCCAGCTAAAGATACACCATTAAAATGTACAGGGTATGCCGGATCACATACTAAGACGTAATCTCCAGGATTCAAGTAAGACATACACAAGTGAACTATACCTTCTTTAGAACCTATTAATGAAAGAACTTCGTTTTCTGGGTTAAGTTTTACACCAAAACGATGAGCCCTCCACTCTGTTATTGCTTTTCTTAACTTGGGCATTCCTTTAGCTTGAGGATATTTGTGGGTATTTTTATGATGTTTTATTGTGTCACACAATCTTTCAATAATATGGTTTGGAGTTGACAAGTCTGGATTTCCCATTCCAAGGTCTATAACATCTAGATTTTTATTATACGCTTCTTTTTTCAATTGATTAATTTTTGTAAAAAGGTATGGTGGTAATTTAGCTAAATTTTTGGAAAGTTTTATGGTTATCATGGTATTTAAAGTCTTTTTTATAGTTTATTTATATAATTTTTCTAAGAGTGGTAGTAGGTTTAAAGGACACTTTTTTTCCAGAGGGAATTGGTATTACTTCTCCTGTTTTAGGGTTACGCCCTAACCTTTCTTTTCGGGATTTTGCCCTAAAAGAACCAAGACCAGACAAAGAAATTACTTCTCCTCTTTGTAAAGACGTTTGAATTACTTTAACTAAAGCTTTAATTGCTTTGTTTACATTTCCTTTAGTTAAACCAGAAACATCAGCTACCTTCTTTATTATGTCACGCTTTTTCATCAGAAGACCCTTTATAATAAATTTATGCGATAAAGTCAACTAAACAAATTGTACTAATTTTTACACAATATGCATATTAGATATTCCAGTATTTTGAAACATAACATAAAAACAAGCTTGTATAAGCATAATTTTATAAAGTCTATCTAGGTTAGTATTTTATCGGAGTTACCTTAAAGAGCGGCATAAGAGCATTGTTTGAAGCAAAATTCAGTTAAGTCTTTTTTTTGTCTTACAACTTTGCAAGAATGTTTTTTCATCTAATATCCGTAAACAATTTTTCGGTTATATTCCTAAATTTTCTTTATTTAAAACAACTTTTACGTCGCTGTTTATTTTGCCTACATCCTTTTGACTGTAATCAATAAGATAATTTAGGTGAAATTCCTCCTGCTCAGTCCGTTCTCCAGCTAGTCCGGCAAATGCGAACCCCTGTCTACTTCTTACCTTTTTGAGGTTTCGCTTCCGCTTGTCCTTAATTGCAAATCATAAAACGTTTTTTTTCTTAACCTATACACCAGTACCGACTTTTAGAAAAGTGCCTACTTTAAAAACAATAAATGAGCAAATCCAAGCTAAAAAGGTGTTCCCTAATATCATTCCTAAAAGCCATTTATAATTAGAGCCTGTTTCTTTAAAAAAAACTATTACAGAAGCTATACATGGCATGTATATTAAACAAAATATTAAAAAGGTTATGCCTTTTAATGGTGACCAACTTTTATCATTTTTAATTTTATTTTTTAAAGATTTTTCTTGATTATTGCTTTCTTCTATAGAATAAATTGTTCCTAATGTGCTAACTATTACTTCTTTTGCTGCAAATCCTGATATTAAAGCTATAGCTCTATTCTTGTCCATTCCTATAGGTTTAAAAATAGGTTCAAGAAAAGTGCCTACCCTACCTGCAAAACTATAATCTATTTGTGAAACAAATTTAACATCGTTATCTATATTTTTAGTTGTGGGGGCTTTAGGGTAGGCAAATGCTGCCCAAATTAATATTGATATAAAAAGTATTATAGTGCCTGCTTTTTTAACATACAGCCAACCGCGTTCCCACATTTTTAAGCATAGTCCTTTTAATGTTGGGATATGGTATGATGGAAGTTCTATAACAAAATGAGAAGTTTCATTTAACAAGATTGTTTTGCTAAGTATTTTTGCAACACTTAAAGCTATGACTATACTTAAGATATACATCATAAACATTGTAAATATTTGATATTTTGTAGGCAAAAATGCTCCAATGATTAAAGCAAATATAGGTAGTTTTGCTCCGCATATCATAAATGGAACTATAAACATTGTTATTAGTCTATCTTTATTAGAATCTAAACTTCTTGCAGATAAAATGGCGGGCACAGCACATCCGTTTGTCGAAAGCATTAACGGCAAAAAAGATTTACCGCTAAGTCCAAACCGGTTCATAATTTTGTCCATTACAAACGCGGCTCTAGCCATGTACCCAGAATCTTCAAAAAAAGCAATTGCAAAAAACATAAATAAAACAAGTGGGAAAAATTTTAACACTGATCCGACCCCACTGATTATACCGTCAACAAGTAAAGATTTTAATTGCCCAAATGGAAGAATGCTTGTTACTATATTTGCAAACCATTTAAAAAACATATCAAAAATGTTAACTAAAGGACCAGAAAACGTAAACGTAAACTTAAAAATAATATACATTACTAAAGCAAAGACTGGAATAGCAGAATATTTGTTTAATACAAAAATATCTATAATTTCTGTCATATCTGTTTTATTTTTAGCTGTATTTTTAAGGACTGTTTTGACAATAGAATTTACAAAACCATAACGTATGTCTACTATTATAACGTCAGGTGCTTGATTAAAGTGCTCTTTTATGTGTTTTGTGCTTTTTTGAAGTTGTTGTAAAATTTTATCTTTATCTTGTGTAGTTTCAACTAGTTTTAATGTTTGAGTATCATTTTCTAAAAGCTTTAAAGAAACCCAATATTTAGGAAGTAAAAAATCCCTTAAATTTGTTGGTAAAAAAGGTTCTATTTTGCTTAACTCTTCTTTGATTACATCAGTGTAGTCAACTTTGGCTCTTGCTTGTTTTTTTATTTTATTGTTTTCAAAAGTTGTTATTATTGAGTTTAATACGCTACTTATTCCAATGTTTTTATTTGCAACAGTAGTAAAGACAGGCACACCTAAAAGATTTTTTATTTTAATTTTATCTATATCTTTACCTTTAGATTTTAAAATGTCTATCATGTTTAATACAATTATGATACTAGAGGAAAATTCTGTAAGTTGGGAAAATAAGTATAAGTTGCGTTCGAGGTTTGAAGAATCGATAACATTAATAATAATGTCAGGCTTTTGGTATATTAAAAAGTCTTTTGTTACTGTTTCGTCGTTAGAATATGCTGACAGACTATAAATTCCAGGCAAATCTATAAAAGTTATAGTGTAATCGTCGTACTTTATAGTACCTTCCATCTTTTCTACAGTAACGCCAGGATAATTACCAACATGTTGGCTTGCTCCTGTCAAACTGTTAAAAATTGTTGACTTGCCACTGTTGGGGTTACCAACAAGAGCTACACTTATACTTTTGTTGTTGGACATATATGATGAATCCTTTCTACTAAAATTTTATCTGCTATTTTATTACTTAAAACTATTTTTGAACCTTTAATTTTTAATAATATGCTACCTTTTTCCCCAGTATTTTTAATGACTCTTAACCTTATTCCTGGTATAAAACCTATTTCTAGTAGTCTGTGATTGAGTCCTTTATCATTATTATTTGATGAACCAAATTTGTATACTCCAGGAACTGCAGTACTTAGTTTAATGGTAGGATTATTTTGAAAAATTAAATTAAATTTGTTGAACCTTTTGTGATGTTTTTCTGCCCAATGTCTATGCCAATGGTTATACATGTGTTTTGTAAATTTTTTATGTCTGTGGTTTTTATGGTTTGTAGAAAACCAAGTACAACTGTTATTTTTAAAATTCTTATAAATATTTAACCATTTGTTTGCTATAGAATCAATATCAAAATTTTTTGATTGAACTAAGTTCTTATTACTTATTTCTTTACGTTTGTCATTTGTAAGAGAATACATGTACTTCATTTTTGTGTAAAGTGCCAAAGAATCTTTTATTGGCACAATAAACTCATCATTATTAAGTACTTCTCTTATACCTCCAGCATTTGTTGCTATCACAGGTAAAGCGCATGCCATTGCTTCTGCTATGACAAGACCAAACCCTTCCCACGCAGAGCTAAGCACAAAGCAATCTGCGCAATTGTAATAATCGTACACATTATTTTTATTTCCAGCAAAGATAACATAGTCTTTAATATTTTTTTGTAAAACAAAGTTTTTTAGTTCTTTTTCAAGTTCTCCTGTTCCTATTATCATTAGTTTTACGTTTTTATGTTCTTTACAAAGTAAAGAAAAAGCTTCTATAAGATTTTTTTGATCCTTTGCTAAAGTTAGCCTCCCTACGTTTAAAAAAAGAAATTCGTTATCAGAAATGGTGTATGGTTTTCTCATGTCTTTACGTATATTGTTGTTCGGGTAAAATTTTTTTAAATCTATACCATTATACATAGATATACTTTTATCTTGTTTAAAAGCTTTTTTCTTAATAAAGAAATTTATTGCTTCTTTTGAGACATTTGTATTTAGGTCTGACAAAAAATCTGTAATGCAGTATAGACGAAGGCGGAGATGAAGGATGATACCAATTCCGATTATTTTGCTGTGTTCACTAGAAATTAAACATGGAAACTTATAAAAAACACGTAATATTCTAGAAAAAATGTTTGCATGAAACATTTGACCATGCACGATGTCTGGAGAAAAATCTTTTAAAATTGTTTTTGCATAAAATAAAGCTTTTATAAAGTTAATAGGACTTTTTGTCATATTTAATCCTATAACTTGTACAGATTTGTCAATTTTGTCTTGATTAGAATTTTTGCCTGTAAGATATAAAATTAAAACTTTATTTTGCATACGTGACATGCGATTTGCAATGTCGATGGTAACAATTTCAGCTCCACCAGCGTCCATACTAGTAATTATATATGCTATTTCCATTATCTTGCCTTTAAATTTACTTTTCTATTTATTTTATCATTTTATTAAGACTCATTGACAAATAATATAGATGATGTTTATGTTGGAATTTTGAGACGGGAAAATGGAAGGTAAAAAATCTTTTTTATTGATTTACTAAAGTATAAAGAAAATTATTTTAAGGAACTCTAAAGAGCAGGTAAGTATTACTTAAATTAGACGAATTCCTGTTTTGATTATTTCATTTACAAGAGAATCGCTTTTTTTAAAGTCTTTAGACAAAAAAGGATGAGGTTCTATCATTGCATAAATTTCTCTGCGCAATCTCATTAACTTTAACATATTGTCTGTTCGATTTTTTGTGAAATCATCACTAACAACAGCAATATCTATGTCGCTGTCAACATGGTTAATTCTTTTTGCGTAAGAACCAAATAAATATATTTGTTTTACTTGCATATTTTTTTAACAAGTTTTGCAAATCTTAAAGCTTTAGCTATTAAGAAATCAGATTTTTTAGCCATGTTCTTATTTCCTTAATTTTTTTAATCCATTTTGCCGTGTACATTTTATTGCGCATTTTGTAAAAATTTGCTTTTTCATTTTGATAACGTGCTTGGATGTTAAAGCTTGTAATGGTATCCAATTTGTCTGCAATTTCTTGAGATAATTGTAAATTGTTTCTTTTTGCAAGTTCATATAAGTACTTTAAAGCATAACATCAAAACAAACTTAATATAACATATGCGTTAAAAACTTGTGTTTATCACACTACAAACCCTGCGTTTTTTGCCTTGCAGTGTCAAAAAATCACAGCAATTATAGGCATTAGGGTTTTTTATACAGACCCCTTTTGCAATATTAAAAGTTTATTGCTCATAGAACGCTCTTTAAGGTAACTCCGATAAGGTTCTAAACTAGATCATACTAAATTTATATACAACTCTTCTTGATACAGTATCCTAAAAATGTATTATAATTATAGTAAAATTGTTTTAGGAGATGTTTATGAACAAATTAAATTTGAGAATATCTTATGCTGACACTGACCAAATGGGTATGGTATATTATGCAAACTATTTAAGATATTTTGAAAGGGGTAGGACAGAACTCCTTAGAGAAATTGGTATCAATATAAAGAACTAGAAGTGAAAGGATTTTATCTTCCAGTATTAAGTCTAGAATGCAAATATGTTTCTCCAGCAAAATATGATGATGTAATTATTGTTGAAACAAAAATACATGAGGGATCAGCAGCAAGTATTACATGTTATTATGAAGTTAAGTTAGATGAAAAGCTTTTAGTTATAGGTAAAACTAAACACGCTTTTGTAAATAGAGATTTAAAGCCTGTAAGGCTTCCAAAAGATATTAAAGAAATATTGGAAAAACATCTTGAATATTAAAAAAGACGTAGATACTTACTTTATGGCTCAAGCTTTAAAAGAAGCCTACAAGGCTTATAAGTGTAATGAGGTGCCTGTAGGAGCTGTAATAGTTAAGTATGGAAAGATAGTATCTAGAGGGTTTAATAAATGTATTTCTACGTTAGATCCTACAGCTCATGCTGAAATTGTTGCTTTAAGAAAATCTGCAAAAAAGTTACAAAATTATCGTTTGAATGATTGTTGTATATATGTTACAATTGAGCCGTGTGTTATGTGTACTGGAGCTCTAGTAAACGCTAGAATTAAAAAGATTGTTTTTGGTGCATTTGACATAAAAACAGGGGCTTGTAAAAGTATTTTTGAAATAGCTAATAATAAAAAACTTAATCACCAAGTAAAAATTGTTGGTGGTAAAGAACAACACTTAAGCTTAGAATGTGCAAATATTTTATGCAATTTTTTTAAGGAAAGAAGAAATAAATAATATTAGGGGAGGGGGTGAACAGGGTTCGACGGGAGTGGTATAAATAATGACAGCAGGTCAGAGTTGGTCGATGGCTCTGTAAAAATCGACCGAAAAATAAACAACGATAAATTCGTTCCAATGCAAAGCGTTAAACCTTTTATGGGTTTTGGCGCAATGCCAATAGCTGCTTAACGTAGCTTCGTTTTACTTTTGACACCTGCTATGAAGATAAAACGACAAGAGCAGGTTAGTTTTAAGTGGCTTGTACCGTCAACTTAAAATAAAATTAAACGGTGCTAGTTTATAGCGTAGTTCTGTTTGGAAATAGCGCCATAAACGAGAAATAATTCCGGACTAAACCTGTAGCAGTCTTATTTAAACATTTTCGGACGCGGGTTCAATTCCCGCCACCTCCACCATTTTTAGGTTTTTTGCTAAGTTTTTCTGTTATCATAGTATACGCACACTATTATTTGTCTGTTAATTTTTAGAAAAAATGGGGACAAATTTGCTGAAAATAAGAACGTTTTATAAAAAATGTATTTTTGTTCTTTATAGTATTATTTCTAATATGTCTACCTTATAAATCTGTATATTGTGAAGATGCATTTCTTGTTAAATGTATGAAATTGCAGAATCTTGTGACCCTTAAATTAAGAGTTGCATATGAACAAGTTCAGCTTTCTAGGTCAAGAACTATTCGTGCAGCAAGGTCACTTTTTCCACAAGTTATGATTCAACATACAAACTCCAAAGGTAAAACTGCAACAGCTTCAGAGGTTAGCGGTTATGAATATATCGGAGAATCTTATGGAGTAAAGGCTTCCCAATCTTTATATGAGGGTTATAGAACCAGAGGTTCTTATGAATAAGAACCTTACGAGTCCATGATGGTTATTACTGCTTCTAAGTATAATTACACAAAAACTCGTGAAGAGTTGTTTTCAAAAATAAAGTTAGCTTATTATGAATACTTAACATTAAAAAGAGAGTCTCAAACTTTAGGCAAAGCACACGAAATAGTTGTTGGACTGTTTGATAAGGTTAAAAAAGAATATAAAGCAAGAGCTATTTCAGAGTTAGACTTATTAGAAGCAGAAAAGTTTAAAGATAGAATAACAGATATGTATGAAGCAGCCAAAATAAATTATGATTTTTCAATAAAGAAACTTGTAAGTCTTGTCGGTATTATAGATATAAAAGATGTAAACGTCCAACCATTAGATATGCTATCGTATAATGTGCCTGAAATTTCGTTTACCTTAGATAGCTTAAGGGGCCTTTTTTAACTAACAATTTAGAGGTTCAGACAGCATTTTTTTCAAGATACAATAAAAATGTATGATTGAAATAGGAATAAAAAAACCAATTTAATGATGGTTTTTGCGCTGATAATGTTCTCGTCACTTATGGCTACTAGGATTCCTGTTGAACTAAATCCTAGTGCCAAAGTGGGAATGATTAGCGTTATTACGCGTCTTAGAGGTGGTATTGCTTCCACTGAAGTAGAAAAGAACGTAACTCGTCTTTTAGAAGAGTTGTTTTCTGAGCTTGGTGGTTTGAACGAAATGATTTCTTCTTCAAAAGAGTCAGAATCTAATATTATGATGACTTTTCATCATAATATAGATGTGGATTTTGTTGTTGTTATAGATATACGTGAAAAAAATTGCCTTAGTAAAACACTTGCTTCCAAAAGAAACCGAGAAACCAATAATTGCAAAGTTTGAACAATCAGATTCTCCAATAATTATTATAGCTATGAATTCAGAAAAGTTTTCTACTGAAGAGCTTAGAAATTTAGCCGAAAAAACTATAAAAGAAAGATTAATGAGAGTTTCTGGAGTGGCAAATATTGAAATTGGCGGAGGGAGAGAAAGGAAACTTTTGATAAACATAGACAACTCTAAACTAATAGCTTATGATCTTCCCATTCTTGAAGTTATACAGAAGATAAGCCTTTCAAATATATCAATATCAGCAGGCTCAATAGATCAAGACAATAGAAGCTAAGGGCATTAATCAAGCGTTAAAAGATATGAGTTTTCCTAAAGAGTATTCTTTTAATCTTTCAGGCGATTACGAAAAAACAGTTAATAGTCAGGGGCAATTTATTTTAGCGATTGCTCTAACTGTTCTTTTGATATTTTTTGTTCTAGCATCTATTTTTGAATCTTACAAACAGCCCTTTCTTACTATGTGTGCTTTACCTTTAAGTGTAATAGGAGTTGCATTTTCTCTTTGGGCTTTTAAAAAGCCAATAAGTTTGGGAGTTTATATAAGTGTAATGATTTTATTTGGCTCTATTGTTTATGGCTCCATTATTATTATAGAAGATAAGATTAATCAAAGAAGAGTTGGAAGAACTAACATATTGAGAGTAAGTTTTGAATCTTGTAAAGAAAGATTAAGACCAGAACGTATAACATTTTAATGAAGACTTTAGGCCTTTTACCTATGGTTTTAAGTAAAGATGATGCAGCGTCAATGTGGAGGTCCATGTCTTTAACAGTCCTTTTTGGGACTCTTACTGGTACTATGCTTACACTTTTAATTATTCCAACTGCTTATTACCTTATGGAAAATCCAAGGAAGAGTTTTCGTGGCCTGTTAAACAATTTAAAGTTTTTGAAGAAGTTTGCTATACCTATAACAAATAATTTTTTTAATTTTTTAAATAAAAAGAAACAGTTTAGAATTCCTGGAATTGTTAAGAAGAACATTGATGATCCAAAACCACCGAAATTAAAAATTTAAATAAAAAATTGAGGAAACATTATGAGTATAATGAGATGTCTGTAGACAGGCCAGTTACGACAATTATGCTATTTTTATCTATTGGCCTTTTAGGTGTAATTTCTTATACAAGAATTCATCAAGAATTGTTCCCGTCTATGGAATATCCTCAGATAACTATTGTTAAAAAATATGATGGAGCAGGCCCTGAAGAAGCAGAAAAGTTAATTAGTAAAATAGTGGAAGAAACAGCAGGTACTGTAAGGGATATAAAAAGAGTTTCTTCTAATTCTAAAGAAGGAGTGTCTATAGTGACATGCGAATTCCGTTGGGGTACCAATATGGATTTTGCTGCTATGGATGTACGTGAAAAAGTAGACTTGATAAAAGAAAGCTTACCAAAGGATGCTTTAGAGCCTGTAGTTTTAAAGTAGAATCCAACTCGAGTTGAGGCTATGATGCTTTCTGTAAGCTATAAAAATGGCAATTCTTCAGATATAAAAATAGCTGAATTAAGAAGAATGGCAAAAAAATATTAAAGACGAACTTGAACGTGTTGAAGGTGTTGCAAAAGTTGAGCTTAGGGGTGGAGAAGAAAAGGAAATTTTAGTTGAAATAGATAAAGGTAGACTGCTTGCAAACCAAGTTTCTATAACAGACATTATTACGTCGCTAGAAAATGCTAATATAACTTACCCTGCAGGAACAATCAAAGAAGGGAAACATGAATATTTAGTAAAAACAGCTGGCGAATTCCAAACTGCAGATGATCTTGCTAATATGTCTTTTTCTAAAACAGATAATAATATAGATAAAGCTAGGAAGTTCTAAGAGAATTAAAAATCAAGTTCAAGATTCTGGTAGTAAGGTAGTTTTTTTAAAAGATGTTGCAGAAATTAAAGAAGCTTTAAGAGATAGGAAAGGGTATTCTCGTTATGATAGTAAAGAAAATATCTCTGTGGGTATTTATCAGCAGTCAGGGTCGACTTTGATTAATTTATCAAAAGCTGTTCATAACAAATTAAAAGGTATAAAAGAAAAATTTCCAGAAGATATAGATATTAAAGTAACATCAGACCAGTCTGACTTTATTAAAGAGTCCCTTGCAAATTTATACTCAAACGGTATCCAGGGTATACTCCTATACTTTTTTATGAAAAGTTTTATGGCATCAACAATAATTAACATAGCTATACCAGTTGCTTTATGTTCTACAACAAGTCTTATGTATTTTGGTGATATTTCACTTAACACTATGTCTCTTAGAGGACTTATCGTAGGTATAGGTATGGTGATAGATAATTCTAATATTGTTTTAGAGAATATTTTAATGTCGTTCCATAAACTTAAAAATGTGGCAAAAAAAGGAGCTATTTACGAAGCAACAAAAAGTTTAATAGCTACAATTATGAGTTCTACATTGACATCTGTTGCAATATTTATACCTTTTGTTTTTGTTGCAGGTATGATAGGGCAGCTTTTTAAACAGCTTGCTTTAACAATTACATATTCTTTAATGTCTTCTATATTTGCAGCTCTTTTTCTTGTGCCTTGTTTGTGCCTTACTGCAGATTTGTCAAAACAATCTATTACTGCTGGTATGGACACAATTAATAAATATTTTGCTCTAATATTTAAGAAAGTTTTGGATTATAGTATGAGTAAAGTTACTTTGATAGTTTTAATTTATTACAGCTGTAGGTGTTCTATGTTTTATGTTAGTGCCAAAGGCTTTTATGCCTAAAGTTGATGAACGTTGTTTTAAATATTACTTTACCTCCAGATACTCCGTTAGAAATAACAAATTCAGTGTCAAAGAGAATAGAAAATTTAATTTCTAAATACCAGGAAGTCAAGGATATTGCCGTAAGTGTAGGATCTACAGGCGACAGTTCTGGGGTGGCATCTATAGAGTCTTTGGGTACATATATCAATCTAGAATAATAGGAATGCTTTATCCTCAAGGGCAGGATACGGATTCTTTAGTAGCAGATATTTCAAACGAAATAAGAAAATGGGATATTAAAGGACTTGAGACAGAGTTTATGACTCAACAGGGACTTTTTGGTTCTGGAGTTGGAGCAGCTTCTGGACTTTTGATAGAGGTAAGAGGAAGTGATTTGGAATATTTTAAAAGATTCTGCAGATAAAATACGTGAAATGATGAACAAAATGCCTCAATTGTACGGTATAAAATTAGATCCTCCAGATGAAGTCCCAGAATTAAGAATTATTGTAGATAGAGAGCATTCTTCTATGTTTGGCCTTTCAACGCAGGGCATTTCTGCTATGACTTTGGCTGCTATAAAGGGATTTGTTGCCACTAAACTTAAAAGGAAAGATGATGAATTAGATGTGAGAGTAAGAACGCGTCCAGAAGATAGAGACAAACTTGGCAAGGTAATGGAGATGACAGCATATTCTCCTTGGGGTATGCCTGTGCAGCTAAAACAAATTGCAGATCCTGTGTTTGTAAAAACATTGCCTACTATAAAAAGAATTGAGGGAGAAAGAGCGTATTTTCTTTCTGCAAATGTTAGGGGCAATTTTGCAAAAGCGGTAAAAGAAATACAAGATATACTAGATATTAAATACAATAATGAGAAAGTTCATTGTGTTATTTCTGGAGAAATGCTTGCTATGAAAGAAGCCCTATCACAAGTTTCTTTTGCTTTGCTGTTTGGAGTTGTAATTTTATTTATGATTTTAGCTTCAGAATTTGAATCTTTGTTTCAACCCATAATAGTTATGACTGCAATTCCGCTGGGTGTTATTGGAGCAACTCTTGTTTTGTTTGTGACTGGCCAATCTATAAATTCTATTTCTATAGCGAGAGATCAACAGCTGCTGGAGGAGCCTTCCAATTAGAAGGATTAAGTATTAGATATTACTAGTAGGACGCGTCCTTGCAAAAATGGAAATAGGGTGGTAGTAGGAAATCCAAATATTATAGTCAACTGCTATGGACTTACGTCCATAGCTTGAAATCAGAATACAAGCTCCGCTTATCTTAAGTCTTCTTTTCCCTGATATTTTATATATTGTTTTATCGCTTCTTCATCCAAGC
>JAIRNY010000013.1 GCA_031257835.1 Candidatus Endomicrobiellum cryptotermitis
TCTAAAAAAGAAGTTAATAAGATAGCAAAAAGCACTTATAAGACTTTTGTTAAAGTATTTATAGACATGTTTTTTATATCAAAAATGTCTGATAAAAATATAGAAAAAATGCTAGTTTACGATGATACCATTAAAGAAACTAGGATAAACTCATAAGGTTTGTGGTTATGGATATAGATTTTAGTTTTTAAAGGTTATTATAATGTTAAAAGTGTTAGTTACAGGAGCAACTGGTTTTGTTGGTAGTCATATTGTAGAAACTTTGCTTGAAGAAAAATATAAGGTTGTGTGCTTAGTTAGACAAACGTCAAATTTAAAATGGATAAAATATTTGCCTTTAGAATATTTGTGTGGTAGTTTAGATGATGAAAAGTTTTTAACTACTTTGGTTAAAGATTTTGATGTTATTGTGCATTGTGCAGGAGTTGTAAGAGCTAAAAGTAAAAAAGAGTACTTTAATGTAAACGTTGAAACCACAAAAAAATTATGTAGCGCTGTTTTAAAAAATAATCTGACCTTAAAAAAGTTTATATTTATTTCATCTCAAGCTGCACAAGGCCCTTCTAATCTTAATTCTCTTAGAACAGTAACAGATAAGGAAAATCCAGTTTCTGATTATGGTAGGAGTAAACTTGCTGCAGAAATCGAAATAAAACATACGTTGAACAATAAAATCCCATATACAATTTTTAGGCCAGCTGCAGCTTATGGTCCTAGAGACAAAGATATATTTATCTTTTTTAATTTAGTTAATAAACATTTGCGTCCTGTAACTGTTAAGAAAAGACTTTTACAACTAGTTTACGTTAAAGACATTGCAACTGCTGTGGCGAAAGCTATAAAAAGTAGGCAAGCAAACAATAATACGTATTATCTTGCAGATCCTACTCAATATACTTGGAGCGATATCGGTGAAGTTATATCTAATAGTGTAGGTGTTAAGGCAATTCCAATTATTGTCCCTGACTTTATTTTTTACCTTGTAGGTTTTGTGTCTAAATTTTTGTCGTCTTTAACAAAAAAACCTTTGGTTTTAAATGAGCAAAAAATAGATGAAATGCTTTGTGATAACTGGTCTTGCGATACAAACCCTGTTGAAAACGACTTAAATTTGTCCTTTACTGGTCTTGAAGTTGCTTCTAAAATAACATATAATTGGTACTTAGAAAAAGGGTTTTTAAGATAAATTAATATGAAATAGGAGATGTGCGAATGTCCTCTGATATTTTTGAAAAATGTTTCGATTTTCAGACTGCAAATGAATTAAAAAAAATGGGGTATTATCCATATTATCATAGAGTTGAGTCTCAACAAGGACCTGAAATTACAGTTGAAGGCAAAAAAAGAGTAGTTGTCTGTTCTAATAATTATCTTGGACTTGCTAACCACCCTAAGGTTATAGAAGCTTCTCTGAAAGCTACTAAGCAGTACGGTACTTCTTGTACTGGGTCAAGACTTTTGAATGGTACAAATGATTTACATGAAAAGGTTGAAAGGAAATTTGCAAGTTTTGTTGGCAAAGAAGATGCAATTTTGTTTACTACAGGGCATCATTCAAACTTAGGTGCTTTGTCATGCTTAGTTTCAAAAAGTGAAGTTATTATTACAGATAAACTAGCTCATGCTTCTATTGTAGACGGTTGTCGCTTATCTTTTGGACAAATGGCACGGTTTAGGCATAATGATATGTCAGACTTAGAAAGACAACTTATAAAGTATCAGGGTAAAAGGGCTTTAATAGTTGTTGATGGAATTTTTAGTATGGAAGGTGACATTGCACAACTTCCTGAAATTTCAAAACTTGCAAAAAAATATGGAGCGAGAGTTTTTGTGGATGAAGCTCACTCTTTAGGCGTAATAGGTAAAAATGGTAGAGGGACAGGTCAGCATTTTAATATGGAAGATGAAGTGGACGTGTTAATGGCGACAGCTTCTAAATCCATGGCTTCTATTGGTGGTTTTATAGCAAGCAAAGCGGAGGTTATAGACTATATAAAACATAGTGCAAGGTCTATTATTTTTACTGCAAGTCTTCCGTCGGCTTGTGTAGGGGCAATTGATGCTGCTTTAGATTTAATACAGCAAGAACCTGAGAGAAGAATAAAGCTTATGGATACAGCAAAAAAAATGAAAAAAGCTTTTAAATCTCTAGGGTTTAATGTAAATAATTCAGAGTCTCCTATTATACCTGTAGTTGTAGGTACAGATATTATAGCGTTTAAAATGTGGCGAATGCTTTTTGATGAAGGTGTTTTTGCATCTCCCGTTGTAACGCCTGCAGTGCCTGAAGGGCAGGCAATTATTAGGACAAGTTATATGGCAACTCATACTGATGAGCATTTAGATTTCATTTTAGAGAAGCTTAAAAAAGTTGGAAAAGCTTGTGGAGTGATAGACTAAAATTAGTGTGAAAATAGTTAATGTAGAAAACAAAAAGCAATTAAAACAGTTTATAAATTTCCCTTGGGAGATTTATAAAAATAATAAGTTTTGGGTACCTCCTTTAAAAATTGATGTAAAAGAAATTTTAAGTGTAAAAAATCCCTTTTGGTTACACGCAAAAAAACAACTCTTTTTAGCTTGTAACAATGAAGGGGAAATTTTAGGTAGGATTGCTGGCATTATTGATTACAATTATATATCTTTTCAAAATGATAAGTGTGGATTTTTTGGCTTTTTTGAAAGTGTTAACAACATATCTGTTGCCAAAGCTCTTTTTGACAGGGTAAAATGTTGGTTAAAAGAACAAGGTGTATATAAGGTTATGGGCCCTATGAACCCATCTACAAATGATGAATGTGGGTTTTTGATGGATGGTTTTGATATCTTACCAAGTATTATGATGCCTTATACTCCTGGATATTATCTAGACCTTGCCAAAGAGAGTGGGCTTGAAAAAATCAAAGAACTTTACGCTTATGATATGAAAGTTACAAATGATTCTAGGGTAGCTAGACTTGAAAAAGTTGTAAATATGGCAAAAAAAAAGATGCCAATGTTACAAATAACAACTTTAAAAAAGAATTCTTTTAAAGAAGATTTAGCTTCAGCAATATCTATATATAATTGCGCTTGGGAAAAAAATTGGGGTTTTGTGCCTTGGACTAATGAAGAGTTTTTAAGTATTGCATCAAAACTAAAAAATCTTATAGATCCTGAAATGATAATAATAGCTAAGATGTCATGTGTTGCTATAGGAATGCTTATATCTTTGCCAGATTACAATCAAGTTTTAAGTAAATTAGACGGTAAAATTTTGCCGTTTGGAATTTTTAAATTTTTGTATTATAGAAAAAAAATAGATAGTTTAAGACTTATGGTAATGGGTGTTGTAAAAGAGTATAGACATAGAGGAATAGAAGCTATCATGTACGAAAAAGGTCTTAAAAATGCTTTAAAGTTGGGTTATAAACATTGTGAGCTTTCTTGGGTGTTAGAAGACAATGTAATGACATGTCGTACTGCAGAAATGATGGATGGTAAAATTTATAAAAAGTATGCAATATATGCTAATTTTAAATCTTAATTAAAAATTAAAGTTTTGTATTTACTTGCTTGTTTGGATTTATGCGTTTTTCCTAGGATAACGATAAAAATATATAGTCTAGAGGTATGGGAAAATGGTTTTTAAATCGTTGAGAAAAGAAGTAGGGTTAAAAAAGACAACTGCAAAAAACAAAACCAAAAATAAATAAAACTATTTTGAAATCTGTAGACAAAAAAGAGTTAAGCTTAAAAAATGGCTCTAAGACTTATGTTATCATAGATTATCCAATTGAGTCAGAAAATATTAATAGCTGTCATACTGTCATTATGCAGTTAGAGTTGGCGCTTCTGGCGATGAGTTATGTAGAACTTTCATTTAATAATGGAGAATGGCTTCCTTGCAGGTTTAGTTCTGGCTACTGGTGGTTTGATTGGGCTTATTTTGCCCCTGGAGAACATCTTATTTCTGCAAGACTTGTAAATCCAGCAGGTAATGTTGTTTTACAAACACAAAATAGGAAATGTAAAGTATGTTAAAAGAGAAAGATTCTTTATATGAAATTTTAGGGAAACTTGTTTTAGTTTCTGTTGTTGGATGTTCTTGTTTTGTTATTGCAAGAGCTTTTTGTAAAAGTGACGAAAAAAAAGCAGCTTATTTACAAGAAAGGTTAAGACAATCTTATGATGGGCTTTCCCCTGACGAATATTGAAAGTTTATAGGAAAATATAATGTATTTAAAAAAAGTAGAAATGTGTGGATTTAAGTCTTTTGCTGATAAAACAGTGTTAGATTTTGAGTTCGGCATTTCTGGTATTATTGGACCAAATGGTTGCGGTAAGTCTAATATATCTGACTCTATTCGTTGGTGTTTGGGAGAACAAAAAGCTAAATCCATGAGAAGCTCAAACATGCAAGAAGTTATATTTGGTGGCACACAAACGAGGGCCACTACAGGCATGGCAGAAGTTTCTCTTACTTTTGACAATTCACAAAATATTTTACCTATAAACTATTCTGAAGTTATAGTTACAAGAAGACTTTTTAGAAGTGGTGAAAGCGAATATTTTATAAATAAAACGCAATGTAGACTTAAAGATATAAGGGACATGTTTTTAGATACTGGTTTAGGTTCACAAGGGTATTCTATAATAGAGCAAGGAAAAGTAGATTTTTTAACTACAGCAAACCCTGAAGAGCGAAGAGAATTGTTTGAAGAAGCGGCAAGTGTTTCTAAGTACAAAGTTAGAAGAGAAGAAACTTTAAGAAAACTTGAAAAGATAGACGTGGACATGTCGCGCCTTTCAGACGCTCTTGCTATACATAAACAACAAATAACAGCTTTAGATGTAGCTGCAAAAAAAACTAAACAATATAAACAATATCAAGAAGAACTTGCTAAATATGAAGTTGCTTCTCTACTTGTCCATATATCTTATGGCAATAAAGAAATAGAAAGATTAAAAGAGGAGCTAGACCCAAAAATAAAAGAGTTTGAAACTACAAATACTCTGATGTCTCAGTTAGAAGTTCAAATACAAGAAACACGTATTAAATTAGATGAAAAAAATGAACAGTATGTGAATTTAAATAGAGACGCTAGTGATATAAAAATGCAAATAGGTGTTTGTGATCAGATAGTGCAGCATGCCACAAACAGAAAGGGTGAAATAGAGTCCGAACAGGAGAGATTAAAACAGGAACTTGCTGAAGATAAAGATAAAATTTTTCAAATGCAAGAGCAGTTAAAAAATTTAAATACAGACGACACTTATTTACTTTCTGAAACAGAAAAATTAGAACACGAGTACAAACAAAAACAAGAGCAATATAACTCTCTTAAGCTTAAATTGTCGGAACTTGAAAAGAAAGAAAATGCAATTCGTAGTCGTCTTTTAAGTTTAGAATCGGAAAAAGAAACTCAACTAAATTTGAAAGCAGACCTTTCAGAATCTAAAATACACGTAGATGCAGATATTGCTTCTTTACAAAGGATTATATTAAGACTTGAAAGTGAAATAGAACCTACAAATAAAGAAGTTGCTTTGTTAGAGGCAGAACTTATTACTTCTAGAGAATCTCTAGAATCTTTTGAGAGGAAAAAAGAGGAGATTAATAGAACTGTATTGGAAAATGAAGAAAAAGTTAAAGTATTGGAAAATCTTTTACTTGAACATAAAGAGACATTAGCTTCAAACCAATCTAGAGTAGCAACATTGAAAGAGTTTGATCAGCAAGATCCTGTAAGGTCTTCAATTAGGGCGGTACTTAGTTTAGGTACACTAGCAAGAGGACCAATAAGTAGTTTAATTGATTTTGATGCTGATAAGGCAGACCTTGTAGCTTCAGCACTTGGTGAAAAGTTAAACTACCTTGTTTGTGATTCTTCACAGAAGGCTGAAAGAGCTATCACTTTTTTAGAAGAGAATGGGTTAAGCAGACTATCTTTTATAGTTGCAGACAAAATTACAGACTCTTATCGAAGTAGTGCTATTGGACTTCCGTTGGGATATACAGAACTTATAAAATATTTAAAATATGATTTACAAGATGAAAAAATTATTCGTTTTGTTTGTTCGGATAGTTTAATTTGTGCAAATAGAGTTTATGGGAATGTAGTTGTGCAAGGTGGTGGAAAAATATCTTTTGAAAAGCCTGTTTTGATTGAAGAGCAAATAAAAACTCTTGAAGCAAAGTCAGAACAGTTATCTAGTGATATTTTAAATGTTCAATCTGAAATAGAACATTTAAATGAATATCAAATAAACTCAAAGCTAGAAAAAGAAAGGATTGGTTTTGAGTCTATAAAAACAAAAATCCAAATTGAAGGTAAACAATCTCAAATTGAGGAAAAAAAGACTGACATAAAAAGCGTTTGTGAAGAAATATCCAAACACAAAGAAGAAGTTGAAACTAAAACTTTAGAACTTTCTTCCTTTAACGATAAAATATCTACTTTTCAAGCAAAACTTTCAGACTTGACTGATGAAGAAAATAGATTGTACGAAGATTTAAAAATTATTGAAAATAATATGTTTTCTTTAAGAAAAGAGGAGGATTTGGTTGCTCCTTTGATGATGCAAGCAAGAAGTGATTGGGATAAGAAAGCTTCTGAACTTGAAAACAGACAAAAAGGCCAACAGTATCTTCAAGACAACATAGCCAATATAGAGTACCAGATAACTAATAGTGAAAGTAAGATTGTAGCAAACAACAATAAACTTGCAGAGCTTGTTACTTCTGCTCAAGAACAAACAGCCAAAATACAAGTGCTGCATGAAGATCAAGCAAATAAAGAAGCTCAAATACAAGTTTTTTTAGCAGATAAACAAACTTTACAAGAAACGTTAGACGCAGATAGCGACAAAGTACACGACTTACGTTCTAAAGTTGAAGAATTGAACAATGTTGTAAGTTCTATGCAAATAGATTTAAAAAATTTTGAATATCAAAAAGATGATCTAGAGCAAAGGCTTTTGCAGGTTTATAATAAAAGCTATGATGAAATAAAAAATGACTTTAACGATGTTGAAGTAAACAATGATGAAATAAACCGCATAAAAAGGAAGATAGAAACACTTGGTCCTGTAAATCTTGCAGCTCAAGAAGAATATGACGCTTTAGAACAAAGATATAATTTCCTTTTAACTCAACAGCAAGACTTACTAAAAGCTAAAGAAGATTTACATGAAGTTATAAAAAAAATTAACCAGTGCACTGTAGAAAATTTTAAAAAGACTTTTGATGTTGTTAGAGAAAATTTTAAAAATCTTTACAAAAAACTTTTTGGTGGTGGAGAAGCAGACTTAATGCTTACGGATGAAGATAACTTATTAGAAACCGGCATAGATATTTATGCTCAACCTGCAGGGAAAAAACTTCAAAATATTTCTTTGTGTTCTGGTGGAGAAAAAGCGCTTACTGCCGTTGCATTACTTTTTGCATTTTTTATGGCTAAACCGTCTCCTTTTTGTATTTTGGATGAGGTAGACGCTCCTTTAGATGATGCAAATGTTGGCAAATATAATGCAATGATAAAAGAATTTGCTTCTAAAACTCAATTTTTAGTTGTAACTCACAATAGACGTACTATGGAAATGGCTGACATTTTGTATGGTGTAACTATGGAAGAACACGGTGTTTCAAAAATAATTTCTGTTAGGATGAACTATCAAGAAAACAAAGGTACAGAGATCGCTTAAATAGTGATGCAATACGGAAATATTTAAAGAGTTTGTTAAACAGTTTAAGGGATATAATTATGAAAAGATTACCGATAGGGACACAAGCATTGAGAAATTAAGAAGGAATAATGCAGTATACGTAGACAAGACAGAACATGTATATAATCTAATAAACAATGGAAGTGTATACTTTTTGTCGCGACCAAGGAGATTTGGAAAATCGTTATTGA
>JAIRNY010000028.1 GCA_031257835.1 Candidatus Endomicrobiellum cryptotermitis
TTTGCCTTGCATTGCCAAAAAATTCACAGCAATTATAGGCATTAGGGTTTTTTATACAGACCCCTTCTTTTGCAATATTAAAAGTTTATTGCTCATAAGCTGCTCTTTGAGGTAACTCCAATAAGGTTCTAAAGTAGAGCCACTGTATTAAAAATTCTGACTTGATGTTAAAAGGAACTGTAATTAATGGTAATCTTAAGTGTGAATGTGAGTTTTACAATTAATATAAGTTTGTTGTTTAAAAATTGGTTATGTAAAATATAAAAATGAAACGATTTAAGATCAGATATATCTTCCTTATACTATTATTTTGTGTTTTAGCATTTAATGAGGGCAATAGAACTTTGTGTAGGCGTTTTTTTGAGCTAAGAAAATTAAAAATGGATATTGTTAGTGCTAAACGTCACAATGAGATTCTAAAGAAAAGAATATACTATCTTGAAAATGAGCCTTCTTATATAGAGAGAATGGTTCGTAGTGAGTTAAATGTGTTGTCTTCAGGTGAGATAGAGTATAGGTTTACTGTTAAAAATGATTTATAAAATATACAATTCTACGTTTAAACTTTATAATCAAATAAATCCAAGTTTATAAACGCTGAGGTGGTGGAACGGCAGACACGCAGGTATCAGAAGCCTGTCCCCGAAAGGGTGGTATGGGTTCAAATCCCATCCTCAGCATTTTTACGTCTATAAAAATAAACAAACAAACAAACAATTAACTTGACTATTAAGTTTTCTTAATTAATAGCTAATATTTATATAGTTACTCTAGTTTAGTATCTTACCTACCATTACTAGAGCAATCGCAACAAACATTTAATCAAATTAGCAAACTTGCAAAATGATAAGACAAGAAAGACTTATATGTATTTTGCTTCAGACAATGCTAATTTGCAATATTAAATGTTTATTGCTCATAAGCCGCTCTTTGAGGTAACTTCGGTAAGTACTAAACTAGAGTAATCCACTTATAAAATTGTCTGCTGGCTTAACCATTTGACTTTATATAAACTGGCAAATTTACGAATAAAATCTTACTTTTTCCTTAAAACTAGCCAGATCAGAAGTATTATTGAAAATAATCAAACATTTGTTTTAAGTTAAATTTAGTATTTGTTAATTGACTATATTTATCGTAAAGTTTTTTCTTTGACTTTGTTAAAATTGGCGAGCTTATACCATACTCTATTGAAATGGATGCTTCTGTATAGGCACAAAATTTATCGCATATCTCTACTAATGAACCGTCCATAGCATTATATTTATCATCATTAAAAGTATCAATATTTTCTATTTTTTTAGGAGTACCATTATCAATAATTTTGTCTGAAAATTCGTTTTTTATAAAGTACTGTATTTCTCTGTGCCAACTGTCAGGTATTAATGGTAGTATTTTTTTGTCTACTTGCTTATTTTCGTATTGTTTTATTATGTCATCTAATCCTGGTATGGAAGATTTTACAGGAGAGATTATATCTTTTGTAAGTATTTCTGGAAGGTCATGAAAAAGTGAAGAATAGAAATTGTTATATTTTCTAGTATTAGAAACATTCATTTCCATTGAAAGTAAATATGCAAAAATTGCAACTGTTAGCATATGTCCTAAAACTGTTGTTTTGGGTATCCTAAATGCTTGTGCCCACCTTTGTTGAAACCTTAACTGCCCGCATAAGTCTAAAAAACCGTAATATTTTCTATTTATTAGTAACTTTCTTATTCCTATCAAATCTTCAAAAGAAACTACAGTATCTTCTATTTCTTGTTTGGTTTTTTCTATGCCGTACAACATAGAGTTCCATGGGTAAATTATGTTGAATTCCCATCTTGTTGAGAGACAATGAGAAGCACTTAGAATTCTTCTTTCAAATGAGGCGTACTCTTTATCTAAGAGATAATTTTCACATCTTTTTGCAAAATCATTTCCAATAGTATATAAGTTATCTTTCAAATTTGTTAGCACCCATTTGTTTAATTCTAATTCTTTTTTAGACATTATTTCTCTAAAAATTTCAGGTTTTAAGTCTGTAAGCATTATTCTTTGGAAAAACTCAAAAATTCCACATTCAATAAGTTTTATCCAGTCAATATTTTTTTTGTTTTCTTCTTCAAATTTTGCAAGGATATAAGCAATTATAATTTTATGTGCTTGTTTATCAATTTCAAAAAAATCAAGAGGGCGAATATGGTCATTCCACCTTAAAATGTTTGCTGCAGAAAAGATTTTTAAGATTAAATCTTTTGTTATCATTTAGTGCCTCTGTAAATAATATTTTTTTTCTTCAATAGAAAGTTTTTCAATAGAGTATCTTAACATTATTCTTGGCATAAGAGGAGAATACTTATCTAGAAAAGATATAAGGACCTGTTTTTTTTGTTTACCAATTTCTCTAAGCATCCAACCAACAGCTTTATGTATTAAGTGGTGCTTATACGTTAAAAACATTTCAGAAAGTTTTAAAGTTTCGTCAAATTTATTACGTTTTATAAAATATAAAGTTGAAACTATAGCAATTCTTTCTTTCCAAAGGTTTTTAGATTTTGCAAACTCCCAAAAGTTTAATAAAAAGTGGTTGTACCAATAATGTCCTGTTATTTTATAGCAAGTTAGATCTACCAAATCCCAATTGTTAATGTGTTTTGAATTTTTTAAATACATTTTAACTACTTCTAATTGTTTACTTTGGTTTGCTAATTTATATTTTTCAGTTAAAATTAGTAAAGATGTAAGTCTTACTTCATGTACTTTATGCTGCAACAACTTCTCTGTTTCTTGCAAATTGAGTAGTTTAAAGTATTTTTTTGCAATATTACGTATTTGAGGTACTCTAATTCCCCACAAAATATCGTTTTGGGCGTACTTGTTTTTTTTTACATTGAGAAGCTTTTTACTCCAATTGGCAAAATCTTTATTTTTTAATTTAGTTAAGTCTTGTAAAATTTGTTTTGTAAAATTTAAAGTCATGTTATAAATTTATATACTTTTTGAAGAGAAGAGCTAAAACGAAATATGTTATAGATGTAAACACAAATAAAGCAACAAATTTTATTTTAACTATTTTTAATTTATGGAGAATTAAAAATAACAATGTATAAAAAATTCCAAAAATAATAGAATAAATGCTTAAATTAAAAAACATAACAACTCCTTTTATTTGTTACGTATAATATGTTCACCTAAATATTGCCCAGTAAAAGACTTTTTATTTTTGATAATATCTTCAGGTATACCTTCTGCCACGATACTACCACCTCGCTTGCCACCTTCTGGCCCTAAATCTATAACCCAATCTGCAGTTTTTATAACATCTAAATTATGTTCTATAACTAGTACAGTATTTCCTGCATAGGTAAGTTTTTGCAAGACTTCTATAAGTTTACTTACATCTGCAAAATGTAGTCCAGTTGTAGGTTCGTCAAGAATATACAAAGTTCTTCCAGTAGCTTTCTTTGCAAGTTCACTAGCAAGCTTTATCCTTTGCGCTTCACCTCCTGAAAGAGTAGTAGCAGCTTGCCCTAATTTTATATATCCAAGCCCAACATCTTTAAGTGTAGATAAAATCCTTTTTAAATTAGGGATATTTTCAAAAAACACTACACTTTCTTCAACAGTCATATTTAAAACTTCATCTATAGTTTTGCCTTTATAATTTATTTGTAATGTTTCTTCATTGAACCTTTTCCCATTACAGACATCGCATTTAACGTATACGTCTGGCAGAAATTGCATTTCAATTTTTAAAGTTCCGTCACCTTGACAGTTTTCACATCGACCTCCTTTGACGTTAAAAGAGAACCTTCCAGGTAAATATCCTCTTGCTTTAGCTTGAGGTGTTTGAGCAAACAAGTCTCTTATGACTGAAAATGCTCCTGTGTAAGTTACTGGGTTTGAACGAGGAGTCCTTCCTATAGGAGATTGGTCAACGATGATCACTTTGTCTATATTTGAAATCCCTTCCATAGTTTTAAATTTCCCGGGTTTTTCTTTAGCGCCATATAGTTTGTTTGCTAAGTTCTTATATAGTATTTCATGTATTAAAGTAGACTTACCACTGCCAGACACACCTGTAATGCAAACGAATAAGCTTAAAGGAATATTAACATCTATATTTTTTAGATTAAATTGTTGAGCTCCGGTTATAGTAAGCCATTTATCTTGATGCTTTTTTCTTTTTTTAGGTACAGGTATTTCTAAAATTCCTTTTAAATATTTACCAGTTAAAGAAATTTTAGATTTCATTATTTCTTTAGCAGTACCTTTAGCTACTATATGGCCACCATGAGTACCAGCACCTGGCCCTAAATCTAATATATAATCTGCAGCTCTTATAGTATCTTCATCGTGCTCAACAACAATCAAAGTGTTACCTAAATCTCTAAGTTTTAATAAAGTAGTTAACAATTTATCATTATCTCTTTGATGTAGGCCAATAGAAGGTTCATCAAGAACGTAAAGTACACCTGTAAGACCAGAACCAATTTGTTTAGTTAAATGTATTCTTTGAGCTTCTCCACCAGAAAGGGTAGAACTTTCTCGTTCTAAGCTTAAATATCCAAGCCCAACATTATTTAAAAATAGTAATCTATCACAAATTTCTTTTAAGATAGTTTTGCTTATTAGGTTATCTTTTTCGTTAAACTTTATATTTTTAAAGAAATCGTAAGATTGTTCTATAGACATTTTTGTAATGTCAGCGATAGATTGTCCGTTAATTAGAACTGATAAAGCTTCACTTTTTAATCTTTTGCCTTTACATAAAGGGCAAACCTTTTTTGTCATATACTTGTTATAAATTTCATTTTTTACAAAGTCAGATTCTGTTTCATTATAACGCCTTTGTATGTTTGTTATAACACCTTCAAAATCTTGGCTACCGTACAATAGAATAGTTTGTTGTTTTTTTGTTAACTGTTTCCAGGGGACATCTAGTGGAATCTTATTTTTTTTTGTAGCTTCTTTAAGCAGTTGGCCGTAATACCCACTCCAACTATTTTTCCATCTGTTTGTTCTAGTTGTTATTGGATCTGACCATGCTACTATTGCTCCTTGTTTTATGGAACGTTTTACGTCTGGAATTATTAAATTTTCATCTATTTCTATTTTTTCACCAAGTCCACTACATTCAAAACATGCGCCAAAAGGGGAATTAAAAGAGAATAGTCTAGGTTCTAACTCAGAAAAATTTGTGCCACAACCAATACATGCGTATTGTTCGCTATAGATTGTTTCAGAAGAAGTATGCTCGTCTTTTATTATAGCAACTGCTACTGTACCTTTAGATTCTTTTAAAGCGGTTTCAATAGAACTTGCTACTCTTTGTCTTAGATTGTCTTTAAGTTTTATCCTATCTATAATTATGTCTATGGTATGCTTTTTATATCTATCTAAACTTATTTTTTCATCTAGCATATAGGTGTTTCCATTGACTCTAACTCTAGAATATCCACTTTTTAATAGTCTAGAAAATAACTCTTCATAAGTACCAGTTCTTCCTTTAATTAAAGGGGCAATTATGTTAATCATAGTTTCATTAGGAAGTTTCATAACTTCATCAATTATTTGTTGTGCGGATTGAGATTTAACTAGTTTTCCACATTTCGGGCAATGTATGACACCTATTTTTGCAAATAGTAACCTTAAATAATCGTAAATTTCAGTTACTGTCCCAACTGTAGATCGTGGATTATGAGATGGGTTTCTTTGGTCTATGGAAATTGCAGGAGAAAGTCCTTCAATAATGTCTACGTCAGGCTTATCCATAAGCTCTAAAAATTGTCTAGCATAAGCTGAAAGAGATTCAACATATTTTCTTTGTCCTTGGGCATAAATTGTGTCAAAAGCAAGAGAAGATTTGCCAGAACCGGACAGGCCAGTAATAACGACTAGCTTATTTTTAGGTATATCTATATCTATATTTTTCAAATTGTGTTGTCTTGCACCACGAATTTTTATTATATCCATTAAAATGTATCCCTTATGTTAAGTATTGTGTCTTTTGCTGTAGGCAACATTTTAGGATAGTCTATATTATAGTGTAATCCCCTGCTTTCTTTTCTTTGCATGGCAGAATTTACAATTAGATCTGCAATACAAACTATATTTCTCAATTCTATATTTTCTATTGTTATTGAAGAACATTCAAAAAATGTATTAATTTCACTTTTTAATATATCTATTCTTTTTTTAGCTTTAATCAATTTTTCGTTTGAACGTACTATACTTAAATAATTCCAAGAAGTACGTCTTATTTCTTCCCATTCTTGCATATATATAAGAGCATTTTTTTTTGAACTTTTGTATTTATAAGAAAAGTCTTTTAGATTGCAATATTTTTCATTTAAATAGTATAGGGAGTCATTGTAAACTCTATCTGCATATACAATACCCTCAAGTAGAGAGTTTGAAGCTAACCTGTTTGCTCCGTGTATGCCGGAATAAGATGTTTCGCCTAAAGCGTATAAATTTTTTATGTTAGTTCTTCCATTTACGTCTATTTTTACCCCTCCACAAAAAAAGTGTGCTGCAGGAATTACAGGTATCATATCTTTTGCCATGTCTATACCGTATTCCAAACATTTAGCATAAATATTAGGAAAACGTTTCATAAGAAAACTTCTACTTTTTGAAGTAATATCTAAATAAACATAATCTTCTCTTCTTGTTTTAAGCTCTCTGTCAATTGCTCTTGCGACTATATCTCTAGGAGCTAATTCTTTTTTAGTGCTATATTTATCCATAAACTGGTTTCCGCCTTTTGAACGTAGTATAGCACCTTCTCCACGTACTGCTTCTGATATTAAGAAAGATTTTGCCTCTTTATTGTATAAACATGTAGGATGAAATTGTACAAATTCCATGTTTGCTATAGCTGCTCCAGCTCTATAGGCCATAGCAATGCCATCTCCTGTAGCAACATCTGGATTTGATGTGTAAAGATAAGTTTTACTTGCCCCTCCGCAAGCTAGAGCTACTATTTTTGCTTGGAAAGTTTCAATATAATTCTTTTTGCTTATAAAAACGTAAGCGCCAGCACAAATATTGTCTTTATTAATGATCAAATCTATAGCAGGATGATTTTCAAAGACAGTTATATTTTTATTTTTTAAAACGTTTTTTATTAAAACATTTTCTATTTCGTTACCGGTAAGATCTGCAGCATGTAAAATTCTACGTTTGCTATGCCCACCTTCTAAACCTAAATCAAACTCATCTTGATTATTTTCTTTTTTTGTAAACTTAACGCCAAGGTTTATCAGCTCATTTAATCTAGCTGGAGCTTCACTAACCATTTTTTTTACCATGTTTTTATTGCACAGACCAGCTCCAGAAACTAAAGTATCTTGTACATGCTCTTTGAAACTGTCATGCTTGTCCATAACGCAAGCAATACCACCTTGAGCTTTCCCTGTGGAAGAGTCAAATAGTTTCTTTTTTGTAATCAATGAAACTGTTGAATTTTGCGCAGCTTTTAAGGCTAAGCTTAAACCTGCTATTCCACTGCCTATTATTAAATAATCTGATTTTATCATTATGGTATTCTCTATCTTGTAAGTATTATATTATCTATCAATCTAGTTTTGCCTATCCATACGGCAACTGCTAAGACAACTTTTTTTGTACTTTTATTAAGAGAAGATAAATCATCAAAATTTACAATATCTACATAATCTATTTTAATGTTAGGGATTTTATTTAATTTGCTTATAGTGTTTTGTTTCAAAATATGAGGGCTCTTGTTTTTGAAATCTATCATAGATACTTCTTTTAAAATTTTATAGATCTTAGAGCTCATTTCTTTTTCTTGGGTTGACAGGTACAAGTTCCTGCTTGAAACAGCTAGTCCATTTTTTTCTCTTACGATAGGGCATGGCACAATTTTTGTTTTGAAATTTAGATCTTTGACCATTTTTTCTATTATTTTTAATTGTTGAAAATCTTTTATCCCAAAATAAGCATTACAAGCGCAAGATATGTTTAATAGTTTAGCTACCACTGTTGCAACACCTCTAAAATGAGTAGGTCTGAATTTTCCACACATAATGTCTTGCAATACTGTTACTTCTATAAAAGTTTTATAATTGTTTGGAAACATTTCATTTACAGTTGGCATAAAAACGTAATCAACATGATTTTTTTTGCATAGCTCTAAATCTTTTTTTGTAGGTCTTGGATATTTTAAGTAATCTTCATTTGGACCAAATTGTACAGGGTTAACAAAAATTGACACTATAGTGACATCATCATTTTTTTTAGACTTTAAAATTAAAGATTCATGTCCTTGGTGTAATGCTCCCAGTGTTGGAACAAGACCTATATTGTCTCCACTTTTTAAATGTTTAAATGCAATTTTTTGTAACTGTGATGCTATTTTAATAACTTTCATTTATATATATTTCCCTCTCCTGGAAACTTACCTTCTTTTACTTCGTCTATATAATTTTTTACGGCTTCTTTTATGATTTGCCCAACGTCTGCATACTTTTTTACAAATTTTGGAGTAAAGTCAACAAACATTCCTAACATATCGTAAACAACTAAAACTTGTCCATCACAATAGCGCCCTGCGCCTATACCTATTGTAGGTATAGTTAAAGTTTTTGTAATTTCTTTAGCTAAATCTTCTGGTATTGCTTCAAGTACAATAGCGCAAACTCCAGCTTCTTGTAAAAGTTTTGCATCATTTATAAGTTTTAAAGCGTCTTCTTTATTTCTCCCTTGAACTTTAAATTCTCCCAACTTGTTAATTGCTTGAGGAGTTAGTCCTAGATGCCCAATTATTGGTATTTTTGCATTAGCAATAGCTTGTACTTGCTTTATGATTTCACTGCCACCTTCAATTTTTACAACTTCTGCTCCACCCTCTTTAATAAGTCGACCTGCGTTTATAACAGCACTTTTTATGTCTGCTTCATAAGACATAAACGGCATGTCAGCGACAATTAGGGCACCGCTATTTCCTCGTTTTACAGCTTTAGTATGGTATATTATGTCTTCTATTGTTACAGGAATTGTATTTTCATAGCCAAGTTTTACGTTACCAAGTGAGTCTCCGATGAGCAACATATCGACATCTTTGGAAATAAGTTTTGCCATAACGTAGTCGTAACAAGTGAGCATTGTTAATTTATCATTTTTCTGTTTCTTATCTAAAATTGTTATAACAGTTTTTTTATTCATTTTTTTATTGTAATCCTTTTGTACTTGACTAAGTGTATATTTATATGATTTTAACCTTTTGTTTTTTAAGAGTCAACAACTTTTCTTTTAATATTATATGTACTCTTTTGTTTATTGTAGGATGTACTAAATTTTTTGCAATTTCGTTAAGAGGAATTAAAACAAAAAGTCTATTTTGTAGTTCTTTATGAGGTATAGATAGCAAAGAGTTGTTAAAAACTTTGTTCCCAAAAAATAAAATGTCAATGTCTATTATGCGAGGTCCCCACTTAATAGTTTTTTTACGTCCTAAAATTTGTTCTAATTGTTTTAAAAAAAATAACAAATCGTAAGGATTTAGGTTAGTCTTTGCTTTAAGTATAATATTATAAAAAGATTTTTGTGTTGGTCCAACTGGAGATGTTTCATATAAAGAAGATAATTTAACAATTTTGATAAGCAAACTACTTTGTATAAATGAGAGACTAAAAAGTATATTTTCTAGTCTATTGCCAATGTTTGATCCTAAACCTAAATAAATTGTATATTTCATTACTTTATTATAATTTTTTAGTGCTACTTTAATCAATGCTTGCTTACCTAAATTTTATATTATATTTTTGTATGTAGGTTAAAATTATTAAGTTGGATTATTATAGTACATTTATTTTATTAATTAAATAACTTTACAGAAGAATGATATTTAAACCAAAATTAGTCACTTTATTAAAAAACAACCCAAAAGAATTTAATTTAAATCGCATTATAGCAGATATAAATGCAGGCCTTATAGTAGCTTTTATAGCAATTCCTTTATCAATAGCGTTTGGTATAGCTTTTGGAGTTATGCCAGGAAAAGGGCTTGTAACTGCAATAGTTGCTGGGTTTTTAATTTCTTTGTTTAGTGGTAGCCGTGTTCAAATAGGTGGACCTACAGGGGCTTTTGTAATTATGAGTTTATGGTATAGTTCAAAATTATGGTACAAACGGTTTAGCTACAGCAACTGTGATGGCCGGCGTTTTATTGATAGTTATGGGTTTTTTAAAATTTGGGGAAATTATCAGATATATTCCTGATTCTATAACAACAGGCTTTACAAACGGAATAGCGATTGTTTTGTTTTCAACACAAATAAACGATTTTTTGGTTTAAAACTTAATAATATTCCCGCTAATTTTGTAGATTAAGTGGACTTTTAATTTTGTAGATTAAGTGGACTTTGTATATAAAAAATATAAGTGATATAAATATAGCAACCCTTATTATGGGAGTTGCTATATTGTTTTTTATTGGTTTTTATCCTAAAAGATTTAAATTTTTCCCTGCACCGCTAGCCGTTTTTATAATTTCAACTTTAATAGTATATTTTTTTAATCTTCCTATAGACACAATATTTTCCCACTTTGGTGATATAACAAAATCTATTGATTTTACTGCACATCTTCCTAATTTAGACATTTATTTAATAGGCAAACTATTTCAACCAGCATTGACAATAGCAATTCTTGCTGGAATAGAATCTTTACTTTCTGTAGTAGTAGCAGATGGTATGATAAGTAAAAAACATAGATCAGATACGGAACTAATAGCGCAAGGTATAGCAAATATAGGTTCTGCTATTTTTGGAGGGATTCCAGTACAAAATGTTAATAATGGAGGAAGAACTCCTATTGCGGGTATAGCGCATGCAATTTTATACTTATAATACTTCTTGTTTTTCCAAATATATTGTACTTATTCAAATGGTAACGCTTGCATGTATACTTTTTACGGTAGCATACAGAATGATGGACTTTGAAGCTTTTAAAGAAATTTTAAAAGCTCCTGTAAGTGATTCTATAGTACTTATTACGACATTTGCTTTAAGGATTTTTGTTGATTTAGTTTATGCAATTGAAATAGGAATGATTTTAGCATCCTTGTTGTTTTCTGATATTGCAAATATTGAAACATCTTCTCATGACGTTTATGAGTGTACAGAAGAAGATAAAATAGAAAAAAAGAGAAAAATAAAGGGTATTAAAAAATTATGGCTTTATAGAAATTTTAGGAAGAGCAAATTTTGCATTAAATATAGATACTGGATTTTAGAAAAGCTGAAGAATATGAAGAATATAATACATTCCATATAAAATATCAGTTTATATAACTATTTTTTATACTTTCTTTTTTTTATCATATATTATAAAATTCCTACATTAACTTCGCTTGTAATTATTCCATTAAAAAGAGATATATGCATGAAAAATTGGATAAAATTTTTTCTTTTACCTATATGTTTTTTAATTTTTGTTGTAGCGTTAATACTTTTACATAATCAACTGAAGAATTTAAGTTATACAGATATAATTAATGCTTTAAAAGCTATACCGTTTTTTAAAATATTTTTAGCGATGTTACTAGCTTTATCTTACTATATTATTTTAGGTGGTTATGATATAGTTGCTTTTGAATATATAAACTCAAAAATTTCTTTAAGTCCTAAAGACATTTTATTTACGTGTTTTATAAGCAATGTTTTAGCAAATAATACAGGATATTCAATGCTTTTTGGTGGTTCTATCAGGTATAGACTTTATTCGCTATGTAATGTTTCAATGGTTGATGTCACAAAAGTACTTCTGTTTTCTTCAGTTACAATATGGCTTGGATTACTTGCGATTGGCGGTATCATTTTTACGTTTGCTCCAGTGTCTCTGGAAGGTATATTAAATATAAATTTGTCTACAAAAACGATAGGCTTTTTTTCAATTATAATTTTATTACTATATATTTTTTTAAGTACTTTAAATTCTCGTCCAATGAGGGTGTTTAAGTGGACAATAACTTTTCCAAATATCAAGATAGTATCGTGGCAAATTTTACTTGCAACGTTAGACTGGTTAGTAGCGTCATTAACTTTATATGTTTTAATGCCAGAAGGGTTTGTTTCTTATTTTATTTTACTTAAAGTTTTTCTTGTTGCGCAATTTTCTGTAATTATAAGCCAAGTTCCTGGCGGCATGGGTATTTTTGAGACCTCTATTACTTTGTTAATGCCAAAGTCGGCAAGTAGTCCTGGTGTTATAGGAGCACTTCTTGCCTATAGAGCAATATTTTATTTTTTCCCTTTACTTATTGCTCTTGTTCTTTTGGGTTCGTTTGAATTAATGATACTTACTAAAAAGTTTCAAGATAAGGCAAAGATTTTTGGAAAAACAATATCTTCTGTTATAGTGCAAGTACTTGCTTTGTCTTCATTTGTTGCTGGTATGGTTACGATCTTTTCTCCTGCAACTCCTTTTGATGTTGCACAATTAAAATTTATTATTAAATTGTTACCTTCGTGGTTTGCAGATTTGTCTCACTTTTTGCTTAGTGTTACCTCAATTGTATTGCTCTTTATTTCTAGAGGTTTACAGCTTAGAATCAAGAAAGCTTGGTCTATAGCTTGTGCTTTAATAATGTTTGCAATTGTTTTAATACTTGTTGTAGGAGAGCCATTTTTAGTTCTTTTATGTTTTGTTGTTTTACTTGTTGCTCTTGTGTCTTCAAGACAGTATTTTTATAGGGATATCTCTATACTTAACACTGCTTTTAGTAATTGGTGGTTTAGTGCAGTTGGTGGCGTTTTCGTTCTTTCTGTTTGGATAGGCTTTTTTATAAATAAACAGGATATTTACTTTTGGATTCATTTAGATGTGTTTTTTAGGAATCTTTTAGTAAGTACAACAGATGCTGCACGGTTTTTAAGAGCAAGTTTTGGTATGGGTATTATAGTGATAATAGTTATTTTAGAACAAATTTTCAGAAACTTTTTAAAAAAACCTGTATTATTTACAAAAAAAGATATAGAAAGGATAATATATTCTTCAGATTATGTTTATTCTTTAACAGCTTTATCTAAAGATAAAAACTACATAGTTAACGAGCAAAAAGATGCTTTTATAATGTATGGTAAATCTGGTAATAGTTGGATTGCTTTTGGCGATCCTGTGGGTAATAAATCTCACAAAACTGAGCTTTTATGGCAATTTAAAGAGCTTGCTGACAATGCATCTGTAAAACCTGCTTTTGTAGGTATAGATCATAAATATGTACAGATATATGACGATATTGGTCTAGACATTTTTAATATTGGGCAAGGAGCAAAAATTCAATTAAAAGCTTTTAATAAATATGATCAATGCTTAAACAATTTTTGTAAGTTAGAAGAAAATATGGAAAGTTTAGGTTTTAAATATAAAATTTTACATGCTGAGCAGTTTTATGAATATAAAGAAATATTTGCAAATGTAGACAAAGAGTGGAGAAAAACTGCAAACTTTGTTCCGATAAATTTTATACCTGGCAACTACGAGCCTACTTATATGAAAGATATGGATTTTAGTATTGTGGAAAAAGATGGTAAAGTATGTGCTTTTTCTGTGTTAGAAAAAACACATAGTGTTTATGAAATTGCTTCAGGTATTGTTAGATATATACCTTTTCAAGAGGATATTTTTTATTACATAATTTTTAAAAATATTTTGTGGGCAAAAAGTAAAGATTACATATGGTTTGATTTGGGGTTTGCTTATTTTTATGAAGGCGGTTCTCAGGAAGAAGTTATAAAGTATTTTGCAAAAACTTTTATGTTTGCAGAACATTTTAACTATAACTTAGAACTTTTAAGAAGCTTTAAAGAAAAGTTTTGTCCATTATGGCGTAATAAGTATATAGCTATTCCTCCGGACAAGTATATATTGGCATTTATTAAAAATTTTACAAAGCTTATTTATCCCTCAAAACATGTGCAGTTAAAGTTTTTCTTTAAAAGGTTTTTAAGGAAATGAAAGCTTGGGAATTGTTTTATAACAATATTACTCAGAATAAATTTGTTTGTTGTAAAGATAAGATAATTTTGGCTGTGTCTGGTGGTATGGATTCTATGTGTATGTTACACATGTTTTGGCGACTTAAAAAAAAAATAAATATTGACCTATTAGCAGTAAATTTTGACCATAATTTAAGAGAAGAATCTAAAAAAGAGGCTTTAGTTGTTAAGAATTTTTCGGAAAAATTGGGTATAAATTGTATTTTGGAATCTATTAATGTAATTAAATATTCTAGAAGTCATAATATCTCTATAGAAACTGCGGGTCACAATTTAAGGTATGAAATTTTGTATAGAGTAGCAAAGAAATATAAGTTTGATAGAATTTCAACAGCACATAATGCAAACGATAACGCAGAAACTGTTTTAATGTGGCTACTTAGAGGGAGTGGAAATTTTTCAGGCATACCTCAAGAAAGAACTCTTTCTAAGAATGTTGCAATAATTAGACCTCTTCTTTCAATTAAACGAGATTTTATTGAAGACTATGTAAAAAGGCATAAATTGCCGTTCTGTGCAGATAGTTCTAATTTTACAGATATTTACACAAGAAATAAGATAAGACGTTTGCTTATTCCTGTTTGTGAAAAAATAAATTCAATGGCAGTTGAACATATATTTTCTTTAAGTTGTATACAAAGTAGAGAAAATCGTTTTTTAAATGAAATTTCAACCAAGTATTTAAAAAAATGTGTTAGATTCCAAAAAAATCGAATTTTGCTTGATTTAACAATGTTTTTACGATATAATGAAGCAGTTAGATTTAGAATTTTACGAGATATTTTACCTCAAAAAAGATATACTTTGTGTATAAATTTAATAATGTGTAAAATTTTATCGTTAGATAAGTCTGTATATAGATTGTCTGGAGATTGGTTTTTTAAGATAAAAGCAAAAAAAGCATATTTTTTAAAAGGATAAATTAATGAACAGTAAACAAAACTATACGGTAGAAATTCTTTTTCATGAACGGCAAATACAAAAAAAGATTTTTGAAATAGCTTCTCAAGTATCTAAGGACTATAAAGATAAAGATCTTGTAATAGTTGCGGTTTTAAATGGTAGTTTTATTTTTTGTGCGGATTTGGTGCGTAATTTGGATGTTAGATGTGCTATAGATTTTATACAAGTTAGCTCTTATGTTGATATTCAATCTCAAGGGAAAGTGCAAATAATTTCTGGTTTTAAAGAAGACTTAATAGGGAAAGATATTTTGATAGTAGAGGATATTATTGATACTGGTATAACTTTGGAATTCTTGATTAGAGAAATATCTTCAAAAAAACCTAAGAGTATTAAAACTTGCGTTTTCTTAGATAAAAAGTGTGCTCATAAAAAAGAGGTTCCTATTAATTATAGTTGTTTTGAAATGGGTAATGATTTTTTTGTTGGGTATGGTTTAGACTGTAACGGATTTTTTAGACAATTGCCATATTTAGGAAGAATAAAGGAGTTTGATAAATGAAAAAGAAAAATCCGTGGTTTGTATTTTTTTGGATAATGCTTTTTATAATTGTTTTTATGCTCATAAACTCTGCAAAGCAAAGAGGTCAAGAAGTAGATTTAGAATATTCTCAATTTAAACAATATATAAAAGCTAAAAGTGTGTCTAAGGTGATTGTTTCTTCAGATTTTATAAAAGGACAATTTAGAGATACAGATGGTGTTTTGAAAAAGTTTAAAACAATCCCTATGGATGACTCTAACTTAATAAAGGATATGGAAGACAACAATGTTTTAGAGTTTTCTTCTGCTCAAAGGAATGGTTGGCTTGCACCACTTTTGCTTAATTGGGGCTTTATAATTCTTTTAATTTTATTTTGCCTTTGGATGATGCGTGGTATGGCTGGTGGCAGTAAACAGGCCATGTCTTTTGGCAAAACAAAGGCAAAACTTGCAGGTAAAAATGCTGCAAAAAAAGTTACTTTTAAAGATGTTGCTGGTTGTAATGAAGCCAAAGAAGAGTTACAAGAAATAATAGAGTTTTTAAAAGATCCTGCAAAGTTTCAAAAATTGGGTGGAAAAATTCCAAAAGGGATATTACTTTTTGGGGCCCCTGGAACAGGGAAAACTTTACTTGCAAAAGCAGTTGCTGGTGAGGCGGGAGTCCCATTTTTTTCTTCAAGTGGTTCAGAGTTTGTTGAAATGTTTGTTGGTGTTGGAGCTTCTAGAGTTAGAGATTTGTTTGATAAGGGTAGGAAGTCTGCCCCTTGTTTGCTTTTTATAGACGAAATAGACGCTGTTGGAAGACACAGATTTGCTGGTATAGGTGGCGGGCATGATGAAAGAGAACAAACTTTAAACCAGCTTCTTGTTGAAATGGATGGTTTTGACACTAAAGAAGGCGTGATCCTAATTGCTGCAACTAATAGGCCAGATGTTTTAGATCCAGCTCTGCTTAGACCTGGCAGATTTGACAGGCAAGTAGTTGTTCCAAGCCCATACTTAAAAGATAGAGAAGAAATATTGACTGTACATTCAAGGAAAATAACTTTAGGCGACGATGTGAACTTAAATGTTATAGCAAAGAGAACACCTGGTTTTGTTGGAGCTGATCTTGCAAATCTTGTAAATGAGGCAGCTCTTTTGGCTGCAAGGCACAGTCAAAAGAGTGTAAGTATGAAAAATATGGAAGAGGCAATAGATAGAATACTTGCTGGTCCACAGACAAAGTCGCGCTTGATGTCTGAAAAAGAAAAGAAAGTTATTGCATATCATGAGGCAGGACATAGTCTTGTTGCAAAACTTCTTCCATCTGCTGACCCAGTTCATAAAGTTTCTATAGTTCCAAGAGGGCCTGCTTTGGGATATACTTTACAGTTACCTGAAGAAGATAAGTATTTAACTTCTAAAACAGAATTTTTTGACAGACTTTCGATATTATTTGGAGGGCGTGTTGCAGAAGAAGTTATATTTTCTGAAATTACAACAGGTGCTCAAAATGATATAGCAAAAGCTACAGATATTGCTACTAGGATGGTTACTGAATTTGGTATGAGTGATAAAGTAGGCCCAATATCTCTCCAAAAACCAAATCAAGAAGTGTTTTTGGGAAGAGATATTTCAAGTCCAGATAGACATTCTGGAAAAACTTCTGAAATTGTAGATGAAGAGATTAAAAATATTATAAATAGTGCCAAAGATAAGGCCGTAGCTCTTATAAAAGGTAATATATCTATTTTAAATAAAATTGTAGATTATCTTTTAGAAAGAGAAAATTTAACTGGCCAGGATATAGATATAATTATGAAAGGTGAAGAATTGTCTCCTATATTACAGGATGGTAATGTAGAAACAAATGTAGAAACAGATAAAAAAGAAACATTAAAAAATCTAGATGTTTTGTTAGGGTAAGGATTAACGAAAAAATTTTTAGGTGACAATATATAAAGTGAAAAAGTTTAATTTTGATGAAAAAAAAGCAAAAAAAGCGATAAAACTCTTGTTAGAATCTTTTGGAGAAGATTTAAACAGGGAAGGGTTAAAACGTACCCCAGAAAGAGTTTCAGAGTTTTATAAAGAAGCTTTATCAGGAAATAATATAAACCCTTTGGATTTAGTTCCGACTTCATATTCTAGTGAAGCACACGAAGAAATAGTATGTATAAAAGATGTTGCTTTTTATTCTCTTTGTGAGCATCACTTGTTACCTTTTTTTGGTAAAGTACATATAGCCTATGTCCCTAAAAAAGACAAAATTGCTGGAGTTTCAAAACTAGTAAGATTTGTAGAGATTTTTGCAAACAGACTTCAACTTCAAGAAAGATTCACAAAACAAATAGCAGATACTATTATGGATTTATTAAAACCTCATGGCGTTATGCTTATTGTTGAAGGTGAACACTTATGTATGACTATGCGGGGCATAAAAAAAACAGGGTCACTTGTTATTACTCAAGCTGTGCGTGGTAACTTTGCAGAAGATGAAAAAATAAGAAAAGAAGCAACGTCTTTATTAGGGAAATAAAAGGTGATAGCAAGAAAAGCTATTATAAATAATTTTAAAGATGCTTTAGAACTCGTAAAAAAAACAGGTAGTAGTAATGCTGTTCATAAGCATCTTGCTCAAAAAGGTGTAAATTTTCCTGTTATTATAGAACAAATAGATAATAGAGCTGCAAACATATTAAAGCAAGAAGCAATTTCCTTCGGTGCAGATGTTTCTTTAAGTGAAGATGTTAGTAGGTTTAAAAAAGGTTTTTCAGATTTGATTTTGTTTGCAAATATTACTCAAGTTTTAAAACTAATTGATAAACTTAAAGTACAACCTTTTGGATTAAAAGAAGTTTCTGTTAGTTTGGAACGATTAGTTAATAATAAAAAAGTTTTTAAATATAAAAATAAATCGTTAGATTTATCAAATCCAGTTGTTATGGGCATTATAAATATGGACCCAAATTCTTTTGTGGGAGATGGGTTAACGTGTCCGGATAAAGCTAAGCAACGAGCTTTAGAGTTTGAAAAGTTTGGTGCTAGTATAATAGACATTGGGGCAGAATCATCTAGGCCTGGCGCAAATTTTGTAGACGCAAAAACAGAGATAAAAAGGTTGATACCTGCTTTAAAGAAAATAAGAAAGCAAGTTAAAATACCAATTTCTGTAGATACGTATAAGTATGAAACAGCAAAAGCTGCTCTTGATGAAGGAGCAGATATTGTCAACGATATTTTTGCTTTAAGAGTAGGTAAAGAAAAGTTAGCAGAACTTGTTGCAAAAGTTAAGGCTGGTCTTATATTAATGCATATGAAAGGACTCCCTAAAAATATGCAGAAATTACCAAAATATAAAAATTGTACTTCTGAAGTTTTTAAGTTTCTTTTAGATAGAAGAAATTATGCATTAAGTTTTGGTGTGCAGGAAGAGTATATATCTGTAGACCCAGGTCCAGGTTTTGGTAAAACTGTTGAACATAATTTAGAACTAATAAAAAATATAGGCACTTTTTCGTCTCTAGGAGCAGTTGTTGGTGCAGTATCAAGAAAAAGGTTTGTCAGGCTTTTAGCAGGGAAAGATAAGACGTCTTTTATAGTAGCAAATTTTCTTACAGTTTTTTGTGGAGCAGATATTTTAAGAGTACACGACGTAAAAGAAACAGTAGATGTGTTAAAAATAATTCAAGCTTTTAAAGGAGTTTAAGTGGAAACTATGTTTTATATTTATAATACCTACATAGTTAATATTTTAGACATCTTTATACTTACCATAATGTTTTATAGGCTTATTTTAATTATTAAAGGTACAAGAGCTATACAAATTGTTATTGGCATTTTATTTATTTTAGGCCTTACTATAGTAGCAAGAGATGTTTTACATCTTAAAGCTCTGTCTTGGTTGTTAGAGAATTTTTGGCTTGCAGCAGTTATTATATTTGCTGTAATATTTCAAACTGAAATACGAAATGTTTTAGCGCAAATAGGTAGCCAGCGTTGGTGTTCGAAATCTAAGGTAAAAGATTTTTATGTAACAGAAATTGTTGAAGCTGTTGAAAATTTAAGTAAATCTGTTATGGGTGGGCTTATTGCTCTTGAGAATGAAGTGGGTTTAAAAAATTTTATAGAAACCGGTATAACTTTAAACGCTAATATTTCAAAGGAACTTCTGTTGTCAATATTTAAAAACAAGGCTGCTCCTTTACATGATGGAGCAGTAGTTATATTTAATGGTAAAATCATGGCTGCAGGGTGTTTACTTCCGCTAAGTCATGAAACTAGTGTTAAACTTTTTGGCACAAGGCACAGAGCAGCACTTGGGTTAAGTGAAGTTACAGATGCTTTAGTAATTGTGGTTTCTGAAGAAACTGGGAAGATATCTGTAGCTTATAATGGTAAATTGCATGGCAATATTTCTGCTGCAAAGCTTAAAGAAATAATAGAAACAAATGGTGAGGCATTGGACTAAAATGAAAAAAATTTATGCCAAAATAAAAAAGAATTGGCAATTAAAATTATTGGCTTTAGTTCTTGCTCTTTTTGTTTGGTTATATGCGGGGTATATGTGACAAAGTTATTTGGGACAGATGGTATAAGAGGGAGTAGTTTGAGTTTTCCATTTGACAACAAAACGCTTAATATTATTGGAATGGCAATTGCAGAAGTTTTAGGAAATAGTAAAAATATTTTAATAGTTAGAGATACTAGAGAATCTGGAAAGAGGATACAAAAGGAACTTGCAAAAGGTATTATTAAAGTGGGTGCAAAACCTGTTTTTAGTGGTGTTATGCCTACACCTGCGACTTCTTTAGTTGTTAAACAAGGGAACTATTCTGCGGCAATTGTGATATCTGCAAGTCATAACCCTTATATAGATAATGGGATTAAAATTTTTAATTCAAAAGGGTTTAAACTTGCTGATAGTGTTGAAGAAAAAATAGAACGTAAAATAAATAAGTACCTAGATTTAAGAGTTGATATTGAAAACAATAAATTATCTGTTAAAGAAGATTTAACTCTTATAAAATTTTATGAAGATTTTTTAATAAAAAATTTTACAGGCAAATCTCTTAGAGGGAAAACTATAGTTGTTGATTGTGCAAATGGGGCGTCTTATAAAGTTGCACCTTATGTACTAAAAAAACTTGGTGCAAAGGTTGTTGCTTTAAATGTCAAACCGAATGGGAAAAATATTAATTTTGATTGCGGGGCTTTATACCCAGAAGTTGTAGCAGAACATGTAAAAAAGCATAATGCTTTTTGTGGTTTTTCTTTTGATGGTGATTCGGATAGACTAATATGTGTAGATGAAAAAGGTGTAATTAAAGATGGAGATGATTTCCTTGCTGCAATGGCAAAATGGCTAAAAAATAATAATAAATTAAAAAATAATGTTTTAGTTTCTACAGTTATGGCAAATTTAGGGCTTACGCGTGCCATGGAAGATGCAAAAATAAATATTGTTTTATCTAAAGTTGGTGACAGATATGTTATTGAAGATATGAAAAAATATAAGTCCTCGCTTGGAGGTGAACAGTCAGGGCATTTTATTTTTAAAGATATTTTAACTACAGGAGATGGGGTTCTTAGTTCTATTATGTTGCTTGGAGCATTATGTCAGTTAGAAAAAACGATGTCTGAATTTATGGAAGATATTGAGAAGTTCCCGCAGATCCTCATCAATAACAAAATTAAAAAGAAAGTACCTATAGAACAACTTTCAAAATCTTATAAATTGCTAAAGAAGTCCGAACAGTTATTAGGAAAAGATGGGCGCATTCTTGTAAGATATTCTGGTACAGAAAACCTTTTGAGAGTTATGGTTGAAGGTAAAAGTTTAAGTATAATTAAGAGAATCGCGAAAAATTTAACCAATAGTATTTGTGCAGAGGTTAATTGTTAAAAAAAGAGAGGTTTTTATGATAAAATTAGGTGTAAATGTAGATCATATAGCTACAATAAGACAAGCAAGAAAAGGTAATATTCCATCTGTTGTTGATGCTGCGTTAATATGCGAAAAAGCTGGAGCAGATAGTATAACTGTACATTTAAGAGAGGATAGAAGGCACATTCAAGATAGTGATGTTTACAATTTAAAAAAATCTATTAAGATAAAATTGAATCTTGAAATGTCTGCCACAGATGAAATAATTAGAGTGGCATTAAATGTGAAACCAGATTTTGTATGTATAGTTCCGGAAAAAAGGCAGGAGCTAACAACAGAAGGTGGTTTGGATGTTAAAAAGAATAAGAAAATTCTTGCAAATTGCGTAGAGAAATTAAAGAAAGCAGGTATAGTAGTTAGTATGTTTATTGAAGCTGATATGGAACAAATTTTAGTATGTAGTCAAATAGGCGCAGACGCTGTAGAAATTCATACTGGCAGATATGCAAAATTTTATAAAGAAAATAGAAGGGACTCTTCAAACTTTAAAGAAGAATTTGAAAAAATTTTACAAGCTTCACAAGTAGCCACAAAAAATAAACTTTTGTTAAAAGCAGGACACGGATTGGATTATGACAATATAAAACATATGTGTAAAGTTCCAAACTTGAAAGAGTTTAATATAGGTTTTTCAATTATTGCAAAAAGCGTTTTTACTGGTCTTAAAACTGCAGTAAAAGATATGAAAGAACTTATAAATGAAGGATAAACTATGTGTGGGATAGTTGGTTATGTTGGCAAAGAAAATGATAAAAATGCTGTTGAAGTTGTACTAAAAGGTTTAAAAAAACTTGAGTATAGAGGTTATGATTCAGCTGGTATAGCTGTAGTTTGTAATAATTTATTGCATATCAGAAGAAGTGTTGGCAAACTTTGTAATTTAACAGATAACATAACGCAAGATCCTATTAGTTCAAACATTGCTATAGGGCATACGCGTTGGGCAACACATGGTAAACCTTCTGAAAATAATGCGCATCCTCATACAGATGCGAGTAATAGTATTGTTATTGTGCACAATGGCATAATTGAAAATTATGCAGATTTGAAAAGTCAATTAAAAAAAAATTTAAAAGATTTTAAGTCAGAAACAGATACGGAAGTTATAGTTCATCTTATAAAAAAATATTACAAAGGTGATTTGTTTGACGCTGTTAAAAAAACTTTAAGTAAAGTTAAAGGCTCTTATGCTTTGGGTGTAATATGTAAAGATGATCCGCACACAATAATTTGTGCAAGACAAGAAGCTCCGCTAATAATTGGTGTTGGAGTAAAAGAGAATTTTATTGCTTCAGATATACCTGCTTTGCTTACTTATACAAGAGATATGATTTTTCTTGAAAATGGTGATATAGCTAAAATAACAAAAGATAAAATTGTAATTACTGATAAAGAAGGTAATGAACAAAATCGTGAAATAAAAACTATAAATTGGGATTCAGTTTTAGCAGAAAAAGCAGGATATAAGCATTTTATGCTAAAAGAAATTTTTGAACAGCCTCGTACTATAGAGGATACGCTAAGAGGAAGAATTTATCCAAATGAGGGAAAGATACACGTAGAAGAAGTAAAGTTAAATAAAGAAGATGTTAGAAATATTTCAAATATTTATGTAGTTGCTTGTGGAACATCTTACCATGCTGGTCTTGTGTCAAAATTTTTGTTTGAAAATTTTGCAAAAATTCCTACTGAAGTGGACATTGCATCAGAGTTTAGGTATAGGAATCCTATTTTAAGTGAAAAAACTTTAGTTATAGTTATTTCACAATCTGGTGAGACTGCAGATACTTTAGCTGCTTTACGACTTGCAAAAAGTAAAGGTTGCCAAACGCTTGCAGTATGTAATGTTGTAGGTTCAAGTATAAGTCGTGAAACTAACCATGTAGTTTACACTCATTGTGGTATAGAAATAGGAGTAGCTTCAACAAAAGCTTTTGCAGGACAGCTTACAGCACTTTATATTCTTGCTTTAGATTTTGCATCTAAAAAAGAATCTTTATCTAAAGAAGACATAAAAAAGTATTTACAAGAGTTGTGGGAAATACCTGTAAAAATAGGAGGTTTTTTAGAAAATGCACAAGAAGTAAACAAAATAGCAAAATTGTTTGACCGAAAAAAAGATTTTTTATATTTGGGTAGACATGTAAATTATCCTGTAGCTCTTGAAGGTGCATTAAAACTCAAAGAAATTTCTTATATACACGCAGAGGGTTATGCTGCTGGTGAAATGAAGCACGGTCCAATTGCTTTAATTGACCAATCCATGCCTATAGTTTCTATAGCCACAAATAGTAAAGTTTATGAAAAGATAGTTTCCAATATGGAAGAAGCTAAAGCAAGAGGAGCAACTATTATTGTAATAGCGAGTTCAAGTAATAGAGAAATATTAACAAAAAGTGACCATATTATTTACATTCCAGAAACTGACGAATTTGTTTCACCTCTAATTTCTGTTGTCCCTTTACAGCTGTTAGCTTATTATATTTCTGTTAATTTGGGTTGTGATGTTGACCAACCAAGAAATTTGGCGAAATCTGTAACAGTTGAATAAATTTAAATGTAATTTCTATAATTATTTCTAGTTGTAACATAGAGTTTAGATTTATTCTTATAAAATGTATTTTAAGATATTGCAATAACTTGGGAGTTGGCAGATATGATAGGCGTAGATATAGAAGAAGTTAAAAGATTTAACAAATATTTAAAAAACTCAAAAATTATTAAACGTATTTTTTCTCAAGAAGAAATAGACTACTCTTATTCTAAAAAAAATGTTCCTCAACATTTAGCTGTTAGGTTTTCTGCAAAAGAAGCTGTTTGGAAAGCTCTTGGTAATAAAAATAAAGAAATTGCTATTACAGATATTAAAATAATAAATAACAAATATGGCAAACCAGAAGTTTTTATTAAAAACAAAAAAAGTACAAAAATGGAATTATCAATTTCACATACTAACAAATATGTAGTTGCAGTTGCAATATTTTTATAGAAGTTTAGAATTTTATTTGAACTATGTTATAGGAGATAAAATATGACTTTCGGTAAGGAAGTTATTGATATTAGAAGGTATATTCACAAAAATCCTGAAGTTGGTGGAAATGAATTTAATACTGCAAAATTTATTGAATCAAAACTTAGAAGTTATAATATACCTTTTAAACGTATAAATAAAACTGGCGTAATTGGCACTATTGTAGGAGAACAAAAAGGTAAAGCAATAGCTTTGAGGGCAGATATAGATGCTTTACCGGTTTATGAGAAAAACAATATAGAATATAAGTCAGTTAATGAGGGTGTTATGCACGCTTGTGGTCACGATGCTCATGTTGCTATAGTCCTTGGAGCTGCAAAGTTGCTAAAAGATAAAAAAAAGAATTTAAGAGGTAATGTAAGATTAATTTTTCAACCTAGTGAGGAAACTTCAGGCGGCGCAAAGAATATGATATTTTATGGAGCCTTAAAAAATCCAGATGTCGATTTTATATTAGCAACACACGTAAGTCCGTGGATAAAATCTGGCAAAATTGCTTTTAAGTACAATGAAATGATGGCTGGCGTTGATCAACTTAAAATAGAAATTATTGGAGAAATTGCGCACGGTGCTTATCCTCACGAAGGTAAAGATGCTTTGGTTGCTAGCAGTACTTTTATAAGTATGATTCAAGGCATTATTTCAAGGGAGTTAGATCCATTAGAAAACTCTGTTATAACATTTGGCAAAATCGAAGGCGGGGATGCATACAATGTGATATGCAAACAAGTAACTCTTTATGGTACAGTAAGAACTTTTAACAATAAAGCTAGGAAATTTATAAAAAATAGCATTTTAAATAAATTAGAAAGTATAGAGAAATCTTATGGAGTAAAATGTATTGTAGAATATAATTCGATAGGAGAACCATTAATTAACACTCCAGAAATCACGAAATTTTGTATAGAAACAGCAGAAGAATTTTATGGAAAAAACAATGTTGAAATATTACAAAAACCATCTATGGGAGGTGAGGATTTCTCAGAATACTTACATCTTGTTCCTGGAAATTTTATGTATATAGGTACATCTAAAGATAAGGCTACATCTAACCCTTGGCACCATAATAATTTTAATATAGACGAGAACGTTATTCCACAAGCTTCAAAATATTTGTTTTATACAGTAAACAAGTATTTAAAATAGTAATATTTAAGAATTTTAGAACAAGTTCAAAAATATGTAGTTACTGGAAGAGAGTACATATAAAGCACAAGGAAGAATTAGAGTATATAAAGCTTTACATTCAAGCATAAATACTTTATTGATAATTTTAATAACAAAATCAAACAAAAGCAACAATAAAACCAGCTGGTTACAATTATTATCTTAATGAAAAATGTTTATTTTATAATCCAACTCAATACACTATTTCTACTAAATCACAGCTATACTTTGTTTAAAATCATCTGATATTTCATTTAAATCTAATATATCAATACTATACTTTATATCACTTTCTTCAAAAGTTTCTTTTAGTTTACATATTACATTAATATAATCTACTTTATTCCCATTGTTATCTAATGCTAAATCATCAGAAGTTTTTTTTGCCTTTTCTTGAACACGAGACCCAAAAAGATATACTTTAATACCTAAATTTCCTAATTGATATCCCTAATTGATATCTAAGAATATTTTTTATCATACATACATAAATACTTTGGTTCCAAATCTATTATTTTATTATTCATTTATTTTTCTCAAATTATCTAGAAGTTTCTTTACATCATTTATAAAATCTTTACCTAAAGCATATACAATATCTGATGACTCTTCACTATACATATGAGAAGTTTTATTGCGAGCTTCATGATATTTAAACCAATTTTCTGGATCCTATATTAATCCATTTTCAAAAGCTTTTCTAAATAACTATTTTTTGGGAATTGTTTTATCTACTTGGTTATTCATTTCCAAATAACGTTGCATAAATTTCCAGCTGAGTTCATATGCAAATTCAAAATTCTGTATTAATCCTGCACAAATAGTGTCATTTATATACTTTTCATGGCTTTTTCCAGTATCTTCAGATGCCTTTATTGCATTTTCAAAAGAGTTTATAGCTTTTTGTAACTTACTTACATCCAATTTTGAAAATAAACGGATAGAGACGGACAATGGAAGCGAGTTTGCAGGATATGTACACGATTATTTGAAAACAGAATGATTTAAGGCAAAATTTAATTATTGGCGTAATACTAAAAGCAATGCTTATAGTGAACGCTTTAACAAAACTTTCAAAGAACAATTGTTTGCAAAGCTATATACCGGTTTTTTGTTTGAAAAAAAGAAGTATAATGTGTAAGGATTAGAGAAAAGGGATTTGAAAGAGGCGAGATTAAAATATGATAGTAAAGAAATAAGAAAATAGAAAAGAAGAAGGCAAAGATAATGAAAAAGTTACCAATAGGGACACAAGCATTTGAAAAGTTAAGAAGGAATAATGCAGTATACGTAGACAAGACAGAACATGTATATAACTTAATAAACAATGGCAGTGTATACTTTTTATCGCGCCCAAAAAGATTTGGAAAGTCATTGCTGATAAGCACGTTAGTTAAAGGAGTTGTTTAAAGGGAATAAGGAGATCTTTGAAGGGTTGTATATATGGGATAAATGGGATTGGACAAAGAAATATCCAGTGATACATTTAGACTTTAGAGAGCTTGCTTATGACACACCTGGGAAGTTAGAAGGATCTTTATTTGATTTTGTTAAAACAGCTGCAAGAGAGAACAATATAGAACTCCAAAACACTCAACTAGAAACAATGTTTTCAGAGCTAATAGAGAAGATGCACAAGAAAGCAGGAGAGAGAGTAGTAATGATGATAAGAAGGTAAATATAAAAACATTATTATTTAGACAGGGTATTTGACAATAAAGAAAGAAAAGAAGAGATAATAGAAGATGAATCGAGATATACAATAGATTTTCTGAATTACGAAATGAAGAGTGCATTTTTAGAAGATTTGTTAGAAGTATATATAAATAGAGATCTAGAAGAAGTAAGTGTGATAAATAAGAAGATAGGAAAAGCGCTAAAAGAAAAAGATGTAGAAGGTATAGAAGAAAGCCTTAGTGAGTTGTATGCAAACATAGCGTATGATTTACATATTAGGTGAAGAGAAGTATTATCATTCATTATTTTTATTAACAATGAAGCTGGTAGGATATGAAGTAGAAGTAGAAGTGCATAGAGACAAAGGAAGGGTAGATGCAGTCTTAAGGAAGTAGGAGAGAAGATAAAAGAAGCAATGGAGCAAATAAGAGAAAGGAAGTATTATGAGAAGTACATAAGAAGTAAAGCAAGGCTTTTAGGTATAGTGTTTAATGAAAATAAAGAGATAGAGTGTAGATTTGAAATTTTAGGTTAAAGATTAATACCTTGGGTCTGACTTAACAATTATAATTTGTGAGAATAAGAAAAGAAGAGGTATGCAAGAAAGCCAAGCTCTAAAGAGGAGCAAATAATTAATAGATAAAAAAGAAGTTTAGTAAAAAGTATATAAATGATTTTAATTATAGTTATAGTTAAAGATGAGAGTGAGAAGTAGATAAAGTAAAGTTTAGTTAAAACAAGGATTGTTCAATATGGCAAGCAGTGTAAAGTAAATGTATAAAGAGTAGTTTAAAAAATAGGAGTAAGAGAATGAAGAAAGTATTTGTAGTGATAAGTATGATGATTTTACTTTCTGTGAAGGCATGGCATATGCGTGTGAGAACGTAGTGAGAATAAGTAATGCAAGTGTAAGGGATGTGAGAGGGGGGCGTAGGTAACGGGACAGCGAAATCGAACAAAGTGGAAATAAGTAGTGCAAGTGTAATTAATGGGAATGTGAGTGGAGGGGCTGTAAATGTAGGAGATTCTAGTACACTAGTATTGAATAATAGAGTAAGGATAGAAGGGAGTAAAGTAGAGGGGAGTGTAGATGGAGATATAGTAGAACTAAAGGGGAGTCCGAATTTTGGGAAGAATACGTTGATTTTAGGAAGCACATTGAATATAGAGACACAGGATCAAATAGTAGTGAAAGGAATAGCGGACTTTGAGAATTATAATTTTGAAAAAGTAAGAGTAAACGGAGGGTCGAAGATAAAAGTAGTAGGAAAAAGTAATGAATTCTGGCGAGTAGATCTATCAAAAGCCAGAGTAGTAGGAAAAGTAGAAGGGGAAGTAAAGAAGGAGACAGAGTAAATTTGATAGAGGCAGAAGATGGAGTAACAAAAGCAAAGATAATAGAGATGTATAAAGAGAGTGGGCTGATAAAGTTTAATCATGAGAGTGTAGGTACAGAAAAGGAGTTGAGTTTAAAGATAAAAGGGCAAGAGGCAACGCCGCAAGCACAGAAGTTAAATGAGGTAGGAGCAAGTGGATTGATAGTAGTAGGGCAGGGGATAGGATTTTTAGCAGAAAAAGGGATAGAAGAAGCAGTGGGAGCAGTAAAAGGGAAGAGAGGAGTAGAAGTGTTTGGAGCAGTAGGAGCAGAGAGCACTAAGTACAAAAGTGTGCTAGAGATGGGAATAGAGGGAGTAAAAGCAGTAGTGGGAGGAATAGCAAAGAGTGTGGAAGAAGGGAAGGTGGTAGTAGGAGGATATGTAGAGCATGGTAAAGGTGATTATAAAGTAGAAGAGGTAGAAGGGAAAGGGATGACAAGCTATGTAGGATTAGGAGGGTTGGCAAGAGTGAGAGTAGGAGAGAAAGGGTACATGGACATGTCAAAGTGTAGGGAGACAAGGGGTAGAATTTGAAAGTAATGGGTTAAACGTATTGGAAAGAGAGAATATAGAATGTGAATATAGAAGTATGTATGTAGGAGGGCATATAGGGTGTGGGTACAAGAGAGAAGTAAGTAGTGTGATAGATGTAAATGTAGGATGTAAATTATTGATGATGAAACAAGAGGGGAAAGAAGTAAAGTTGTCAAATGGAATACCAGTAGAATTTGAAGAAGCCACAAGTGGGAAGATAAAAGGGATAGCAAAAGCAGGCTATAAATGCAGTGAAAAGGTAGTACAGTATATAGGAATAGGATATGAGTACGAGTTATTGGGTAGCGCAAAAGGTAAAGTGGAAGGAGTAGAGTTAAAAGAGGTGGATATAAAAGGAGGAAGTGGAATAGGAGAGATAGGAGTAGGAGGAGTAGTGGGTAATATAAATATAGATTTAAGAGGGACAGGGAGTATAGGGAAGAAAGAAGGAGTAGAGCTGATGCTGAAAGTAGGGTATGCTATATAGGTTGAGTAAGTAGAAAGATAGAAAGTTATTTTTTGTAGATATAAGCCGGTATATATCAACCCACTAGAAAAAGAGAAGGTAAAAAATTAAGCATATATAAAAGAAGATTGAGCATAAAAAGCTTTAGAGCGATTATTGATAATAATTAAAAGTTTACGCATAAGAGCAA
>JAIRNY010000010.1 GCA_031257835.1 Candidatus Endomicrobiellum cryptotermitis
AAAACAAATGCTAAAAACAAATGCTAAAAGTTTGCTAATTAATACCATTCTTAAAATCTCCTCTTTTACAAAATATTATTTTTAACTAAAGTTTCTGCAATTTGGACTGCATTTAAAGCCGCTCCTTTTAAAAGATTGTCTGAAACTATCCAAAATGTTAATGCATTATTTTTTGTTGAAATGTCAGTACGAATTCTACCTACATATGTTGTTTGCATAGTTTCTGCAAACAACGGCATAGGGTACTTTTTACTTTCTGGTTCATCTAAAACTTGTATACCATCTGCTTTTGACAACAATTCTTTTGCCTGCACAGGAGGAAGAGGTTTTTCAGTTTCTATCCAAACACTTTCTGAATGAGACCTAAATACAGGCACTCTAACACATGTTGCACTTACCTCTATAGAATTATCACCCCCCATAATTTTCTTAGTTTCATTCGCCATTTTCATTTCTTCTTTTGTATAACCATTATCAGTGAAAATGTCTATTTGAGGTATTAAGTTAAATGCTATTTGATAGTGAAATTTGCTCGGTTGTGGCAAAGTCTCATATTTTGCCCAAGCTTTTGTCTGTTCTGTGAGCTCATTTATACCTTTTTGCCCTGCGCCAGATACAGATTGGTATGTAGAGACAATTACTCTTTTAATTTTTGCAAAGTCGTGTAGAGGTTTTAATGCTACTACCATTTGAATTGTAGAACAGTTAGGATTTGCTATTATTTTCTTATCTTTACTTAAGTCTTTAGGATTAACTTCAGGTACTACTAAAGGGACAGCTTTGTCCATCCGCCAAGCGCTCGAGTTGTCTATAACAAAACACCCATCATTTGCAAAAAAAGGAGCGATTTCTTTAGAAATTTCAGACCCTGCACTAAATAGAGCAACGTCAACACCTTTACCGCTGTTTTTAGTAAGTAGTCCAACTGAGACTTGTTTGCCATTATATGTTAGCTTTTTCCCTACAGAACGTTCTGAAGCTAAAAATTTTATGTTTTCTACTGGGAAATTTCTATCTTCAAGCATTTTTATCATTTCCAAACCTACAGCACCTGTCGCACCAACCACTGCCACTTTATAGTTTTTCATTTCACCCTTCCCTCATCTCTAATAAGACACTATAAAATCGCCACCTTACTTCTGATTATTAGAGTTTTTCTAACACTTAAGTCACATATACTATTTATTTTTAACATTATATATAATTATATATAAAATTTTAGTATTTACAAAATAAGCATCGAGTCCCCATAAGAGAAAAAACGATACTCTTTATTAATAGCTTCCTCATATGCTTTTAATATTAAAGTTCTGGAAGAAAAAGCGCTTGCCATCATAAGAGGTGTAGATTTTGGCAAATGAAGGTTTGTTATTAGCGTGTTTATTACTTTAAATTTGTAGCCTGGGTATATAAAAATTGAAGTTTCGCCTGAGGAAGCTTTTATAAAAGCTTTCCCGTTCTCTATAAGACTAGCAAAATTTGCTATTGATTCTATTGCTCTTGTAGATGTAGTACCTACAGCAACTACTCGTTTCTTGTCTTTAATGGAATTATTTATAATGTGTGCATTTTCTTTGCTTAGAATAAACTTTTCTGGGAGCATGTTGTGATAGCATAAATTATTTGTAGTTATAGGTCTGAAAGTCCCCCAACCTACATGCAGTGTTAATTTTGCAATGCTTACTCCTTTATTTTTTAATGAATTTAAAATTTTGTCTGTAAAATGTAATCCTGCTGTTGGCGCAGCAATTGCGCCTATATTTTTTGCATATATTGTTTGATATCTTTTTCTGTCTAAGCCAGACATTTCAACAGCTAAACCGTTCTTTCTGTTTATGTAAGGCGGTAATGGCATAATTCCATGCTCTTGTAAAAAAGTTAAAATATTAAGTTTGTTAAACTTAACTAAAGTTTCATCATTTTCTTCTTTTGAAAGAATTTCGCACTCGTAACCATTTTCAAAGTAGACTTTTTTTCCAATGCCTATAAAAGGTTTAATTAAAACCTTATATTTTTCTTCATCTTGGCACGGGTCAAGAAAAAGTAGCTCTACTTTTCCCCCAGTGTGTTTTTTGCCAAACAGCCTAGACGGTACAACTTTGGTTTCGTTAAGAACTATACAATCTCCACAATTAAAATACTCTACTATGTCCGAAAATTTTTTATGGCAAAATTGTCCATTTATCCTATTTATAACAAAAAGTTTAGAATCTTGCCTATTTATGTTTGGTATTTGTGCAATAAGTTTATTAGGTACAGTGTAATTATAATTTGATAAGTCTAAATCTTCGTTTGTCATTTTTTATTTCCAGTAATTTATAGTTTCAATTTTTGTTTTAGGATAAAAATAAAGTAAGATTTTTTTATATGTCTTACCTTTTTCTGCCATACCTTTTGCTCCTTCTTGACATAGACCAACCTTATGCCCCCAGCCTTTCCCTTTAAAATAGATTTTATCGTTTTTAACTTTTATAGAGTCAAAAGTGTGACTTTTTATTTTCCAAGCGTCAACTAAAGTCCTAAATTTGTAGGCATTTAACTTTATTTTACCTCTACTGTGTATTATTTCTAACTCTTTAGCAGCTTTTGCTGAAGTTTTTCCTTTAATTTTTATTTTTTTAATTTTACCTATTTTATTGTTTTGAGAAAGTTTTTCATGTATAAAATGTTCATCTAAACTTCGTTCCCATTTTGTGTATGGAGCGTTGCGACAATATATGCACTTTGTTCCTTTCAAATAAGGAGGTATATTTTTCCAATCCCAAACATATTCTGGTGTGTCTGTACGGCCACCGCAGCTTGCATGAAAAACTGCTTGTATAACGTTATTTTCGTATGTTAAAACTTCTTTGTTTGTTTCTTTAACTGCTTGGTTGCTTAAGTGCGCTTGACAGCTAAGTCCGCCATAAACTTGGCAATGTGTTGTAGAGCATAAATTAAACCCTTGCTCCTTGTGTTTATTTAAATTAGCAATTGTGTAGGTTCTACTGATTACAGCTTGTGCTTTTAAAGCTTCAATTGGCCAAGAAGTGCCAACTTCTTTAGGGACTACTCCTTTTAAATATTTCTCTATAGGCAAAACATTTATAATAGTCATTTTATTTTCTGATTGTTTGATATACAAATAGCCTTGATAAGCTTGAGAGTTAGCAAAGATTACATCATTTGATGGTAATATTTTAATGGGAAAGCTCGAAGTATAATTGTTTAATTTTATGCCCTTAGAGGTACAAATTAAATTTATTACACCTTTTGAAAATTTTAGTTTTTTGCCAGTATTGTCTTCTTCTATTATAAAGCCTTTTGAACATCCTAAAGTTACAGAAGAAACGTTTACAAATATGCCGATATTAACGTCTTTATTTACATAGTCTAGTGCGTATAAACTTTTATGCAGTAAAATTACAAATATAAACAGTACTAGTGTTGCACGTTGTATATTTTTAAAAATCATTTATTATCAAATCTCTTTTTATAGGATTTATTGCAAGCGCAATACCTTTGTGTGTAATAACCTTTTTGTTTTAGTTCGTTTTTCCCTTCATAAAAAAACTCTCTAAAATCTGCGTAAAGAAATTTTACTGAATATTTTGATGATATATTTTTAGAAATTTGTTTAACTAAGTCGTGTTTTTGATAAGGACTAGATAATAGAGAAGTAGTAAAAAAATCAAAATTGTTTAACTTTGCAAATAAAGCTACTTTTTCTAAACGTAAACAATAACAAAGTTTACAAATTTCTAAACTTTCTTTTTCCCAATTTTTATAATTATAAGCAGAACTTTGGTGTTCATAAAAAGTAATATTAAGTTCTTTTGCATACTTTATAACAGAATCTTTTCTTTTTTTATATTCATCAAAATTCCAGATGTTTGGGTTATACCAGTAAAAAGAAACATTATAACTCTTATGTAATACTTTCATACTTGAAGCAGAGCATGGAGCACAACAAATATGCAATAAAACTTTATTTTGAGACTTATTCATAATACTAAAGTAATTCTTTTTGTAAGTTTTTAGGAGGTTCTGTGCCAATATGTTTGTATCCAGCTTCTGTTACAATTCTACCTCTTGGTGTTCTGGCAAGAAAGCCAGACTGTATAAGATATGGTTCGCAAACGTCTGTAATGGTGTCAGGTTCTTCAGATATTGCTACAGCTATAGTGTCAATTCCTACTGGCCCCCCTCCAAATTTATTAACTAAAGTGTTAAGAATAAGTCTATCCATTCTATCAAGACCAGCATTATCTACAGCTAAAGCATCTAACGCTTCTTTAGCAATATTTTTAGTTATTTTTCCCCCTTGTATTTGAGCAAAATCCCTTACTCTTTTTAAAAGTCTGTTTACAATTCTAGGTGTGCTTCTTGAACGTCTTGCTATTTCTTGGCTTGCATCTTGGTCTATTTCAATATTCATTATAGACGCAGAACGGTTTAATATTAACGTTAAATCTTTTATATTATAAAATTCAAGGTGTTCTATTATACCAAACCTGTCTCTTAACGGGCTAGATAAAAGACCTGCTCTTGTAGTTGCACCTATTAGCGTAAAACGAGGTATAGGTAGTTTTATAGTTTTTGCTGAAGGGCCTTGGCCTATAATAATGTCAAGTTCAAAATCTTCCATAGCAGGGTAGAGAGATTCTTCAACTAAATGGTTCATTCTGTGAATTTCGTCTATAAAAAAAACGTCACCTTCAGAAAGATTAGTAAGGATTGCAGCTAAGTCCCCTACTCTTTCCAAAACTGGACCAGAAGTCATTCTTAAATTGCTACCCATTTCTTTTGCAATAATATGCGAAAGAGTAGTTTTTCCAAGACCAGGAGGGGCATAAAATAAGCAATGGTCTAATGCTTCTTGCCTATTTTTAGCAGCTTCTATAAAAACTTTAAGATTATTTTTTAGCTTATCTTGTCCTATAAAGTCAGAAAGACTTTGAGGTCTTAAAGAGGTGTCTATTTTATCTTCTTCTGTAAGTTTAGAAGGCTCAACTATTCGTTCTAATTTTTCCATTAAAAATCCTAATATACATTTTATTATATTATACAAAAGTTCTTTGTATAGCACAATTAAACATTATAATGTATAAAAGTAGAAATTTAAAGTTCACCCTCCCCCTCACGCAAACCTGTTTTTAGGTTAAATTTTAAATTTGAGGCCAGTTTTAATTCCAATTGAATGGTCAGCATTTGTTAAACGTGCATGTTCAAGTGGTCCATGATATTTAC
>JAIRNY010000014.1 GCA_031257835.1 Candidatus Endomicrobiellum cryptotermitis
GTAAATATCATGGACCACTTGAACATGCACGTTTAACAAATGCTGACCATTCAATTGGAATTAAAACTGGCCTCAAATTTAAAATTTAACCTAAAAACAGGTTTGCGTGAGGGGGAGGGGAGAAGGAGTGATTTATTTTGCAGCCGTGTTAAAGACAACAATTACTACACACAAGTAAGATTTCCAATTTCTCTTTACTGTCCATATCCAGATGTCATCTTTACAATACAATTAAGTTTTTTAAAATATCAAAAAAATTGAAATAAAAACACTTAGATATTATTAAAATATTAAAGTATTGTATTACTTTGATGTAATTTTTCTTTATTTATAGGTATAAATTTCAAAAACATTAACTAACTTCTTTAAATCAACTAATCAACTTGTAAATACATTGTACTTAACATAATATATATTATCGGACAAATTTAATTTGGCAAAATTAGTTATTCCTATTTCCATTTTACTGCTGAAATTTCATGATTCAACAAAGAAATGTTTTGATAAGTTTATTGATAGTTAGTTTCAGTTGGAAGACCTATGTCTTTAAGCAAATCAATAAAAGGATCTGGATTAAGTTCTTCAACATTTACCATAGTTTTAGTATCCCAGTCCCCTTTTGCAATTAAAATTGCAGCAGCAACTGCAGGTACACCTGCTGTATAGCTTATGGCTTGAGACTCAACTTCTTCATAACAAGCCTTATGATCACAAACATTATAGATAAAAAGTTCTTTTTTTCTCCCATTTTTTGTACCAACTATAAGGTCTCCAATACAAGTATTGCCAACATAATTAGGAGCCAATGTTTTAGGATCAGGCAAACAAGCTTTTACAACTTTTAAAGGTACAACTTCTAAACCTTCAGCAGTTTTTACTGGTTTTTCTGACAAAAGACCTAAATTTTTAAGTACATTAAAAACGTTTAAGTAATGATCACTAAAGCCCATCCAAAACCTTATTGAGTTTGCCTCAACATTTTTAGAAAGTGAGTGCAACTCATCATGACCAGTTAAATATATAGTTTGAAGGCCAACTACAGGGAAATCAAAAGCCTTTTTTTCGGAATGTACAGGCTTACAAACCCACTCTTTATTTATCCATGTCCAGACTTTCACAAACTCTCTAAAGTTTATTTCTGGGTCAAAATTAGTAGCAAAATATTTACCATGACTGCCAGCGTTTACGTCCATAATATCTATTGTATCTATTACATCAAAAAAATGTTTTTTTGCATACGTGACGTATGCATTTACAACACCAGGATCAAAACCAGTACCTAAAATAGCCGTAATACCTTTATCTTTACAACGATCTTTCCTTTTCCACTCATAATTAGCATACCATGGTGGGTTCTCACAAACTTTATTTGGCTCTTCATGAATTGCAGTATCTAAGTAAGCAGAGCCCGTTTCTATGCACGCTTCCAAAATAGACATGTTACAAAAAGCTGAAGCTAAATTTATAGTGATAGAAATATTAAGTTCCTTTATTAGTTTTATCATATCAGGAACATTTAAAGCATCAATTTGTATAATTTGTATCTTTTTTGAAGTGTCTTTATAATTGTGTTTACGTTCTATACTTTCTAAGATTTGCTTACAACTATCTATTGAGCGAGATGCTATAAAAATGTTCCCAAACAAGTCATTATTTTGAGCCAGTTTATGAGCAGCAACATGAGCAACACCGCCTGCTCCTACAAGAAGTACATTTCTTTTTTCCATTTCTTATAGATTCCCTCCACCTTTAGTAAATTTAACAACATGTCAAGATAAACTTTTTAGAAAATCATTATATAAAAATTTTCTGATAATTTCTACTTTCCCATTTAATCTTTTAACTACAATTGAAGGCATTTTTATTCCATTAAACCAATTTTTTTTAACCATAGTATAACCTGCAGCATCTCTAAAATGTATAGTAGAACCTATCTTAAGTTTACTTGCAAGCTTATAAGTTCCAAAAACATCTCCAGCAAGGCAAGATCTACCTGCAATTATATATTCATTTTTGCCAATTTTAGCATTAATTTTTGCCTGTGTTCTATATATAAGCAAATCTAGCATGTGTGGCTCTATAGAAGCATCAACTATTGCTATATCTTTTTCGTTTTTCACAATATCTAGAATTGTTGTAACAAGTTCACAACTGTCTGTAATAGAAGCTTCTCCTGGTTCTAAATATATTTGAACATTGTATTTTTTACTAAAGCTTTTAAGTTTTTTACAAAATTTATCTATTGGATACCCACCCTTAGTAAAATATATCCCTCCACCTAAACTAACCCAGTCAACTTTATTTAAAATTGATGCATATTTTAATGATACTTTATCTAGCATTTTACTAAAATCTTTAAAATTGTCATTTTCGCAATTATAGTGAAACATAACTCCACTAATTTTATCTAAAACTTGCATAACTTTTTTTTGGTCAATTACTCCCAATCTTGAGTATCTTCTTGAAGGGTCAGCTAAATCAAAATGAGAATAACTAAACCCTGGATTTATTCTAAGGCCAACTTTTAAATGTTTTACTTCGCTATAAAACTTTTTAAGTTGAGAAACAGAATTAAAGATAACTTTGTCTGAAATATTTTTTAAATGCTCTATATCTTCTTTAGAATAAGCAACACTAAAAGCATGCGTTTCCTTGCCAAAATATTCGTGCCCGAGTTTTGCTTCATACAAGGAGCTGCTAGTTGTTCCGTCCATATATTGTCTCATCAAACTAAAAACTGACCAAGTAGAAAAACATTTTAATGCTAAAACAGATTTTGCGCCACTTTGGTTTTTTACATATTCTATTTTTTTAAGATTCTTTAATAACTTCTTTTCGTCAATTAAATAATAAGGTGTTTCCATTTTCCCCATATAACTTCTCCTCATTATTAATACTTACTTAAATATAATATTTTATTTTATGTTGCCAGACAAGTGGCAATACAAACTTTTTTTTGATTTTTATCAGATATTATTAACTCTGTATATCTAACTAAATCCAGCGCCAAGTTTGCATATAATTATACAAATTATTGTCTGTAATTTAATTAAAAATCTAAATATTAATGTGAATTTTTTGTGATTTACCTTCAGTATAGTTTTGTAATATCTTTTTATTTATTTTTTAGAGCAGCAGTAATAAACCCTTTAAAAACAGGATGCGCTTTCATTGGTCTTGAAGCAAACTCTGGATGAAACTGCACACCTATAAAAAATGGATGGTTTTTAATTTCTACTATTTCAGGTAAAACATTTTTATGATATGCACTTACTGTCATGCCTGATTTCTCTAACTTTTCAACAAAGTCTGGATTCATTTCATATCTATGTCTATGTCTTTCTTCTATTTCATTAGACTTATATAAATCATGAGCTAAAGTATTTTTTTTGATTTCGGATTTATAGTTTCCTAACCTCATCGTTCCGCCTCTATACTTAACATCTTTTTGTTCATCAAGAATTTTTACTACAGGGTACTTTGTTGTTTCATCAAATTCTGTTGAATTTGCATCGTCTAGCTTTGCTAAATTTCTTGCTGCTTCTATAACACTGCATTGCATTCCAAGGCATATACCAAAAAATGGTATTTTATTTTCTCTAGCATAAGTTATAGCTTTAATTTTACCTTCTACTCCTCTATTTCCAAACCCTCCAGGTACTAAAATAGCATCATACCCTTTAAGCTTACTAATTAAACTTTTGTCTTCTCCTCCAAGATAATGAATTTCTGCTTTTGCTTTTAACTCTGCAGCTGCTATATTTAAAGACTCGTCTATGGATTTATAAGCATCTTTTAAGTCTGCATATTTTCCTACAACTGCAATTTTAACTATCTTGTTGTGATCACTCAAAGATTTTATTTTTGTAAACCAAGCTTTATCAAACTTCGATTTTGGTTTTATATTAAGCTTCTCCATTATTAAAGTGTCCACTTTTTGATTGTACAAAGCTTCTGGAATATAATAAATTGACGAAATATCCATAGCTTCTACGACACAATCTTGTTTTACATTACAAAAAAGTGAAATTTTTATCTTCAAAGATTTGTCCAATGGATGTTCTGTTCTGCAAATAATCATATCTGGAGAAATGCCTATCTCTCTAAGTTTATTAACAGAATGTTGAGTAGGTTTTGTTTTTAACTCATGCGCTCCTGAAATGTAAGGGACAAGAGTTACATGTACGCTGAGAATATCTTTTGCTTTATTTTCTAGTTTAAACTGCCTTGCTGCTTCCATGAAAGGAAGCCCTTCAATATCTCCAACAGTTCCACCTATTTCTATTATGGATATATCACACTCGTCTTTTAATGCTGCAAAACGCTTTTTAATCTCGTCTGCAATATGAGGTATAACTTGAACAGTATCCCCATCATAATCACCTCTTCTTTCTTTTGTTATTACAGTTTTATAAATATCACCTGCTGTATTTGTGTTGGCTTTGCTAGTGTAAACATCTAGAAATCTCTCATAAGTACCTAAATCTAAATCAGATTCTGTCCCATCAATTGTAACAAACACTTCACCATGCTGATACGGATTCATAGTACCTGGATCAACATTTATATAAGGATCAAACTTTATCATATTAACTTTAAGCCCATGAAGTTGGAGAAGTTTACCTATACTTGCTCCACAAATCCCTTTACCTAAAGAACTTACAACCCCGCCGGTAATAAAAATATACTTTGCCATTTTAACAGCCTTCCTTATATGTATTCTTTGAAATTTTCGTAAAATACTTTCCTGTAAAGCACGATTTGCAAAACACGTCGTCCTTTTTATCTCCATAAGAACAAGATTTAACAAGATTTTCTAAACTTAGAAAAGTTAAACTATCAACTTCCAAATATTTTCTTATTTTTTCTACAGAATTATTTGCAGCAATCAAATCCTCTTTATCTGGCGTATCTATACCGTAATAACAAGACCCTATAACTGGAGGACAAGATACCGCAAAATGAACTTTTTTTACACCATACTCTTTTAAAAGATTTATAAGTCTTTTTGAGGTTGTTCCTCTAACTATAGAATCATCTATTAAAATTATTTCTTTACCACTTACAACTTCTTTTATTGGACGTAGTTTAAGCCTAGCAGTTACATCTCTTAAGTTTTGTGATGGTTTTATAAAAGAACGTCCAACATAATGATTTCTTACAAAACCATTTTCAAAAAGTATGTTTGAAGCTCTTGCAAAACCTAAAGCTGCAAAGTATCCTGTATCTGGCACAGGCATAACAATGTCTGCTTTTATATCTTTCATTTGCAAAGCAAGAAATTGCCCCATTTTAACTCTTGCCTCTTTAACAGTTTGTCCAAACATTACACTGTCTGGTCTTGAAAAATAAACTTGCTCAAATATACAAGTATTTTGTTTTTTCGATTGTTTATACAAAAACGACTTTTGTATCTTTCCGTTTTCTATAAGTATAACTTCTCCAGGTTTTATATCTCTAATATAAGTACCGCCTATAACTTCAATAGCAGCGCTTTCAGAAGCTATTATATATGAATTGTCTATTTTCCCAAGCACTAAAGGTCTAAAACCATGTTCATCTCTTGCACCTATAAGAAGTTTACTCCTAAGAATAACAATAGAAAACGCTCCTTCTAATTTACACATTGAACTTGCAACTATGTCCGCTAAATTTCCCTTAGACATAGCGATAAGATGTAACAATATTTCAGTATCAGAAGTATGGTTAAAAATTGCACCTTTTTTTAAGAGCTCATGTTTAATTTTAGGAAAGTTTGTTATGTTCCCGTTATGAGCTACTGCAATATTTCCATGAATACAAGCCATTTGGAAAGGTTGTGCATTAGTTAAAGAACTTTTTGCTGAAGTTGTATATCTCACATGGCCTATAGCGGCCGTTCCCGAAAGTTTGTTCAATAAAATATCTTCATTAAAAATTTTAGACACAAGACCCATAGCAGTAAAAGTTTTCATTTTTTCTTTACCACTAATTGTAATTCCTGCAGACTCCTCACCTCTATGTTGTAAAGTAACCATTCCTGCAGAAGCTAAAACAGCTGCATTCTCATTATTTTCAACACCAATTATGCCACACATACATTTATCCTTTTGCTAATCATTACAGTAAATTTATAATGTAATACAATCCTCTAAATTTTGTAATTCTTCATAAGAATCATACGCTCTTAAATACGCTATTACTTTCTCTAAATTTGTAAGTATTGAACATCCACACTTAACTGCTGTTTTTCTGATTTCAGAATTATTGTTAAGCTCATCTACACTCAAATTTTTGTTAATATTTATAACAAAATCAACTTTACCGTCTATTATAATGTCTATAGCTCTTGGGTTCTTGTTCCAATACACAATATTTACTTTATAACCTCTATCCTCAAGATAGTTTGCAGTTCCCTTTGTAGCATATACTGGAACAGCCAATTTATAAAGATTGTCTATTACTTCCATAAACTTAACTTTATCCTTTTCTCTCCCAGTACTTAACAAAATACCTTTTTGAGGTTTTTTTATTTGAGTTGCTTCCATTGAAAGAAGCATAGCGTGGTCAAACTTCTCACCCAAACAACCAACTTCACCAGTAGAAGCCATTTCTACACCAACAACAGGATCTGCTCCATCTAATCTTTGAAAGCTAAACATCGAAGCTTTGACTCCAACATAAGCAATTTCACTTTCATCTAACAAAATTTTCTTAACCCTTTCATTATTCATTACTTTACAAGAAAGTTCCGCTAAGTTTACACCAGAAACTTTTGAAATAAATGGGAAAGACCTTGAAGCCCTTGCATTACATTCAATAACTTTAACATCGTTATCCTTAGCTATAAACTGTACATTAAAAGGGCCATTTAAGTTAAGACCCTTTACTATCTTTCTAACTATATCCTTTATAACATTTACAGTATGGGTGTATATTTTCTGAGCAGGAAACACCATTGTTGCATCTCCACTATGTACACCTGCATTTTCGATATGTTCACTAACAAGAGAAACTATTACTTCACCATTTTTAGCAATACCGTCACACTCAATTTCTTTTGCGTCAAGAATAAATTTAGAAATAACGACAGGATAATCTTTAGATATATCTTTTGTAAGTGACAAATAATAATCTAAGCTAGCCTTATCATTTGCAACGTTCATTAACGTTCCAGACAAAACAAAACTAGGACGGATCAATACTGGAAATCCTACTTTACTTATAAACTTGTCTATCTCGGCAATAGAAACAGCAGATGTCCATTCTGGTTGGTCTATGCTAAGCTTATCAAGCATTGCAGAAAATTTTTCCCTATCTTCTGCTCCATAGACACTTTTTGGACTATGTCCTAAAATATTAACTTTTGCCTCGCTTAAGGGCACAATTAAATTATTAGGATTTTGACCTCCCATACATGATATTACACCCTTAGGGTTTTCAATATCTATAATGTCTAAAACTCTTTCATAAGAAAGTTCTTCAAAATAGAGTCTATCAGAAGCACTGTAATCTGTAGAGACTGTTTCAGGATTACAATTTATAATAACACTATCATGTTTTTTATGTTTAAAATAATCACTTGTCATTACAGAACACCAATCAAACTCTAAACTACTTCCTATACGATAACTGCCACTACCTAAAGTTATAATACTCTTACAATTCTTCTTAGAAGAAATATCGTTATATATTCCATCATAAGTGAGGTACAAATAGTTTGATTTTGTAGGATACTCAGACGAAGTTGTATCTATCTGTTTTACAACAGGCACTATACCTAATTTTTTTCTTAAATTTCTTACCCCAAAAGATAAAGTTCTTACTTGTTTTATGCTTAGCTTTATCTTAGAATTCAAACAAGCAAATAAAAATATTTTTGTGAGTTGAAAATCAGAAAATCCTCTTGACTTAAGACGTTGCAAATGTTCTTTTGGTATTTGCTTAAAAGCATTGTCAACATCTTTAGCAGTAAATATGTCCTGTTTAACAAAATTTTTTTCAAAAAAACCAAACAAACCTTTTTCAATTTTGGACAAATATAAAATATGTGACAAAAACCAGTGATCTATATTAGTTTTTTCATATATATATTCTATTGTTTTGCCTCTTTTAAACGACTCGTATATAGCGAAAATTCTTAAGTTTGTAGGAGATAAAAGTTCTTTTTCAAGTTCTTTATCTGTAGCGTTATTAAAAACGTTTGACATTATGCCGTTGTCATTTTCATTTACCATTCTCAATGCTTTTTGCATAACCTCGCAGAAGTTTCGGCCTATAGCCATAACTTCTCCTACAGATTTCATTTGAGTGCCAAGATTTTTTGATACTCCAGTAAACTTACTTAAATCCCAGCGAGGCACCTTTAAAGTAACATAATCTAAAGATGGCTCATAAAATGCTGAAGTTGTGCCAGTAACAGGATTTTTTAGTTCAAGCAAATCAAACCCTATAAGAATTTTTGCAGCTATATAAGCAATAGGATAACCCGTTGCTTTACTTGCCAAAGCGCTAGAACGCGAAAGTCTTGCATTAATTTCTATAACATAAAAACCATATTCTTTAGGATTTAAAGCATACTGCACGTTACATTCTCCAACAACGCCCATACTTTGGGCAATTTTAATTGCAGCATCCCTTAGCGTATTGTTTTCTGTATTGTTTATTGTCTGACACGGAGCTATAACTATAGAATCCCCTGTATGAATGCCCATAGGGTCAAAATTTTCCATATTACATATAGTTATAGTATTTCCTGTTTTATCACGCATCACCTCATACTCTATTTCTTTCCACCCGTGCAATGACCCCTCTATTAACACTTGTGGAGTTGTCATCAATGCTGCTTGTGTAAGTTTTTTTAATTCTGTCTCATTTTTTGCAAGCCCAGAACCAAGTCCTCCAAGCGCAAATGCAGATCTAGTTATAACAGGATATCCTATCTTTTGAGCAGTTTCTAAAGCCTCTTTAACTGCAGATACAGCATGACTTTTTGCAATAGGAACACCGATACTTTTCATTTTTTGGGCAAAAAGTTCTCTATCTTCAGAAAGTTCAAGCGCATCCACTTGAGTTCCCAAAACTTTGACATTATACTTTTTAAGCACACCACTTTTTTCCAAAGCTAGAACACAATTCAAAGATGTTTGCCCACCAAAACTTGATATAATAGCTACAGGTTTTTCTATTTTTATAATTTTTTCAACCCAAAAAGGCGTTATAGGATACAAATACACTTTCTTATTTGTTCCTTTATTAGTTTGTACAGAAGCAATATTGGGGTTAATAATTATAACTTCAAGGCCCTCCTCTTCTAAAGCTTTTACAGCCTGCGAACCAGAATAATCAAACTCTCCAGCTTGTCCTATAGACAAAGCTCCAGAACCTAACAAAATTACTTTTTGCTTTTTCCCATTTTTTGGCAACAAAAAATCTAAAATTGGCATAACTTTCCTCTTGCTTACATCTATTTAAATAATATTCTATCTCTTAAAAATAGTTTATGCACAGCATAAAGCACAACCAAACATCCTAATCCTATAAACACAGAACTTCTTATAGTATTATCAAGTAATAAACCAACAATAGATGCAACCAAAATTGCAAAAATGAAAATATTTGAATATGGATAACAAGGCATAGGGTACTTTAATTTTACAATATCTTCTTTACTCATTAAATGCCTACGTTTCATTTGTACTAAAACTATAGAAATCCAAGTAAACATAGCCAAAGTGGTGGTAGTATTTAGTAAAAACAAAAACGCTTTCTTAGGTATTAGAAAATTTACAATCACTCCAACTGATACAATAATAGAAGAAAACAAAACAGCATTAATAGGAACTTTTGTTAAAGAAGTTTTAGCTAAAAAAGCAGGAGCATCTTTTTTTAATGCAAGGTTATAAAGCATTCTGCTATTGCTAAAAACACCGCTATTACATGCTGATATAGCCGCCATAATAACTACAAAATTCAATATTGAAGGAGCTTTTTTTATCCCAAGCCATAAAAACGTTGTAACAAACACGCTTTCTTGCACACCCTCACCTCTAGATAAATTTGTCCAAGGGTACATACACAAAACCACAAAAATAGGCATTATATAAAGTAATGATATAAAAGGTATAGTCTTACTAATTGTAGAAGGTATAGTTTTCTGAGGATCTTTTACTTCATCTGCTGTTATACCTATAAATTCAACCCCTATAAAGGCAAACATAGCTATTACTAAAGCTTGCAAAACACCATTAACCCCAAACGGGAAAAATCCCCCTTTAAGTCTATACAAATTTGAAAACACTACTGTATCTTTATTGTTAACACCCAAAAATATAATTACTATACCAGTAAGAACAATAGATATTAAAGCAAAAACTTTTATTATTGCAAGCCAAAAACCTAATTCTCCAAATATTTTAACATTTAACAAATTTATAAACGTTATAAATATTAAAGTTAACAATGCAGGTATCCACTGCGGTAAAAAAGGCCACCAAAAATTGCAGTATATCCCTACAGCTGTAACTTGTACCATACAACTTATTGACCATAAAAACCAATAAGACCACCCAACCATAAAACCTGCAAAAGGGCTTATAAACTTATGAGCGTACGCACTAAAAGATCCTGAAATAGGCTCTTCAACAGCTACCTCTCCTAAAGCACGCATAATTAAATAAATTACAACACTGCTTATAATATAAGATAATATTATTGATGGACCTGCAGACGAAATTGCTTTTCCTACAGCAAGAAAAATACCCGTACCCATAGCCCCACCAATTGCTATTAGGTGGATATGTCTTTCATTTAAATCTCTTTTTAAATGTTCTTGATTACTGTCTTGCATAAAATTTATACATTATTTTTTACTTTTTTCTACAAGTTGTACAAATTTGTCTATTATCCAAGACGTATCATTTGGCCCACTTGACGCTTCAGGATGAAACTGAACTGACATAAAAGGTCTTGTTTTATGTCTTAACCCTTCTACGGAATCATCATTTGCATTTTCAAACCACAACTGCCAATCTGGTTGTATTGAACTTTTTTCCACAGCATACCTATGATTTTGGCTAGACATATAAGCTTTCTTTTCTGGGAGCGAAAAAACAGGCTGATTGTGACTTCTATGTCCGTGGTTTAACCTTTTTGTTTTTGCGCCTGAAGCTAAAGCCAAAAGTTGGTGTCCTAAACATATACCTAAAATAGGTTTATTTGATCCTAACACATATTTTCTTATTCTTTCACCTAAATCTTGTGTATTTTTAGGATCACCAGGCCCATTGCTTATTACCCAACCATCGCAATTTATTTTAGAAAAATCACTGTCCCAAGGTAAAACATTGACCTTACAACCTCTTTCCAGTAACATTCTCATAATGTTCCATTTAGCACCGCAATCAATTACAGAAATAACCTTACTACTATCACCCATATACAATATTTCTTTTGTAGATACTGACGGCATTAAATTATATTTTGATGGATCTACATATTCGTCATCTTTAAAATTTTTTAAAAATTCAAACTTATTTTTATCCTGAGGTTTAGCACCTTCTGGCATAATTCTTCCCCACAAATTGCCACTTTCTCTTATAATTTGCACTAAATACCTAGTATCTATACCTGCAATACCTGGCACATCTTGACTTTTCATCCAATCTTGTATAGCTATACCACCATCATGATGATAACAACCGTCATAAGCATCTGAAACTATAATACCTTGTGTTTTTATTGAAGAGCTTTCATGTCCTTTTGACATAAAAAAATTCCCATCTTTTGGGAACGGTATACCATAATTACCTATAAGACAAAAACTAAACACAAGAATTTGCCCTAAATATGAAGGGTCTGTCATAGACTCGCTATAGCCAAGCATGCCTGTATTAAAAACCATTTCTCCACTAGTTATTACATTTGCGCCAATAGCTCTACCTTCAAACTTAAGACCATTTGAAAGTTCTAGATAAGCCTTCTTGTAATTTTTATCAAAAATATTTTTCCCTTTTTCCATATATATAACCCTCTATAACGAAAACATAATATTTATAAAACCGCTAATAATCTATCTCTTTAACCTATATCTTAAAAACTTGTTAATTTTACCAAATATAAATAATATTGACAAAAACTAAACTCTTACAGATTAATATTTATATTGTTTACATATATTAATAAGAAAACATGGCATACTCATTAAAAAATATAAAAAAGATTTGTATATGGTTTTATATCTTTTCAATCCTACCCTATCAATCCAAACAAACAATACCAAGTTAAACTTTAAATTAATGAAAAGCTTAAAGTTTAGCTGTTAAATAATTATATTTTAATAAAGGCAATACATATTTGAATAAGGATTTTTATTTATAGCCAAATACTTTGAAAAACTATTTACATCTATATGCGTTAAATCTTTATCAAAACCTTTAGCGTACACGTCAATATGTTTTTTTAAAAAGGAAGTATCTGAATCTTCAAGTTCTACTTTAACTGCTTCTTTACCAAATTTATATAAATCTTGTTTTCCCCTTAAATATATAACACCACCGTGCATACCTGTAGCACAAAATTTTCCTATAATATCTTCATTTTCGTCCAAGTTTAAACCTAAAACCAAAATAGCCCCACCAGCCATATACTCACCTAAAAAGTCTCCAGCTTTCCCACCAACAACAATAATTGGCTTCATTTCTTTATATTCTTTCATATGTATACCAACTCTATACCCAACATTACCTTCAACATAAATTTGACCCCCACGCATTGCATAACCTAAGGTATCGCCAGCATTTCCATGAACTACAATTTTACCACTATTCATCGTATTACCTAAAGCATCTTGAGCATTGCCAAAAATTTCAAGCTCAGCTCCGTTCATATAAGAAGCCATATCATTTCCAGCAATACCAAAAACTTTAATTTTAACACCACTAGAAAGACCCCTGCCTATATATCTTTGCCCACACACATTTTTAACGGTTATGTTTTTTTCATTTAATGTTTCAATGTCTATCATAGTATTTAAATCGCGATAATACATATTAGAAGCATCTATAATCTTCATTTTTCCCTCGTTAAATTATTGGCCAACATAATTTATGCCCAATATTTCTAACTCTTTTTCATTTAAGTCTATACCCCTAAGCATTAACCTATTACCTCTTAAGCTGTCTATAGCATTAATCCCCATACCTCCCAACATTTCTTGTATTTCATAATTCCAAGCCAAAATCAAATTTACTAATCTCTTATACATTATATCAGGATTAAGCCTTTTAACAAGTTCAGGTTCTTGAGTTGCAATCCCCCAATTGCATTTACCTGTAGTACAAGATTGGCACATATGGCACCCCAGAGCAACCAAAGCGGCTGAACCTATACATACCGCATCTGCACCTAAAGCTATAGCTTTTACAATATCAGCACTATTTCTTATTGTACCTGAAACTAAAAGAGATGCTTGATTTCTTAGTCCTTCTTCTCTTAACCTTTGATCTATTGTAGCTAAAGCAAACTCTATAGGGATACCTACATTATCTCTTACTCTTGTTGGAGCTGCTCCAGTACCACCTCTAAAACCATCTACAACAATAGCGTCTGCACCTGCTCTTACAATACCAGAAGCTATTGCAGGCACGTTATGTACAGCTGCAATTTTTACAAAAACTGGTTTTTTATAGTCTGTTACTTCTTTTAACGAAAATATTAACTGTCTTAAATCTTCTATTGAATAAATATCATGGTGTGGAGCTGGAGAAATAGCGTCTGATCCGACAGGGATCATTCTTGTAGAAGAAACATCTTCCCCTACTTTTTTGCCAGGTAAATGTCCACCTATACCGGGCTTTGCTCCTTGTCCTATTTTAATCTCTATAGCTACACCAGCATTTAAATATCCCTTATGTACGCCAAACCTGCCCGAAGCAACTTGCACTATAGTATTTTTGCCGTATTTATAAAGATCTCTATTCAAACCACCTTCACCAGTGTTATAACAAATGCCAAGCTCGCTAGAAGCTCTTGCAAGAGCTTCGTGAGTATTCTTTGAAATCGCACCGTAACTCATGGCAGAAAACATTATAGGAATATTCAATTCAACCTGTGGAGGAATTTCAGTAACAAGTTTACCTTTAGAATTAAATTCTAACTTTTTTGGTTTTCTGCCTATCATAACTTTTGTTTCCATAGGCTCTCTTAAAGGGTCTATGGAAGGATTTGTGACTTGGCTAGCATTAAGAAGCATTTTATCCCAATAAATAGGGAAGTTGTTAGAATTTGTCATGCTAGAAAGCAACACTCCCCCTGTTTGAGACTGTTTGTAAATTTCTTTTATTGCAAGCGGTGTCCAATTAGCACTTTTTTTAAATTCTAAAGGATACTTTTTTATTATTAAAGCCTTTAACGGGCAGATTACAACGCACCTATGACAGTTAACACATTTTAAATTATCAACATTTAAAACATTTTTCTTATCGTCATAGGAATGCACTTTGTTTGAACATTCTAAGACACACAATTTACATTTATTACATTTTTTCTCATCTCTTATAACTTCAAAATCTGGAAAATTAAAATTTAAGTTCATTTTTGTGTACCTTCTTCTAATAAAGCAATAATAGGCTCTCCACCTTTAGGTGACCAAACTTTATCTGGACTACTGCATATTATTCTTATTGCACTTTCTTCACTTGCCACATACATCCTTGAATCTTTGCGTGCAACAACCAAAGGACGAAGCTTTATTCTATCGTTAAGCGCTATCATTCCTTTTTCATACCCTAAAATTATAGAAAACGGACCATTTATAAGAGCGCTAGAATAAACAGCACGCATAGCTTTTAATTCTCTTTGCATTTCTTTACTTTCTCTGTCAATATCATCCCAAAAAGGAGCAACAACCACTTTAATTGCTTTTTCTATCGGCATCTCATGCTTTCTTACAAGCAAATCAAATAAATAAGTTATAACTTCTGTATCAGTTTGAAGAGTACAGTTATAGCCAAACATTTCTACAAATCTTCTGTTAGCATCATAAGAAGATATTTCACCATTATGTACAACAGACCAATTAAGCATTGTAAAAGGGTGTGCTCCTCCCCACCAACCAGGCGTGTTTGTAGGGAACCTTCCATGAGCTGTCCACATATAAGCGTCATATGTTTCCAACATAAAAAATTTACCTATATCTTCTGGATAACCAACGCCTTTAAAAGTTCCCATATTTTTCCCACTGGAAAACACATATGCACCATTATAATCTTTATTAATTCTTATTACGCATCTAGAAGTAAACTCAGCTTCATCAATAAAATCTTCCTTTACCATATAAGTTCTAGGATGCACAAAATAACGCCATATTAAAGGCTTATTTATAACTCCAGGGACAGGAGTCGTTGGAATATTTCCTGCGCTTTCTATATCAAAATGTTCTGAAAGAAAACCTTCTGTTTTCATCTTAATTTCTAAATTGTCATAAAATATGTGAAGGGCATAAAGATCTTTGTATTGGGGATAAATACCGTAAGCGGCAAAGCCGCCTCCAAGCCCATTAGAACGTTCATGCATTAAAGCTATAGACTTAACAATTTCTTGCCCACTAAACCTATCGCCTTTTATATCTATAATTCCACTTATCGCACACCCTGATGGAATTCGTATTTCCCCCTCTTTTAGCATACCCTTCACCTCCCCCCCTTACACAAAATGCCCTATTAATGTCGTAAAGTTAAGGCATTTAAGGGCATAAACGTAAACCATTTTCAGGCTTCAGGCTTGTAGTTTACTGCAATTAGTGCTATTTGTCAAATTCTTGTATGTTTGTTTTTATAGAGTAGGTTCTAAGATTTTAATTGCCTCTTTTGCAACTTCTTCTTAGGATATTTGTTTTAAACATTCAGGAGTTGGGTAGCTTTTACATTTAAAATCATTAACGCCTCTTTTGAGAATACAAGTGTCACAAAGTGTCACAATGATACTTTTTATGCATACAAACAGCTTTGTGTGATAGTGCTTGTACTCTATGATAACAGAATCTGCACTAGAAGTTATTGAAAGAACATTTGTTTTTGTTGTCGCTGCTACATGAACAACTCCAGTATCAACAGATATTAAAAGATCTGTCAATTTTAAAAAATCTCTTAATTGAAGTAAAGAAATTTTTCCACAAATATTATAAACATTATCACTTACAACTACTTGTTGACTATAATCAAAATTTTCTTTAGTCCATACTAAATAAAATGAAGTATCATGATTAAAATGCTCATCAATTAACAAAATAACTTTTTTAAAATTATTTATATCATAAACATGAGGTGAATTTTTTCTTCCTTTAACACATACAGCCACATTCAATTTAGCTTTATTTTTTATTAATTTTTTAACTTCCGGGCAATATTTTTCAGAATTAGGCAAAACTGGCAAAGAAGTGTTGTATATATTAAAAAAAGACTTAATTATAGTTTGGTGTCTTATAGAAGCGTGCATGTTATTTTGATCTTTGGGAAGAGAAATTTTGTCAGTGATAGTATTTGAAAACTTGATCTTTAATATCATTTCCAACAAAAAGCAAATCTCCTCCAACAATTTTAGGAATTCTTGACAATTTAGCTAACAATATAGAAGCTTTAGCAGAATCAAAAATAAAAATAATGTCAAATTTCTTAAAGAAAACACGTAAGACATTCCTAAAAAAGCAAACTAACTTTTGCATTTTTAATTTTATAGACATTTTAGAATTTACATCATAAGCAGAAACATAGATAGCATCATCAATGACAGGATTATTAACAACCAACTGTTTAACAGACGTCGGAACTATAACTGTTATTTTTATTTCCGGATAAGTTTTCTTTAAAACAGCGCAAGCTGAAGTAACAAAAACGAAATCTCCAATGTGGCTATTATGCTAATTAAAACGTTTTTACTTTTAATCTTATTCATCAACACACCGTCTGCAAGTTAAATAGTTTGTTTTAAAACCTTACGTGTTTTTAAAAATAACACCCACACTGAAATAAATGCTGTAGATATAATAAGACCTGCCACAATACCTTCTACACCGTACACTTTAGACAAAAAATACTGAAGTAAAAAGTTTACAGCAAGTTGAATAGGCATGTATATCCAAAAAAGTCTAAATGCGCTGATGCTTTGCAAAAACGCTGTAAAAGTATCGCTCCAAGCTTTGACAATAATATATATACCAAACAGCAGTATAAATAAAAATGTCGGTAAAATATTCTGCCCTGGCGCTAAAACATTTATTATAATTTTATAAGACAACATCACAAATATTGTTCCTAAAATTGCAAACACAGTTGAGTAAGTTAAATATTTTTTTATTGCGTTTTTTAATTCTTTAAATTTACGATTCACATACATTTCAGCACTTACAGGCCAAAAGGCCGCTAGAAACGATATATACGCATATGAAAAAAACATAAAGACCCGCATAAAAATATTATATTCAACTATTTCATTTACTTTTAGCGTCTGAGACATTACCAAATAGTCTGTTTGCATATACGCCAAAGAAAAAAACACAACGCCATGAAATTTTACTGATCTCACTATTAAAGCTTTTAAAACAGAAACATTGAATTTTAACAATTTTGAAAAGTAATTTTTAAATAGTTTTATAAAAGCAAATAAAACAATAATTAGCTGCGGCGTTGTAAATACCAGTAAAGCAAGCAAAACGCTCCCTCGCTTGCCGGCATACCTATCAACAACAACAAGAACTATCATAGAAATTACAATAGATATTGTAGGTATCAAATTAGCTATATAACCTTTATGTAATGCGTAATATACTTTAGAAACTATACTCAAAAACAAAGATACTAAAGCAACAATGCCTACAACAAGTACAATATTTACACTTCGTAATTCTAATATGTATAAAAATCTTTTAAAAACAATATTTTGTACTGGAAAAGATATAAAAATTATAACCAATACGCTAAATACAAGCATAACAGCCATTATTTGTAATGCGGCAACAATATATTTATCATAATTTTCATTTTTTGCCCGCGACTCAGAAATGAAATTCTGTAGAGAAAAACCAACTCCAAAGTCACTTAAATTAAGCCACCCTATTAAAGAATAAGAGATTGCATAAACAGCATACTTATCTTTGCCAAGGTAATTTAGTAGAATTTTTATACTTACAATCTGTACTAAAGCTATAATAATTTTACTTGCCCAAGCACTTAGAGCTACTATTAAATGCTTAGGGATAGTTTTAGTTGAAATTTTTATTTTTTTCATGTTCTCTTAACTTAAATTATGTTACAATAATTTTATTTAGCTTAAAATTGTAAACACATAAAGTCATTTCTAATTTTCCCTCTACAACAAAGATGAAGTGAGAGTAAACAAAAGGGATCTTATAGATCACATAAAGTTAAATACAACTTTTCATGCTGATTTACAATATAATTTATATTAAATTCTTCCCCTACTAAGTTAAACCCATTTTTGCCCATTTCTTTTGAAATATTATCATTTAAAAGCAAATATTCTATTTTCTTTGCCATTTGCTCATAATCGTTAGGTTCTATAAGAAAGCCAGTCTTATTATCTACCACAATTTCCCTTATACCATCAATAGCATTAGCAATAACAGGCTTAGCACAACACATAGCTTCTAAAATACTACAAGGTAGCCCTTCCCATAAAGACGTTAAAACAAACATATCGACTGATTTAAGTATATTAGCGATATCTGTTCTCCATCCAAGAAGAATAACTTTATTTGTTAAATTAAATTTCTCTATTAGTGATTCTAGCTCTTTCCTTTGCTTCCCATCACCAACTATAACAAATACAACATCTTTTATATTTTTAGTAACTAAACGTGCAACATTAATAAAATCTTTAAGATTTTTTGAAGGTTTAAAAGATGCTACAGTAACAACAATTTTTGCGTTATGATTTATACGAGCACTTTTTTTAAAATCTGACTTTAAAACAAAATTTTTATAAAAATCTGTATCAATACCGGCCCTTATAAGCGTGAAATTATTTTTTTTTGCAATTTTATATTTAAATCCTTTTTTTATATTTTCTTTTGAAACAAATATAATCCTAGTTGAGAACAATGCACAAAACCTTTCAATGTATATAAATAAATATTTCAAGTACCATTTATGTTTATCGCTAAAACCATATCCATGTACTGTATGTACAATCACTTTTATTCCTGCAAGTTTTGCGGCAATACGCCCCAAAATACCTGCTTTTGGTGTGTGAGTATGTACAATATCTGGACGTTCAATCTTTAAAATTTTGTATATATCAATTAAGGTCTTTAAATCTTTTAGAGGAGACATCTCTCGTACTAATTGTTTTAATTTATAGACTTTAAATGTTTTGTCAATATCTTTATCTAAAATGCCACCTACACCTGTTATAAAAAAAACGTTAAAAGGGTTTTTGTTGAGCCCGTTACCTATGTCTAAAGCAACTTTTTGTGCTCCACCAAGGTCTAATTTTGTAATAATATAACAGACTTTTATCATCTTAAAATAAAAACTCTTTATCTTTTGAATTAATTTCAAATATGCGGCAAAAAAATTACTCTCCAGACAACTCTTCTTGGAAAGCTGCAACAGCTTTACCTTTTTCAATATTTACACCAAGCTCACTTAAAACCATTTCAAGGCAAGCAAATCCTGCAAGTAAATCTGCCTTGCTAATATAGCCCATATGCGCAAATCTTATAACTCGACCTTTAAGTTTACCTTGCCCACCTGCAATAAAGACACTATATTTTTTTCTTAAAATTTTAACTATTTTTTCGCCAATATTTTTTGGCACAACTGCAGTTGTTACAACTTCACAAGGAACTTTGGCAAAAAGTTTTAACTCCAAAGCTTGCATACCTTTTCGAGTTGCTTTAGAAAAAAGTTTACAATCGTTCCAAAAAGTGTTTAGTTTTTTGGCTTTAATAAGTTTTATCGTTTCTCCAAGAGCAACAATAAGAGTGACAGGAGGAGTAAACGGTGTTTGGTTTTTAAGATGAAATTTTTTATACTTTTTTATGTCAAAATAAAATTTAGGAAGTTTAGACACTTCAACCATTTCTTTAGCTTTTTGAGAAAATGTAATAAACGCAAGACCTGGAGGTAACATAAAACCCTTTTGAGACGCTGATACTACAACATCTACTTTCCACAAATCAGTTTTAAATTCTTGCCCTACAATACCAGAAATTGCGTCAACAACAAAAACTGCATTTGTGTTTGCAACAATTTTCCCTATAGACTTAATATCGTTTACTACACCTGTTGAAGTTTCTACAAATGTAGTAAAAACTGCTTTTATGTTCGGATTTTCTTTCAAAGTTTTTTCTATTTGTAAAGGACTTACAACTTCTCCCCACTCGACACACACAGAAACAACTTTTATTCCATAAGATTGCGCTATTTCAATCCATCTGTCTCCGAAATTGCCACAACTAGCTACCACAATTTCATCATTTGGGCTTAACAAGTTTACAATAGCCATTTCCATGGCGCCAGTGCCTGAGCATGCAAGAGTATAAACTTTATTTTTTGTTTGAAAAACATATTTTAATCCTTCAGATATGTCTTTATAAATAGATGCAAATTCGTCTGTCCGATGGTGGATTATAGGCAAAGCTTCTTTTAAAGCAACTTGTGGTGGAACTGGAGTCGGACCAGGCGTTAAAAGATATTGTTTCAACATCTTCTGCTACTCCTACACCTTTTATTGTTTTTTATTTTTCTTCTTTAAACTTTTTGTAACAACTTCTTGCCCCAAACTTAAAGAAATAACTTCATCCATATGTGCAACTGGTATCATTTTCAATTTACGTTTTATATCTTCTGGTATATCTACTAAATCTTTTTTATTACTTTCTGGGAATAAAATTGTATCCATGCCTTCTCTATAAGCAGCCAAAGTTTTTTCTTTTAACCCACCTATTGCAAGAACTCTCCCTCTTAAAGTAACTTCCCCTGTCATAGCAATCTTCTTTTTAACAAGTTTGTCCATACAACAAGAGGCTAAAGCTGTAGCCAAAGCAATACCAGCGCTAGGACCGTCCTTAGGTACAGCACCTTCAGGCACGTGCACATGGAAATCAGTATTTGAAAAAATATTTTCATCTATTCCTAGTTTTATTGAAGAAGAACGAACATATGTCAAAGCTGCCTGAGCAGATTCTTTCATTACATCTCCAAGTTTTCCTGTAAGAACTAAAGACCCTTTACCTTTCATTTTATTTACTTCTATTGTAAGAATCTCACCTCCAACTTCTGTCCAAGCAAGCCCAGTGACAACTCCAATATCATTTTCAGGTACAGTTTCCCTCTCATAAAAAGGTACTCCCAAATAATTATTCAAATTTTTTGTAGTAATAGTTAGTGTTTTTAATTCTTTATTAAGCTCTAACTCTTTTGCAACTTTTCTGCACAAGCTAGCAATTTCTCTTGTCAAATTTCTAACACCTGCTTCTCTGGTATAATTTTTAATTACTGCATCTAAAGCATTTGGAGCAAAAATTAGTTCTTGTGCACTCAATCCATGGTCTTTTAACTGTCGCGGTATTATAAAATCTTCTGCTATTTTACGCTTTTCCTGGTCTGTATATCCAGAAAATCGTATAAGTTCAAGTCTATCTAATAAAGTGTTAGTGATATTGCTAAGAGAGTTTGCTGTAGTTATAAACATAACATTAGACAAATCAAACTCTAAATCTAAATAATGATCACCAAAAGCATAATTTTGTTCTGGATCTAAAACTTCAAGCAAAGCAGCAGAGGGATCCCCTCTCCAGTCAGAACCCATTTTATCTATTTCATCTAAAATAAACACAGGATTATTAGAACCAGCCTTTTTCATAGACTGTATAATTTTGCCAGGCATAGATCCTATATAAGTACGCCTATGTCCTCGTATCTCTGCTTCTTCTTTAACACCTCCCATAGAAATTCTTACAAAATTTCTACCTAAGCTTCTAGCCACAGATTTTGCAATAGAAGTTTTACCAACTCCAGGAGGCCCTATAAAACAAAGGATAGGCCCTCTAATCTTTTTTACCCTAGAAAGTACTGCAAGATACTCTAATACTCTATCTTTAACTTTCTCTAAAGCATAATGATCTTGGTCTAAAATTTCTTTAGTTCTTTTTAAATCTAAGTTATCTTCTGTAGATTTCTCCCAAGGCAAATCTAAAATCCATTCTATATAATTTCTTATAACGCTCGCTTCTGGAGACATAGGCATCATTTTTTCTAGTCTTGCTATTTCTTTTTCTGCAGCATCTAAAGCATTTTGCGGCATTTTCGTCTGTTTCAATCTTTCTTTTAGCTCGTCTACATCTTTTTGAACATCGTCGTTCTGTTTAAGCTCTTTTTGGATAGCTTTCATCTGCTCTGTAAGATAATACTCTTTTTGAGTTTTTTCAATTTGGTTTCTCACCCTATTTTGTATACGTCTTTCTATATTTAATATTTCTATTTCAGAGTTAAGTATTTGTACTATTTTTTCCAAACGTTCTATAGGATTAACTAACTCTAAAACTTGTTGTTTATCATTATTTTTTATAACAAGATGCGATGCTATAGTATCAGCAAGTATTGCAGGAGCAACAATATTATTTACAGCAATAGAAATTTCCATAGGCATTCTTGGGTTAAGTTTTACATACTGCTCAAAAAGAAATGTAGCTCTTCTCATAATCGCTTCAGATTCTGGTGTCTTTTCAGTTTTTTCATCAAAAACATTTACACCAACTTCTATATACCCCTTATCATTAAGCTTAAAATCTGTCCACTGAGCTCTAGAAATCCCCTCAACTAAAGCTTTTAAAGTTCCGTCTGGCATTTTTAATATTTGTAAAACTTCGCATATTGTGCCTATATTGTAAACATCGTCTGGGGTTGGATCTTCAGCTTGAACATTTTTCTGAGTTACAACAAAAATAAGTCTATTGGTAGCCATCGACTCTTCTAAAGATCTAATAGACTTTTCCCTCCCTACAGCTAAAGGTAACACCATAGCAGGATATAAAATAATATCTCTTACTGGAAGAAGAGGTAATGTATCTGGAATTTTTAGACCTTCACTTTTATCAGTGATAAATCTATCCAATTCGCTCATTTGGGCTCCTTTGTTTTTTTTTATACACAAACTCAGGACTTTCTTTTTTTAATACAGCATTTTCTCTAACTATAACTTTTTCTATTGACGTATCCTCAGGAATATTAAACATAACATCCATTAAAATATTTTCTATAATAGACCTCAAACTTCTAGCTCCTGCCCCTTTTTTAAAAGCTTCGTTAGCTATTGATTCTAAAGCAATTTGCTCAAATTCGAGCTCTACGTTTTCTAAAGAAAACATTTTCTTGTACTGTTTTACCAGCGCATTTTTAGGTTCAGTTAAAATATGAACTAAATCTAAAACAGATAAATGGTTAAGACTACTAACAACCGGCAACCTACCAATAAATTCTGGTATAAGACCGAATTTTATTAAATCTTGACTTTCGACATTAGATAAAGCAAAATCGGTAGTCTTAAAGTTTTCCCTATTATCTATGCCATTTGTTATAAAACCTAAAATTTTTTTAGATAGTCTTTCTTCTATTATTTTTTCAAGACCATCAAAAGCGCCACCGCAAATAAACAAAATATTTGTGGTGTCTATTTTTATATATTCTTGTTGAGGATGCTTTCTTCCACCCTGTGGAGGCACACTTGCAACTGTTCCTTCAAGAATTTTTAAAAGAGATTGTTGTACACCTTCTCCAGAAACGTCTCTTGTTATTGAAGGCGTGTCAGACTTTCTTGCGATTTTGTCTATTTCATCTATATAAACAATACCTTTTTGCGCCCTTTCTATATCATAATTTGCATTTTGAATAAGTCTTAAAAGTATATTTTCAACATCTTCCCCAACATACCCGGCTTCCGTCAAAGTTGTAGCATCAGAAATAGCAAACGGAACCTTTAAAATTTTTGCTAAAGTTTGTGCTAACAATGTTTTGCCAGTACCAGTTGGTCCTATAAGTAAAACATTAGACTTCTGTAGCTCAACATCATCTTTACTATCTAAAATAACGTTTTGTAATCTTTTATAGTGGTTATACACTGCCACAGACAAAGTTTTTTTTGCGTGTTCTTGCCCTACAATATAACTGTCAAGGATACTTTTGATTTCTCTTGGCTTTAACAAGTTAAGTCCAGCACTTTCAAAACTGTTTTTATTAAAATCTTTAAACATGTCTAAAGAAATTTTTGCGCAGGTTTGGCAAATATAAAAACCACTTGTTCCTACAAGCTTTTCTGGATAAGTTTTGTCACAAAAAATGCAATGTTCATTAAACTCTTTACTCATTATAAACCTACTTAACATTATAATATTACTTTAAACTAACAACAACTTCATCAACAAGTCCATACTCTTTTGCTTCCTGAGCAGACATATAATAATTCCTATCTGTATCTTTTAAAACTTGCTCTGTAGTTTTTCCTGTATGTTTTGCTAATATTTCTGAAAGTTTATTTTTTGTAGAAAGCAACTCTTTTGTTTCTATATTTATATCAGACACTGTACCAGAAAGGCCTCCGCCATATATCAAAGGCTGATGTATCATAATACGAGAATGTGTTAAAGCATATCTTTTACCTTTTGTACCTGAAGCAAGTAACACAGCACCAAAAGACATAGCCATACCCATGCAAATCGTAGTTATAGGACTCTTTATAAACTGCATAGTATCATAAACTGCAAGTCCAGCAGTAACCATACCACCAGGAGAATTAATATACAAACTTATATCCTTTTCCGACTCTTCAGAATCTAAATATAAAAGTTGTGCTATTAATATGTTAGCAGAGTCTGTTGCAATAGACCCGTCGTAACCACCTACAAAGATAATTCTATCTCTAAGAAGTCTTGAATATAAATCATAAGTTACAGCAGAACCTTGACTCCACCTTTCAATTACTGTTGGCATTACAGACGGCATTTATCCTCCTAACCTATCACATGTCTTTTTCTTCTGTTTCCACTTTTGCATTTTCAATTAAAAAACTAAAAAGTTTTTGCTCTTTCAAAGAAACCGTTATATTTTTCCTTTTTTCACTAAAATACTTATCAACGTCAGCATCTCTGCCTGGATTAGAAGCTTTCATTTTATTTTTTTCTGCATCAATATCTGTGTCTGTTACTACAAGATTTTCAACATTGCATATTGAATTTAAAATATAAGAAAGCCTAACATTATTTTCTGCTTCTTGAACAAACTTTGAATCACCAAGTTCAACTTGATTTGCAATATATTCTTTAGGAGCACCTCGATTTTGCATGTAAGACTTCATTTTCTCTATAAGAGCAATTTTCTGTTCTGCTACTAAAGAAGAAGGTACTTCAAATTTATTTCTTTCAAGTAAATAGTCTATAATTTGTTTTTCAACTTCCATATCTTGACGACGTTTCTCTGCCATTTCCATAGTTTCTTTTACTTTGCTTTTTAAATCTTCTAAATTCTCTGTACCCATATCTTTTGCAAAATCATCATTAAGTTCTGGAAGTTGTTTTTCTTTAATTTCAATTACTTTTACTTTAAAAGAGATCGTTTTTCCTACTAACGCTTTATTTGGGTAATCAGCAGGATATTCTATTTTAGCATCTTTTTCTTCACCAACTTTTGCACCAACTAATGCATCCTTAAAACCCTTAAGAGTATTTTGTGAAGATAAATCTAACATATGCCCTTTAGACGTAGTTTCAGGCAAAGGTTTACCTTCATTATCAAAAGCTTCATAATCTACACTTACAAAACTATCTTTTTTAACCTCAGACTTAGATTCTACAAGTCTTGCATTTCTTTTTCTTAAAGCATCTAAACTTTGGTTTAAATTCGCATCAGTAATCTTAAAAACTTCTTTCTTTATGGGAATACCTTTATAATCTTTTAATTCAACTTTTGGATGGCATTGTGCACAAAAACGATACTTTAAAACTTGCCCTAACTCATAATCAAACTCATCTATCACAGGAAACTCTATAGGCGTAAAACCTTCTTTTTCTAACGCATTTAAAACTGTCTTTCTTACAATATTTTCCATTACTTTATCTTTAGCCTGGCTTGAAAATTGTTGCTTCACAATGCTCATAGGCACCTTACCTTGCCTAAAACCATCCACTTTTGCATATTTTTGGATTTGGGTAAGTGTATTGTCTATTTCACAGGAAACTACATTTTCTGCAACTTCAACATCAATAGTTATAGAACACGGTTTCCTATCTATAACCGTAGATTTAAAATCAACTGTTTTTGTCTCTTGCGCCATTTACTTTTTTTTCACCTTTAACCTACTAACAATCAATCTAAATTTATGGATTTATAAAGAATATGCGGACGGAGGGACTTGAACCCCCACACCTTATGGTATATGGTCCTAAGCCATACGCGTCTGCCAATTCCGCCACGCCCGCATTGTGTTGTAAACAAAGAAACATAAACTGCGCTGCATAGGAATTGAACCTATAACCTAACGATTAAGAGTCGTTTGCTCTACCAATTGAGCTAGCAGCGCTTTTAATAAAAACTAATAGACGGAATTTTATCATACTATGAACAAAAAATCAATTTATACTACAGTACTTGAGCTTAACAGTGTCGTATTTATGGTTAAGTTTTAGCAAAAACTTATACGAATTTGCTAATTTTTCACATTTTATTATTGACAATATATTGACAATAAATATTTAATATACTATAATTGTTATAACTTATGAATAAATACACATACATTATTTTATCACTACTAATATTATTAACCTTTTTGTTAACATCTTGCTTACAAGATGTTAGACGTATTATCACGCAAGATCAACCTAACAATTTATCAGAAAATATTGACGATAGTAATACTAATACTTCAATTAGCAATAATAGTAATACTAATACTTCAATCAGCAATAGTAGTAATACTAACTCATTATATCAACAATTATATAAAGAATTTAAAAATAGAGGCTTTTCAGAGGCTCAAAGTAAAGCAAGGGCATACATAGGAATAGAGACTTATAATGGAGAACCAGGTCATATAGTCTTTAACGGGAGCCATTTTTATTATATAGACGGCGTGGGTAAACGTTATGAAGGGCAAACCTATATGAATTGCTCAATTTATGCTTTAGTTAGACTTTTAAAGCATTTAGAGCAGTGCGGTTACTTAGAAGAGGCAGACGCAGACCCAGACCTTTGGAAAAAATATTCTGACGAAGACTTTAGGTGGATGATTGACACTATTGGAGCCACAGGCAAAGGTTATTACCTAGACCAACACCAAACTGTAGTACCGAAAACTCTACGTGATTTAATGTTTAACTTATTACCAGCAAAACTTTTTAGATATTGTGAAATTTATGATAAATTTGGTAGAATACTTAATACAGACATCCTCTCCTAACTAACTTAAAATAAACAATACCAATTTTGAAGATCCTAAAATTTGTTTAGTATTAATATATTATAATGATATTAAGTGTGAATCTATATGTTTTATCGAATTTATAAAAACATAAAACGACGCTGGTTTGCTACTGCTGGTTATGAAGAAATTTTTAAAATAGCAATTCCATTAATTATTTCTACAAGCGCATGGGCTTTCCAATCTTTCATTGATAGATTTTTTCTTGCATGGTATTCTAAAGATGCTTATGCAGCATCGCTCCCATCAGGCCTTTTAAACTGTTCCCTTATAAATATTTTTGCCGGAATGACAGCCTATGTAGACGTTTTTGTTGCTCAGTATAATGGCAAAAAAGAGTACCATTCAATAGGCAACACTGTTTGGCAAAGTTTTTATATAGTAATCTTAAGTGCTTTTGTGCTTATTATTTTTACTTTCTTTTCTCAAGATATATTTAATTTTATAGGGCACCCAAAAAGTATAATATGTGAAGAAGTTAAATATTTTAATACGCTATGTTATGGATCATTCACATATTTTGCACTTACAGCACTATCTGGCTTTTATTCAGGTAGAGGCAAAACAACTGTTATTTTGCTTGTAAACATAGCAGGTGTAGCAGTAAACATAGTTTTTGACTATCTTTTAATTTTTGGTAAATGCGGATTTCCTGAACTTGGAATAGTTGGAGCTGCAATAGGAACTATCATAGGTTTTTTTGTAGCTTTTATGTTACTACTTATACCAATGATATCTAAAAAACATAACACATTATATAAAACAAGGAATACAAAACTAAAAGTCGATAAAATAAAATGTTTAATAAAGTTTGGATTACCAAACGGAATACATATGTCTTTTGACTTATCCGTGTTTACTCTTTTTACACTTGTAATAGGGACTTTAGGTAAAAATGAACTTATAGCGTCTAATATGGCAATGAATATATACAATATTGCGTATATGCCATTGCTAGGTTTTGGCATGACAACTTCAATAATTGTTGGGAACTATTTGGGTAAAAACAAAGCTTCTATTGCTCAAATAGCTATAAAATCAGTAATGCATATAACATTTACTTATGTTACGATTCTTGTTATTGCATTTTTAATATTCCCTGACATGTTTATATACCCTTTCTCAAGAGGGAAAGATACTTTCATCATTGAGCAAATAAGACCAACTGTATTAATATTATTCCGATTTATTGCTTCGTCTGCTTTGTTTGAAGCTGCAAGTATAGTATTTTCTTCCGCAATCAAAGGTGCAGGGGACACAAAATTTGTAATGCAACTTGTTATAAAACTTGCACTATTTATAAGTGCACTAATGTACTTGATCGTTGGAATTTTAAAATTAGGATTATATCCATGTTGGAGTGTCTTAACTGTTTACTGTGTTATGCTCATGTTTTTCTGTTATAAAAGATACAAAACAGGCAAATGGAAACATATGCGCGTAATTAAAATGAAAATTATTGACGGTTAAGTTACTAAAACTAAACTATTTTAAACTTTTTAACCATTGCTCTTTGCTAGCTTCTGTAGGCATTCTCCAGTCTCCCCTAGGGGATAGAGCTACTGTACCAACTTTTATACTGTCTGGCATACAATTGCGTTTAAACTGATTTGAAAAAAAACGTTCTATAAAGTTTACAAAATGCACTTTTATTTCTTTTTTACTGTATTTTTTAGAAAATGCTTTAGATGCAAAAAAAAGAGTTTTATCTGGACTTTGCCCAAAACGCACTGTGTAATATAAAAAGAAATCGCAAAGCTCGTAAGGACCAACTATACGTTCTGTTATTTGCAAAATTTTACCACTTTTAGATGGCAAGAGCTCAGGACTAATTTCCGTATTTAAAATGTCTGTTAAAACTTTTTCATATTTTTTAACTCGTTTGGATTCATAAGAAATAAGATATTTTACAAGCGTTTTTGGAATAGACGCATTTATAGCATACATGGACATATGGTCGCCATTATAAGTACACCATCCTAAAGCATTTTCTGATAAGTCACCCGTACCTATAACAAGTCCTTTTTGCTGATTAGCTATGTCCATTAAAACCTGTGTACGTTCTCTAGCTTGAGCATTCTCGTAGGAAACATTTTTATTTCCATCATGTCCAATATCTTTTAAATGTTTATTTAACGCTTCTATTATAGAAATTTCTTTTATTTTTATTCCAAACGATTCAGACATGCCATACACATTTTTAAGCGTTTTTTTGCTTGTACCAGGGCCGGGCATAGTAACAGCAATAATGCCTTTTAAATCCCTTTTTAAAAGTTTATAACTTCTTAAAACAACTAACAATGCAAGTGCAGAGTCAAGGCCACCAGAAATGCCTATTACAGCATTTAAATTTGTAAATTCTAACCTTTGAGCTAAAGCTTGAGACTGCATCTGCAGTATTAGCTCAGCCCTGTTAGATAAAGAGTTGCTATCGTCAGGGACAAAAGGTAAAGGCGAGATATTGCGTGTTAAATTTGTAGTGTTAATGTCAAAGTCAAACTTAACAACTTTATAATTAAAAATGCCTGTTTTAAAAACATTTAATCTACGACGTTCATAGTCTAATTTTTGCGTGTCAATTTCTGTTATTGTAAGACCTGTTTCAAAAAGAGGGCTTTCTTTAATTATTTCCCCATTTTCAGCTATTATGCGATGGCCAGAAAAAATTATATCGCTTACAGACTCTCCAGTTCCTGCAGAAGCGTACACATACCCACAAGAAAGTCTACCACTGTGAGCTTTAATAAGTGTTTTTCTATAATCGCTTTTGCCAATAAGTTCATTTGAAGCAGAAAGGTTTACTATTACAGACGCTCCAGCTTTTATATGTTTGCTAGACGGTGGTACGGGGACAAATATATCTTCGCATATTTCAACAGCAATTTTTAATGGTTCAGCATTTTTTGCTTCAAAAATTATATCTGTTCCAAAAAAACAGTTTTGCCCACAAATGTTAATTTCACCATCAATATTTTTACCAGAAGCAAAATGTCTAGTTTCATAAAATTCACAATATGTTGGCAAATACGTTTTAGGAACTACCCCTAAAACTTTACCGTTTTGTAAAGCAATAGCACAAGAATAAAGTTTACTGTTCACCTTCACAGGACTGCCCACAAAAACTAAAATATTTTTACCTAAAGTTGCTTTACAAATATCCGAAAGCGCATTATTAACAGAACTTAAAATAACATTAGATAAAAACAATTCTCCACAAGTATAGCCCGTTGTGCAAAGTTCAGGAAAAACTAAAACTTCCACATTATAAGAATTTGCCTGTTTTATTAACTTTGTTATTTCCGTGCTATTTGCTAACGGATCCGCAACATGTACATATGGAGTCGCTGCTGCAACTTTTACAAAACCAAATTTCATATTTATTTCCACAAAATAAATTTACTAATACTTTATAATAGTTTTAATTAACGCATATCCAAAATAAAAGCCACTCAACGATAATACAATTGACAAAAACACATATAAAAATCCTAAAAAAAATTGAGAATTTTTTATTAACTCAAAAAACTCTAACGAAAAAGATGATAAAGTTGTAAAGCCTCCTAAAAAACCTACAAGCAAAAAATGCTTAACGCTATTACTGTGATCAAACAACTCAACCAAACTACTAAAAATGCCCATAAACAAACAACCAAAAAAGTTTATAAATATTAAAGTGAATGGAATTCCCCACTTTGTTATACAAAAAAACTCTGATATTAAAAACCTACTCAAAGCACCAAAAGCTCCACCAAAAAATACACAAACAGCAGATAGTAACACCTTAAATTTCCTATTAGTAGCATTGATAAAATACTATATAACTATATACCTGCCTTGGCCGATCAGAAGAACTCAAAAGGTCAAGTCAGGAGTGGTTGTGCCTAACTCTTTTTTAATTACTTGTTCTACTTCTAACGCAATTTTGTCAAAGGCCTAGACTTGTTCTTCTACATATTTATAATGTATATCATCCTATCAACTCTATTACCTTGCAATCTTTTTTCGTTTCGTCAGAAAGATACTCATTATCCAATATTACCATTAATCTATATCGCTGTCACGTTTTGCAGTACCTTCAGCGTAAGATCCAAACAAGACTATCTTGTACGGGCTGGCTGCTTTTAACCCTTCAACTCCTTGATTTAAATAATTATCACTTTCTGCAGGTCTTTTTGTATTCGTAGTTTATCTTTACTTTTAAAATAGACTTGATTGCTAAAAGTACTAAATTGTCACTTACTAAAATAAAAGCTCTTAAAAAATGACTATGTCATCTTTTTACTCTTTTCTTGTACTTAATATTAAACTAATACCAAAGGAATGTCGTTTATATACATTTTCTGAAATATTTTTATAAAGTCAATCTTTTTATCAAAGTCTTTTATATCTGACAAATGTTCATTTGTTACAAGTAGATGTCTATCTTGCATATTTGTCTC